>JANPOW010000158.1:0-15652 GCA_031428185.1 Betaproteobacteria bacterium | reverse complement strand
GAGCGCATGCACCGCCATTTGCAGCAGCGCAGCGGCCAGGTGCCGGTCACGCTGATGACCGGTGGTGCCGGCTGGAAGGTGGCGCCCTGGCTGGCCATCGAGCACGAGCTGGTGGACTCGCTCATCTTTGACGGCCTGCTGGCGATGCAGTCGCACCGGCTGGCGCTGTAGCGCCAGGCTGCGGCGTCACGGCGGCGGTGGCCGCACGGCCGCCAGCTTTTGCCGCAGTGCGCTGATATGGCCGGCGCCAGCCGGGTGGGCCAGCGCCAGTGTTGCTCCACCCGCCGGGCCTGTGCCGGTTCACCCGGCGCCCGGCGCAAGCCCCGCAGTGGCCCGTTTTGGACGCGGCGCGACAGGTCGGACGTCATCGGCGCATCACAGGATGAAGCGTGACAAATCCTCGTTGCGCGACAACTCACCCAGTTTGGCGTCCACCGCTGCGGCATCGATGTGCACGGTCTGGCCGCTGCGGTTGGGGGCATCAAAGCTCACGTCGTCCAGCAAGCGCTCCATCACCGTGGCCAGGCGGCGCGCGCCGATGTTCTCGGTGCGCTCGTTCACATCAAACGCAATTTGCGCCAGCCGGCGGATGGCGTCGGGCGCCAACACCAGCGTCAGCCCTTCAGTGGCCAGCAAGGCCTGGTATTGCTTGATCAGGCTGGCGTGGGTGCTGACCAGGATGGCCTCGAAGTCATCCACCGACAGCGGCTGCAGCTCGACCCGGATCGGGAAGCGGCCTTGCAGCTCGGGGATCAGATCACTCGGCTTGGCCAGGTGGAAAGCGCCTGAGGCGATGAACAGGATGTGGTCGGTGCGCACCAGACCGTGCTTGGTGGTCACCGTGGTGCCCTCCACCAGCGGCAGCAGGTCACGCTGCACACCCTGGCGCGACACCTCGGGGCCGCTGCTGTCGCTGCGGCTGGTCACCTTGTCGATCTCGTCGATGAAGACGATGCCGTTGTTCTCGGCATTGGCCAGCGCCTCGGCCTTGATCTCGTCATCGTTCACCAGCTTGGCGGCTTCTTCGTCCACCAGCAGCTTGAGCGCCTCGCTGATCTTGAGCTTGCGGCTGGCCTTCTTGCCCGCGCCGGCCTGCGAGAACAGGCCTTTGAGCTGCTCGGCCATGTCCTCCATGCCGGGCGGCGCCATGATCTCCATCGCGCCGCGTGGCTCGGCCAGGTCCAGCGTGATCTCCTTGTCCGCCAGCAGGCCCTCACGCAGGCGCTTGCGCAACACCTGGCGGGCGGTGTTGTCGGGTGCTGCGGCGGCCGGGCTGAAGCCGATGTCATTGCGGATGTCATTGCGGATGTCACGCGCCGGCGCCACCAGCACGTCCAGCACGCGGTCCTCGGCAGCGTCTTCCGCCCGTGCGCGCTGGCGCTTCATCGCCGCCTCGCGGGTCTGCTTGACGGCGATGTCCATCAGGTCGCGGATGATGCTGTCCACATCCTTGCCCACATAGCCCACCTCGGTGAACTTGGTGGCCTCCACCTTGATGAAGGGGGCACCGGCCAGCCGCGCCAGGCGGCGTGCGATCTCGGTTTTGCCCACGCCGGTGGGGCCGATCATCAGGATGTTCTTGGGCGTGATCTCGGCCCGCAGCGCGCCCGCCACCTGCTGGCGCCGCCAGCGGTTGCGCAGCGCAATTGCCACCGCCCGTTTGGCGGCGGCCTGGCCAACGATGTGGTCATCCAGCGCGGCCACCACTTCTTGCGGCGTCATGCCCATCGTGGGGCGGGCCGTTGGGCTGACGGATTCGCTGGCCGATGCGCTGGCCGATGCGCTGCCGGATGTGCTGTCGGATGTGCTGTCGGATGTGCTGTCGGATGTGCTGCCGGTGTCGCTCATGCCAACACCTCGATGGTGTGGTTCTGGTTGGTGTAGATGCACAGGTCACCGGCAATCACCAGCGCCTGCTTGACGATGTCTTGCGCGCTGAGTGTGGTGTGGGCCAGCAGCGCCCGCGCAGCCGCCTGGGCATACGCACCACCTGAGCCGATGGACACGATGCCGTGCTCAGGCTCCAGCACATCGCCGTTGCCGGTGATGATCAGGCTGGTCTCGCGGTCGGCCACCGCCAGCATGGCCTCAAGGCGGCGCAGCACGCGGTCGGTGCGCCAATCCTTGGTCAGTTCCACGGCGGCGCGTGTCAGGTGGCCCTGGTGTTTTTCCAGCTTGGCCTCGAAGCGCTCAAACAGCGTAAAGGCATCGGCGGTGGCGCCGGCAAAACCGGCCAGTACCTGGTCGCGGTGCAGCTTGCGCACCTTGCGTGCACCGGCCTTGACGATGATGTTGCCCAGCGTGACCTGGCCGTCGCCGCCCAGCGCAACTTGCCAGCCTTGCGGGGTTTGCCGGCGCACGCTGACGATGGTGGTGCCGTGGAAGGAGTCCATGCCGATGCCTGTTGAAAGATGAGCTTGCGCCCGTGGGCGCGGCAACACGGGGCTGGGCGGCGCTACTCGCGCGGCACCAGCACCCTGGCGTGCTCGTTGATGCCCATGGCCCCGAAGAACAGCGCCACCAGCCGGTGGGCGTCAACAAAGGTGATGTTGCGGCTCTCGGTACGCTTGGCCAGCACCCAGTTCAGCAGGTCACCGGCGGCAATGAAATCAACCCGGATCAGCCGCGCGCACGACACCTGCACCAGCGTGGCAGCGCCCAGCTTGCGGTCCAGCTGCGCCAGGGTGGCACTGATGTCACCGGCCAACTGGCCTGACAAATCCACCGTGCTGACCTGTTGGCCGCTCTGCGGGTCATCTTGCAGGCCGGACTCCATGAACATCGAGCTCACCTCACCCACGATGGACAGCGGCGGCGGTGTGGTGGTGGAGTTGCTGGCGCCGGTGGTGCGCACCTGGCAGTGGGCGCGCTCCCAGGACGGCGGCGAGACCTCATACGTCACGCAGTAATCGATGGCGGTCTCGTCAAACTGGTCTGGCCGGTTGGCCAGACGCAAGGCCTCCAGCCTGGCCATCCAGAAAGCGGGGTCAGCATCACGCACACCCGTGGGGGCGGCTTCTTGCAGTGCCGACAACAGGCGGTCAGACGCCATCCAGCGCATGTCGATGGCCTGTGGTGCCCATTGCTTGAGCAGCAAGTGCAGCTGTGACGCGGCTTCAGCGTCCACCTGCCGCACGGCCGACCAGTCCAGCACCCAGGGCAGCGGCAACTGCAGCGTGGCCGAATGCAGCCGCGCCACCGCGTCCACATCCAGCTGCGCCGGGCTGACCCACCCCACATCGCCCTTGACACCGCTTGTATTGGGCCGCTCGTCGGCAGCCGAGTCAGCCACCCGCTTGGGCAATGAATACCACTGCGGAGATGACTTGCCAAACAGGTGGGCGTAGTCGAGCGACAGCGCGTCGAACTTCATTTGCTGGCCGGTGGCGCGGTACAGGTCCAGCAGCACATGCCAGGTGTCGGCATGCAGGTGGCGCGCCGCGTTGGGCTTGCACAGCTGGGCCAGGGCCTGCTCGCAATGGCTGAAATCGGCGTTGGCAAACGAGATCACCGCCTCGTCCAGCTCCGGGTCATGCACCAGCTCGTTGACCTCAACAGCAAACTGGCTGCTGGCATCAAAACTCAGATCGGCCCTGGGCAGGCCGCTGGCTGCGGTGGTGGGCTCGGCCAGTGTCAGGCCAGCCGCGCCAAACAGCGACGGCGCGCGCCCCGGCGCCGGGCTGGCCGGTTTGGCCCAGGGCGGCGCCGCTGCCGCAGCCCGTGCCGCCGCATCCGACGGCATGGGCACACCACGGCCGCTGGCATGGCCACCACTCAGCGGGGCCATGCCACCGGTCATGGTGGCGGGTGGCATGGGCGCCGCAAAGTCCAGCGCGGACAAGGGCGGCAGGTGGTCCAGTGACGGATGCGCGGCCTGCCCTGCCACCGGTGCCGTGCGGCTGGGGTCAAACGAGACCGGTTCGGTGGGGGCGTTGTAAAAATCAGTGGGCCGCTGGGCGGCGGTGGGCACCGCGCGCGGCGGCGGCGGCGGCGGCGACGGCCGGCGCAGCGGTGGTGCATCGCGGCGCATGCCGTCGCCCACCATCTGCTGCTCAATCTCGTCGATCTTGGCCTTGACGCCCACATCGGCGCGCGCGCCCACGCCGTTGTCGCCCAGCCGCAGGTCGGAGTCATCCGCTTTGGACGAGCCGCCCAGGGCAGCCAACTGCTCGGGCGACAAGCCATCGCGGCGCAGCTTGCGCAGGGTGTCGAACTCACGCTTGCGCACAAAGTCATTGCGCCGTTTGCGCTCGACCATGGCCTTGAGCTCGGACTTCTCCAGGTCCTGCACGTCATCTGGCCGGGTGGCGACGTCCGACCAGTCCGTGGCCGGGTTGGCCACGAAACGCACTACCTTCTGGAAAAAGCTCTTGCCGTCCTTGGGGTCAGCCATGTCGATCAGGAATGCCAGCGGCGCACCGGAGCGGTGTCAGTCAACAGCACAGCGGACACGGGCCGCAGCCTCAATCGCCAAACATCTTCTGCTTCATCTCGCGGCGCTGTTGCGCTTCGAGTGACAGCGTGGCAGTGGGCCGTGCCAGCAGCCGGCCCAGGCCGATGGGTTCACCGGTTTCGTCGCAAAAGCCGTAGTCGCTGGCTTCGATGCGGCCCAGCGACTGGGTGATCTTCTTGAGCAGCTTGCGCTCGCGGTCGCGGGTGCGCAGCTCTAGTGCGTGCTCTTCTTCGATGGTCGCGCGGTCGGCCGGGTCGGGCACGATGGAGGTGTCTTCACGCAGGTGCTCGGTTGTCTCGCCAGCGTTGGACAGCAGGTCGTCCCTGAGCACCTGCAGCCGGGCGCGGAAAAACTCCAGCTGCTTGTCATTCATGTACTCGGCCTCGGGCATGGCCAGCAGCTCAGGCTCGGTCAGGTCACGGCCCAGCTTGGTCTTCCAGGCGTTCACCAGCTTGGGGTCGGCCTTGTGGGCAATGCGCACGGTTTCCATCAGTTCAGGGTAGCCACGGGCAGGTGGTCTCGGCGGTGCAAATCGTTCGGCAAACCGGCTGGTGGCCGGTGCCGGGGCGGCGGTTTTGGTGCCGCTGGCTTTGCTGCCAGCCTTGGCCGTTGGCTTGGGCGCGGCGGCTGTCACCACAGGCTTGGCCTGGGCTTTGTCGGCGGCTTTGGCCGCCGCTTTGGCCACGGGTTGATCCAGGGTGGCAGGCGTGCTGGCGGCGGGGGGATTCGGGACTTTGACCGTGGTCTTGCTCACTTCGGGACTCCTCGCAGTGGCGTTTTACCTGTTGTCCGCCACGGCCTGTGAATCTGCCGCGTCGCATAGGGCGGCGCGGATTGTAGCCACGCCCGCAGGCGCCTAAAGCGCCACCTCAGACGAGGCAGCCTTCCAATCCTTGTAACAGGATGTCCTTGGGCAAGTCGATGCCGATGAACACCATTTTTGACTGCTTTTTCTCGTTCGGCATCCACTTGGGGCCCAGGTCACTGCCCATCAACTGGTGCACCCCCTGGAACACCACCTTGCGGTCACTGCCCTTCATGTACAGCACACCCTTGTAGCGCAGCATCTTGGGGCCGTAGACCTGCACGATGGAGCCGAGAAAGTCCTCCAGCTTGGCGGCATTGAACGGCTTGTCGGCGCGGAAGGCGAAGGACTTGACGTCGTCATCGTGCGCGTGGTGGTGGGTTTTGTGCGCCGGATGGTCGCAGGCCTCGCCGGGCGCGTGGTCGTGGTGGGCGTGGTCGTCGTGGCCATGATCGTGCGCCTGTGCAGGCGCCGCATGCGCATGCCCGCTCTCGGTCAAAAAGTCGGGGTCAATCTCCAGTTTGGCATTCAGGTTGAAGCCCTTCAGGTCGAACACGCTGCTGATCGGCACCTCACCAAAGTGCACTTTTTGCTGCGGCGCGCGCGGGTTCATGTGCTTGATGCGGTGCATCAGCGCAGCCAATTCGGCCGCGTCCACCAGCTCACTTTTGCTGATGAAGATCTGGTCGGCAAAGCCCACCTGGCGGCGGGCCTCTTGCCGGGTGTCAAGCTGGCTGTCCGCGTGCTTGGCGTCAACCAGAGTCAGGATGGAGTCGAGCAGGTAGCTCTCGGCAATCTCGTCGTCCATGAAAAAGGTCTGCGCCACCGGGCCGGGGTCGGCCAGGCCGGTGGTCTCGATCACCACCCGGTCGAATTGCAGCTCACCACGGCGGCGCTTGGCGGCCAGGTCAGCCAGCGTGGTGCGCAAATCCTCGCGGATGGTGCAGCAGACGCAGCCGTTGTTCATCTGGATGATCTGCTCGGTGGTGTCGGCCACCAGGATCTCGTTGTCGATGTTTTCTTCACCGAACTCGTTTTCGATCACCGCGATTTTTTGCCCGTGGTGCTCACTGAGCACCCGCTTGAGCAGGGTGGTTTTGCCCGAGCCCAAAAAGCCCGTCAGGATGGTTGCAGGAATGAGGCCTACCGACATGGTGGATCCGATGGGGTTGTGGGTTGTGTGATGGCGGGCTGGCCACCTTGAGCGTCGCGAGCTGCAGGTGCCCCGTAAACAGCGATGGTATTTGAGGCTGAAACATCGCGGTTCAAGCCCGGGGGAGCCGCACGTTGCATGAAGCCTCAGCCGGTAATCACTGCCTGCCAAGCCTGCCCAGGGTAGCGCAGGTTCACGCCCGCGTTGTGGAACTGGGCAATTGGCGTGGCAAATTGACCTGGCGCATGGTTGGCGGCGGGCTGACTTTTGGCCAACCAGTGGACTGCTCACGGGCTGCGCATTCGGTATGTCGCCAAGTCTTGTGCCGTGATGGCCTGCGCGGGCAGGAGTTGATAGTGTTTCTCCTCGACGATGCGCAGCTCGTCGCCTTCCAGCGTCAGCTCGAACATCGCGATCCGCCCGTCCTGCATGAACTGCGCAGCCACTGGCCGGCAGATCAGGCCGGGGAATTTCTCTGCGCAGCAGGCGATGTCTTGTTCAGTCTGCGCTGGGCCATGGTGATCATCACCGCCCTTGGCCTGTACCGGCACAACATACTGCCGACCGTGTTTGTCGATGCCGACATAGATTTCGTCGATCTCGATCTGCCCCATGTGCTTGACCGTGGTGCGCAGGTGGTTTTGAAGCGAGTAAGTGGTAATGCCCAGAAAGGTGTCAATCAGCCGGTTGTAGCGTACGCGGGCCAGCAGCGCCTGCTCATCGCCGAGCGCATAGGCAGTGATGATTTCAGGGGTGGCATCAGGCAGCTTGATGGTGATCAGTTGCGCATTGGGATGCACCCGGGATGCCTTGCCCAACCGAAATTGATACTTGGCAATGCCGACGTTGCGGATTGACCAAACCAGCCCGTCAGGCTGGGTTGCCAGGATGTCGGCCGGCAATGGCCGTCGAAACTTGAACGAATAGATGATGTCGCCGAGGTTCTTGATCGCGGCGATGCCAAGCGCGTCGGCCTTGGCGACAAAAGCATCACGGGTGAACTCGAAGCGATCAATACCCGGGCGGAAATGGTCTCGAAAAATGGCCGAAATGACAACCTCGTAGCGATTGGCGGGTTTGGTGTTCACGCGGTTTCCGTGTCCCAAACAAGGCCTTCTTGAAGCCCCGCCACCGTTTGGCCAGCCGCTGCCGCCAGTGTGGCTTTCGATTTGCGGGTTCGCTGGGCGATCACGTTTCGAGCAACCTTGAACAACGCACACGCCTCGCTCATGTCGAGTTGCAGCAGGCGCACATCACCCAGCGCCACGCGCGCCGCCGGGCGCTTGGGTTGGTGGCCGAGCACCTTGCACAACTCGGCGGCCACGGCCCGGGCCAGCAGCGGTGGCACCGAGTTACCGATCTGCCGGAATCCATGCCATTTGGTGGTGTGGAAACGAAACCAGTCAGGGTAGGAGTGCAGGCGCGCCGCCTCACGCACCGTGATCACCCGTGGAAATACCGGGTGAATTGGCCTGGGCGAGGTGAACGCGCCGCGCGCGCTGTCCGTGCCAGCGCGCAGGGTGTTGCACAGCCCTGCCAAATCGAGTTTGCGAAATCGGCTGACCGGTTCGGTTTTGCCGGCTTCCGTGGCCTCGAAGCGCTGGCGCGACAGGGCCGTGTGCCCAGTGCGCCGGCTTGATGTGAGCCAACCAGTATTGAATGCCCTGGGCGGGCTGAAATCATCCGGGTCAACCTCCAGGCCACGCAAACGGCGGGCATAGCGGTTGCTGCTGCGGAACTGCACCTGAGTTTCGTCGCTGTGCCACAAGGCATCAAACGCATCCGCGTCGGGCAGATCGGCAATTGCATCGGCCACTGTCGTTGGTGCGCTGGGTTGTGGGTAGTCGGGCAGATTGAGACCGGCGCGCGCACCCAACAAGAACAAGCGCCGCCTGTCCTGCGGCACGCCAAATGCCGCCGCGTTGAGCACCTGAAAACTACGCTGCACGGCATACCCGCTGGCTTCCAGCGCATCCATTAATTCATCCAGAAAACGCTTGTGTGGCCCCAGGGTCAAGCCTTTGACGTTTTCGAAAACAAAATAACGTGGTTGCAATTCACTGACCAGCCGCACAAAGTGAAACACCAGTTGGTTGCGCGGATCGTCAAGCGCACGCTTGCCCATCAACGAGAAACCCTGGCACGGCGCACCACCGCAAACCACATCCACGTCGCGC
This sequence comes from Betaproteobacteria bacterium, assembly GCA_031428185.1. GTDB lineage: Bacteria > Pseudomonadota > Gammaproteobacteria > Burkholderiales > Burkholderiaceae_C > Pseudaquabacterium. The sequence goes on along the minus strand of JANPOW010000158.1, from coordinate 7,064 downwards.
AGGCCAATGCCAGCACGGCGTCGAATTTCAGCGCCCGACAGGTCAGCCACGCTGGCGCAAATGGCGTGGCTGTGCGGGAAATTGAAGGCATGCGTTGCGCAATGCACGGGATCAATGTCAATCGCCGCCGCCACGTCGAAGCCGGCTTGCTCGAAGCCAAGCGACAGACCGCCTGCGCCGGCAAATAAATCAATGGCGATAGGGCGGGGGGCCTGCCGATCAGCCTGGTGGGTTGTCTGGCCGACGGGGATGGTCTGGCCCCGCGCCGCAATGGTCAGATCAACGCTGCGGCGGGTGATGTTCTGGCTCATGGGGGGGCTGGCCCTTTTATGCGGCGCGAGGACTGATTTCCGTGCGGGCTGTATTTTTATACAGATGCGTACCAACGTCGCAAGATTTTGTTGCGGTATTCTCAACCATCGCCACCACCGACACCGCTTGTGTCAGAACCTCCTTCTGGACGCCCGCCGCAACGTGCGGGTGCAGCCCACGCCGACCGGCGTGGAGACAAACCCGGCGATGGCCGCAGCGACGCACGTGGTGACACGCGCGGCGAGACCAGGCACGACAAGCGTGGCCTGTTTGTGCGGCTGGTGGAGTTCCTCTCCCCCGGCCCTGATTCCACCCGCGAGCTGTTGGCCACCCTGGCCGACGCCGAGCAGCGTGAGCTGATCGCACCCGAGAGCCGGGTGATGCTGGAAGGGGTGCTGCGCATGGCCGAGATGAGCGCCGGTGATGTGATGGTGGCAGCACCCCGCATGGACATGCTGGACATCGACGCGCCGTATGACGAGTTGCTGCACGCGGTGATCGAGACCGCGCATTCGCGTTTCCCGGTGTTTGAGAGCGAGCGCGAAAACATCATCGGCATTTTGATGAGCAAGGATTTGCTCAAGCTGCAGCGCTCACCCGGCCTGAACCTGCGCACCCTGCTGCGGCCGGCGCTGTTTGTGCCCGAGAGCAAAAACCTGAACGAGCTGCTGCGTGATTTCCGCTCCAACCGCAACCACCTGGCGATGGTGGTGGACGAGTTTGGCCGCACCGCCGGGTTGATCACGATCGAGGACGTGCTGGAGGAGATCGTTGGTGAGATCGAGGACGAGTTTGACCTCGACACCACCGCCGCCGACAACGGCATCTACACCCTGGCCGACGGCAGCCACCGGGTGGCTGGTGACACCGACATCAGTGCCGTCAACGCGGCCTTTGGCACCCATCTGCCTGAGGATGTGTTTGACACCATCGGCGGGCTGATTGCCCATGGGCTGGGCCGGGTGCCACGGCGGGGTGAATCCACCGCCGCTGAGGGCTTGAGCTTTCAAGTCATGCTGACCCGGGGTGGCGCGGTGCGTTGGTTCCGGGTGGCGCGGCAGGCCACGTTGGCGGGCGGGCCGCGCGTTTGAGCACGGCCGCTGGGCGGCGCGGCCGGCCTGCGCTTGCCGGTGTACCCGGCCTGCTGCTGGCCGGCGCGGCCGGCGCGCTGCAAACCTGGGCTTGTGTACAACCCGCCGCCTGGCCGCTGCCCTTTGCCGCCATCGCACTGCTGGCCTGGTTGGTGTACGGCGCCAGCATGCGCCGCGCCGCAGCGCTGGGCTGGGCGTTTGGCTGTGCCTGGTTGGTGGCGGCCACCTGGTGGTTGTTCATCAGCCTGCACCGTTACGGCGGCCTGCCGGCACCGCTGGCGGCGCTGGCGGTGCTGGCGCTGTGCGCTGCGTTGTCGCTGTACCTGGCCGGCGCCATGGCCTGGGTGGCGCACCGGCGCAGTGGCCGGCCGCTGCAAGACAGCTGCCGTTTTGCCGCTGCCTGGCTGGCCGCTGAGCTGGCGCGGGCGGTGTGGTTTACCGGGTTCCCGTGGGCTGCCACCGGTTACAGCCAGGTGGACGGCCCGCTGGCGCTGCTGGCGCCGTGGCTGGGCGGTTATGGCCTGGGCGCGCTGGTGGCCTGGGTGGCAGCAGGCTTGGGGTTGGGGGTAGCGGCACTGTGGCCAGCACGGCGCGGCGCGCTGGCGCCAGATCAGCCGCCCCGCGCGCTGGCGACGACGGCTCGGCACCGCTCCGCCGTGCTGGCCATCAGCCTGGCCTTGGGCCTGCTGGCCAGTTGCGCTGGCTGGACCATCTGGCGCGGCGCGCCCGACTTCACCCAGCCCAGCCAGCCCGGTGGTGCCAGCCTGCGCGTGGCGCTGCTGCAAACCAATGTGGCGCAGGATGAAAAATTTGCTGCCGAGCACCTGCCCGCCAGCCTGGCCTGGGTGGCGCAGGCGCTGCTGGCGGCGCAGGCCGATCTGGTGCTGGCGCCTGAAACCGCAGTGCCGCTGCTGCCCGAGCAACTGGACGAGTTGTCGCCGGGCTACTGGGCCGCCCTGCAAGACCACTTCAGCCGGCCAGATGGGCCAGCCGCGCTGGTCGGCGTGCCGCTGGGCAGTTTTGAGCAGGGCTACACCAATTCGGTGCTGGGTTTGTCGTCAGCCAGCGCTGCGGCAAGCGGGGCTGTGCCCGCCTACCGCTACGACAAATTCCACCTGGTGCCGTTTGGCGAGTTCATCCCCACCGGTTTCCGCTGGTTCACCACGCTGATGAACATCCCGCTGGGAGATTTCAACCGGGGGCCGATCAACGCGCCGTCGTTCAGCGTGCGGGGTGAGCGGGTGGCACCCAACATCTGCTACGAGGATTTGTTTGGTGAGGCGCTGGCGCTGCGCTTTGCCGATGCGGCAGCAGCGCCCACCATCCTGGCCAACGTCGGCAATATCGGCTGGTTTGGCGACACCATTGCCGTGCCGCAACATCTGCAAATATCGCGGCTGCGCAGCCTGGAACTGCAGCGGCCCACGCTGCGCGCCACCAATACCGGTGCCACGGCTGTGATTGACCACCGTGGCCGGGTGACCGCGCAACTGCCGCCATTCACCCGTGCAGTGCTGACCAGCACAGTGCAGGGCCGGCAAGGCTTGACGCCGTTTGCACGCTGGTCAGCCACGGCGGGCGCCTGGCCACTGGGCGCGCTGGGCCCGCTGTGGGCAGTGGCCGTGCTGGGCCTGGCCTGGCCTGTTGGGTGGCGGGTTCGGCGCCGGGCCGGCCAGTAAACTCAAGCGCTACACCGCCCGATCTGCCCGGTGCTGGTGGTGTGCTGACACGTGTCACTGCACGGCCAGCCCGCCAGCATCGCGCGCCTCCCCAATCCGTGCTCCGAAGATCGCCCCAGGCGGCCCGCCATGCTCAACTTCCAGCAACTGATCCTCCGCCTGCAAGACTATTGGTCGCAACAGGGCTGCGCACTGCTGCAGCCCTACGACATGGAGGTGGGTGCCGGCACCAGCCACACCGCCACCTTCTTGCGCGCGTTAGGCCCCGAGCCGTGGAAGGCCGCCTACGTGCAGCCCAGCCGCCGCCCAAAAGACGGCCGCTACGGCAACAACCCGAATCGGCTGCAGCATTACTACCAATACCAGGTGGTGCTGAAACCCGCCCCGGCCAACATCCTGGAGTTGTACCTGGGCTCGTTGGAAGCGGTGGGTTTCGACTTGAAGCAAAACGACATCCGCTTTGTCGAGGACGATTGGGAGAACCCCACACTCGGCTGCTGGGGCCTGGGCTGGGAGGTGTGGCTCAACGGCATGGAGGTGACGCAATTCACCTACTTCCAGCAAGTGGGCGGGATTGACTGCAAGCCCATCAGCGGCGAGATCACCTACGGCCTGGAGCGGCTGGCGATGTATTTGCAGGGCGTGGACAACGTGTTTGACCTGGAGTACACGGATGGTCTGAAATATCGTGATGTGTTTCACCAAAACGAGGTGGAGCAAAGTACCTACAACTTTGAGCACAGCGATGTGGATTTTTTGCTGTTGGCGTTCAACGCGCACGAAAAGCAGTCCAAGCACCTGATGACCGCAGAACTGGCGTTGCCGGCGTATGAGCAGTTGCTCAAGGCCGGCCACAGCTTCAACCTGCTGGACGCGCGTGGCGCCATCAGCGTGACGGAGCGCGCCGCCTACATCGGCCGCATCCGCAACCTGGCGCGGGCGGTGGCGCAAAGCTATCTGGACAGCCGGGCGAGGCTGGGGTTCCCGATGGCGCCCAAAGACTGGGCGGCCGATGTGCTGGCGCAGATTGCCCTGAAGAAAGCGGCCTGATGCCATGACTGTCACCACCAACAACTTGCTGGTTGAACTGTTTGTTGAGGAGCTGCCGCCCAAGGCGCTGAAAAAACTGGGTGAGGCCTTTGCCACTGGTGTGGCCAGCGCGCTGCAGGCGCAAGGCCTGGCGCCGGCGGATGCAGTGGCCACGCCGTTTGCGTCACCGCGCCGGCTGGCGGTGCATGTCACAGCGGTGGCCAGCAATGCCGCCGACCGCAGCGTGCTGCAAAAGCTGATGCCCGTGGCCGTGGCGCTGGACGCCTCCGGCAACGCCACCCCGGCCTTGCTGAAAAAGCTGGCGGCACTGGGCGCGAATGCCTCAGCCGTGCCTGGCCTGAAACGGGCACCTGATGGCAAGGCCGACGCGCTGTTTCTCGACAGCACCGTGCCCGGTGCCACGCTGGCTGAGGGCCTGCAAAAAGCCATCAACCACGCGATTGCCAAGCTGCCCATCCCCAAAGAAATGAGCTACCAGTTGGAGTCTGGCAGCGGGCCTGATTTCCGCCCGGGCTGGACCACTGTCCACTTCGTGCGCCCGGCCCACGGCCTGGTGGCGCTGCACGGGGACCAGGTGGTGCCGGTGTCGGTGCTGGGCCTGCAAGCCGGCCGCAACACCCAGGGCCACCGGTTCGAAGCAGCCGTCAACCCGGTGGTGCTGCGCCATGCCGACAGCTACGCCCAGCAGTTGGCCGATGAGGGCGCGGTGATCGCCAGCTTTGCCGACCGCCGGGCCGAGATCGTGCGCCAGTTGGCCGCCGTGGCCAACCGCGCCGGTAGCGGCCTGCAGCCGATTCAAGACGGCGCGTTGCTCGACGAAGTGACCGCGCTGGTGGAGCGGCCCAACGTGCTGCTGTGCCAGTTTGAGCCCGAGTTTTTGGCAGTGCCGGCCGAGTGCCTGATCCTGACCATGAAGGCGAACCAAAAATACTTCCCGTTGTTGGACCCGGCCGGCAAGCTGACCCACCAATTTGCCGTGGTCAGCAACATCCGCCCGGCGGACGCCAGCGCGGTGATCTGCGGCAATGAGCGGGTGGTGCGGCCGCGCCTGGCGGACGCCAAGTTCTTCTTCGACCAGGACCGCAAAAAAACGCTGGCCTCCCGCGTTGACGGCCTGCACCGCGTGGTCTACCACGGCAAGCTGGGCAGCCAGGGTGAGCGGGCGCTGCGGGTTCAAGCCATCGCGCATCGCATCGTCAACCAGATGCGCGCGGCCACCCTGCCGTACACGGTGGAGGCCAAAGACCAGTTTGAGGTGCTGGACAGCAAGGCAGCCCAAGCCGCGCTGCTGGCCAAGACCGATTTGCTGACCGACATGGTGGGCGAGTTCCCCGAGTTGCAGGGCACGATGGGCAGTTATTACGCCCGTTTTGAGGGCCTGCGCGACGGTGTGGCCATCGCGATCGAGGACCACTACAAACCGCGTTTTGCCGGTGACAGCCTGCCGCGCAACCACACCGGCACCGTGCTGGCGCTGGCCGACAAGCTGGAGACGTTGGTCGGTCTGTTTGGCATCGGCCAGTTGCCCACTGGCGACAAAGACCCATTCGCGCTGCGCCGCCAGGCCCTGGGTGTGTTGCGCATCCTGATCGAGAAAAACCTGCCGCTGGAGCTGGATGCGCTGATCGGCGCCGCCGAAGGCGTGTTTGCCGAGACCCACCGCAACACCCCGGCCGCCGCGCCGCTCAAGGCCTTCATCACCGACCGGCTGGCGGTGCAACTGCGCGAGCAAGGCTTTAGCGCACAAGAGGTTGATGCCGTGCTGGCACTGCAGCCCACACGCCTTGGTGATGTGCCCAAGCGCCTTGCCGCAGTGCGCGCCTTTGCAGCGTTGGCTGAGGCCGCACCGTTGGCCGCTGCCAATAAACGGGTGGGCAACATCCTGAAAAAATCCGACACCGTCGGCGCCACACCGGTCAACCCGGCGCTGCTGGTGGAGCCGGCTGAGGCCGCGCTGCATGCCGCGCTGGCCAGCGTGGCGCCACAGGCCGATGCCGCGTTTGCAGCGGGTGACTACACCGCCTCGTTGCAGGCCTTGGCCGCACTCAAAACTCCAGTGGATGCATTTTTTGAGACGGTGATGGTCAACGCCAATGACGCCGCACTGCGCACCAACCGGCTGGCGCTGCTGGGCACGCTGCATGCTTCCATGAACCGGGTGGCCGACTTGGCCCGCCTCGCTTCTTGAACCCAACCGGCCACGCCAGCACATGCAACCCGTCGTCAAACTGGTGATCCTGGGCAGGGACGGCGTCCTCAACGACTTCCGCGACGACCATGTCAAGGACCCCGAGGAGTGGTACCAGATCCCCGGTGCGCTGGAGGCGGTATCAAAGCTCAACCACGCCGGCTGGCATGTGGTGGTGGCCACCAACCAGTCGGGCATTGGCCGGGGCATGATCGACATGGCCCAGCTCAATGCCGTGCATGCCCACATGCTCACGCTGCTGGCGGCGGTGGGGGGCCGCGTCGACGCGGTGTTTTGCTGCCCCCACACCCCCGAAGACCAGTGCGACTGCCGCAAACCACTGCCCGGCCTGATGCGCGACATCGGCAAGCGTTACAGCATTGACTTGAAGCACGTGCCGCTGGTGGGCGACACCCTGCGGGACTTGCAAGCCGCCCACGCCGCTGGCTGTGAGCCGCACCTGGTGCGCAGCGGCCGCGCCGCCGGGCTGGACGCCGACGCGCTGCAGCAGATTGCCAGCCAGGTGCCCGGCACCCGGGTGCATGCCAGCCTGTGCGACTTTGCCGAACACCTGCTGGTCCGGGGCAGTGGCTTGGCCGCAGCCGCCGGCACGCTGGACGTTTTCCCCGCGCAGCCCACCCCCCCCCACCCCCCCCCCCCCCCCCGCCCACCCCCCCACAACAATACCCCATGGCGGCCAAATTGGCAACCCCAACAACCCCCCACCCGGGGTTGGGCCCCCCC
>JANPOW010000157.1:0-15368 GCA_031428185.1 Betaproteobacteria bacterium | reverse complement strand
CAGCGCGGCCGGGTAGTGCGCCACGTAGCGTGGCACCTCGGGCCGCGGGCCCACCAGGCTCATGCGGCCCAGCAGCACATCCAACAACTGCGGCAGTTCATCCAACCGGTAGTGACGCAACCAGTGGCCCACACGGGTGATGCGCGCATCACGGCCCACCGTGAGTGGCAGGCCCAGCGCTGGCGCATCCACCCGCATGGTGCGGAACTTGTGGATGCGGAACAGCATCCCAAAACGCCCCACCCGCTCTTGCCGAAAGAACACCGGGCCGGCTGAATCCAGCCGGATAGCCAGTGCCAGCAGCAGCAGCAGCGGTGCCAGCAGCAGCAGCGCCAAACCAGCGCCAAGCAGATCAAACAGGCGTTTGGCCATGCGGTGGTGGCAAGCGCCTGACGGCAGCGCCTTAAGGACGCGCCAGCAGGCTGCGCACCGCAGCAATCACACGGTCCACGTCTTGCGCGCCCATGCGGCTGTAGATGGGCAGGCTCAACATCTGCTCATAAGCCTGCTGGCTGGCCGGAAAATCAGCGGCCTGCAACGTGTAGCGGTCACGCCAATAGGGCTGCAGGTGCAAGGGGATGTAGTGCACGCTGCAGCCAATGCCCAGTGCAAACAGCCGCTCGATGAACACATCGCGCTGGATGCCGGCGGCCGGCAGCAGGCGCAGCACGTACAGGTGCCAGGGGTGCAGCTCACCGGTTGGTGCCACGGGTGCGGTGATCACCGGCAGATCGGCAAACGCGGCGTTGTAGCGGGCAGCGATGGCCTCGCGGTGCTGCGCAAACGCATGCGCCCGCTTCAACTGGTGGATGCCCAGCGCGGCGGCGATGTCGGTCAGGTTGTACTTGAAGCCCGGCGCCACGATCTCGTAATACCAGCTGGGCACGGTGGCGGTGAAGCGGTCAAACGCATCGCGGCTCATGCCGTGCAGGCGCATCACCTGCGCGCGCTTGGCCAGTGCAGCGTCGCGTGTCACCAGCATGCCGCCCTCACCGGTGGTGATGGTTTTGTTGGCGTAAAAGCTGAACACCGTGGCGTCACTGGCCAGGGTGCCGATGCGCTGGCCGGCGCTGGTGGTGGGCAGCGCGTGGGCGGCGTCCTCCACCACCCGCAGATTGCGGCGGCGGGCGATGTCAAGAATGGCAGGCATGTCGGCCGCCAGGCCGGCGTAGTGCACCGGCAGGATGGCCTTGGTGCGGGGTGTGATCGCGGCCTCGATGGCCGCCGGGCTGATGTTGAGGGTGGCCGGGTCAATGTCCACCAGCACCACGTCGGCACCCAGGTAGCGCACCACTTCGGCGGTGGCGGTAAAGGTGTGGGTGGTGGTGATCACCTCGTCACCGGGGGCGATGCCAATGGCCTCCAGTGCCAGGTGCAGGCCGGCGGTGGCCGAATTGACGGCGATGCAGTGCAGGCCGTCTGTGTTGTCGCCCGCGTCGCCCAGCCAGGCCTTGAAATCAGCCTCAAAGCGCTTGGCTTTGGGGCCGGTGGTGATCCAGCCGCTGCGCAGGGTGTCCACCACCTCGGCGATGTCGTCTTCGCCGATTTCGGGCAGCGCGAAGGGCAAAAAGGGCAGGGTTTGGGCGGTGGTGGCAGTCATTGTTGGCTGGAATTTTACGGTGCCATCAGGCCGTGTCCCGGTGCTGCCGGGCTGCACTCACAATCACGCATCGGAGGGATGCAGCATGGCCTTTGTGCACCACAAATTGAGCCTGGATGATTTTTTGGCTTGGGAGAACACCCAGCCCGACCGCAATGAGTTCCACCGGGGCGAGGTGTTTGCCATGGTGGGCGGGCGGCGCACGCATGAGCGGGTCATCGCCAACCTGGTGCGGCACATTGGCAACCAGTTGGACGGCACACCGTGCCAGGTGTTTGCCGCCGGCTTGAAACTGCAGATCGCCGACGACACGGTGCTGTACCCCGACTTGATGGTCACTTGCAGCAAGTCAGACCTGGCTGCAGACCTGGCCTTGCGTGCCCCCACCCTGGTGATTGAGGTGCTGTCCCCCAGCACCCAGGCCTATGACCGCAGCCAGAAGTTTGCGCTGTACCGGCGCCTGGTTTCACTGCAGGAATACATCCTGGTGGACCCGGAGACGCGCCGGGTAGAGGGCTTTCAGCGCGGCGCGGATGACCGCTGGGTGCTGTGTGACATGAGCCAGGACACCGTGCTGCAGGCCAGCAGCGTGGGCTGCAGTGTGGCGATGGAACAGGTGTTCCAGGGCATGGACCCGGCGGACTGAGCTGGTTGGCGGGTTGTTGGAGGTTGCTGGCCACGACCACAGCAAACAGCACCCATCACGCCTTGGCCAACCACATCAACCGGTGCGTGCGCAGTAGCGGCAAGGCATTGAACACCGGGTACAGCCCGGGGTGGATGCGGCACACCGCACGCGCAATGGGTGGCGCCAGCGTGACCCGCCGGCTGCTGATGCGGGCCTGCGGAAACAACTGCCGCACCCGCGCCAGCGGCACGCCACGCACATCGCGGTTGCGGGGGTTGTTGACGGTGAAGTCGTACCACAGCACGCCACCACCCGGCGCCACCCAGCGCCACATGGCAGCGGCAAGCTGTTGCTGAAAATCATCGTCCAGCAGTGACGAAAACACGGTGGACTGCAGCACGATGTGCTGGCTGGCCGGCGCCACCTGCAGCGCTGTGGCATCCCCACCCCACAGCGTGACGGCCTGTGGCAGCACGGCGCGGGCCTGGGCCAGGCGCTCAGGCAGCAGCTCAGCGCCGGCCAGGTGTTGCGGCGCAAAGCCCAGGCGCAGCAGCTCCAGCAGGTTGCCACCGGCCCCGCAGCCCACCTCCAGGACATGCAATTGGGCGAGATCTGTCAGGCCTTGTTTGACCAGCAGGCGCAGCAGGGCGCGCTGGCGTTCTTGCACGGATTGCCACACGTCGGGCTGCAAAAAGCTGTAGCGGTCAGCCCCGCCCCGGCGGGCATAGCGCTGCGCCACGGCGCCGGCTTCATCGGGCGCTTGCATGGGTGGCTTGGCGCTGTTCACCGCTGCATCGCCGCAATAAACCGCTGCGCCAGCACCGGGTAGGTGTGGTGGGCCAGCACAAAGTCTTTGCCGCGCTGGCCCATGGCCTGGCGCTGGGCTGCTGGCAGTGCGGCCAGGGCGCGCAGGCCGTCGGCCACGGCTTGCGGGGATTCGGGTGGCACGGTCAGGCCACAACCACTCTCGGCCACCGGATCATTGCCGGCGTCCACACTGTGCAGCACGGCGCAGGCGGCCATCATGTAGTCCATCAGCTTGTTGGGCGCAATGCCAAAGCGGTAGATGGGCACACGCTGCCAGCCGATGTAGGCGATGTCGAGTTGCGCCAAAAAGGCCGGGATCTGCGCTTTGGGGATGGGCGGCAGCCAGGTGACGTGTTGCAGGCCTTGGTCCTGGATGCGTGCTGTCAGCCGCGCCCGCTCATGGCCATCACCCACCAGCACGATGGCGATGGGCTGGTGCTTGAGCAGCAGCGCCGCGTCCAGCAGCACATTCAGCGCATTGGGCAGGCCCATCGACCCGGCGTGGCCCACCACGGTGCGGCCAGCGGCACGGTGCTGGCTGATCGCAGCCGCCACATCGGCACGCAGCGGCGGTGCTGTGCCCTGCCATTCATCCAGCGTGATGCCGTTGGGCACGATGTGCAGCTTGGCCAGGTCCAGCCCGTGGGCGGCCATGTGGCCCTGCACTTTGGGCAACATCGACACCACCACATCGGCGTGCTGGTAAGCCGCATCTTCAGCGGCCTGGCACAGGCGGATGAAGGGGTGGCGGGGGGACATGCCAGAGAGCTCGATGGGTGACAGCGGCCACAGGTCATGCACCTCAAACACCAGCACCGCGCCGGCCAGTTTGGCAATGCGGCGCGCCACCCAGATGTCCATCGGGTAGGTACTGGACGCAATCACCGCGTGGGGTTTGAACTCACGCACCAGGCGGCGCGACATGGCCCAGGCCTGCGCCAGGTAGCACCAGATGTTCCAGACCCGGCCGATGCCGTTGCCGTGATAGGCCGGTGTGGGCAACCAGCGGTAGTGGATGCCGTCCACCAGCACATCACCGGCCGGCGGCTGCTGCGCCCGCACATGCGAGAAGTTGGCTGCCACCGTCAACACGCTGTGGCCGCTGCGCACCCATTCACGGGCCAGGTAGTAGGGCCGGTACTCCATGCCCAGCGCGGGTGTGCCGGCGTAGTGGTTGAGGTAGAGGATGTTCATTTGCGCTGGGCTGGATGGGCGGCCTGGCTTGCAGCCTCAGCGTCCAGCGCCCGCAGCCTGGCCAAAAATGCCGCCAGGCTGGGGCCAAACATCGCGTGCCGGGCCACCCAGGCATGGTTGGCGGCGGCAATCTCGTCGGCCCTGTCCAGCAGCGGCTGCAGCGTGGCAGCAGTGGGCAGGTTGGCGCCCTTGGCCACCCAGCCGTTGTCGCCGTTGCGCACCAGCTCGTGGTTGGCCGGCAGATCAGACAGCAGCGGGATGCAGCCGTAGGCCAGCGCCTCCAGCACCGACACCGAGACCGAATCACTCTCGGGCAGGCTGGCATACCAGCGGGCGCGGGCATACCAGCCGGCTTGCGCGCCGGCATCCACCCGGCCGATAAAACGTACCCGCTGCGCCAGGCCGGCCTGGTGCACCTGCTGCTGCAGTTGCGGCCGCAGCGCGCCGTCATTGGCCAGCACCAGTTGGGCGTCGGGCCAATCTTTGGCCAGCGCGGCAAACAGGCGGATGACACGCTGCGGCGCGTAAATCGTCTCCAAGCCGCGGTTGGCAAACACCAGGTGATCTTGCTTGATACCGGGTGCGGGCAGCGGCGGCAGCAGCTCCAGGCCAAACGGAAAGGTCATGACCTCAGCCGCGCCCAACTGCCGCATGCGGCTGGCCATCACTTGCGAATCACTGGTAGTCAATACGCAGGCCCGCAAGACCCGCCGCGTGACCCAGCGCAGCAGCGCGCTGCGCTGCGGTGTGACCAGGATGTCTGACCCCCAGGCCGAGCCCACCAGCCGGCCAGGCGCGCCCAGCAGCGAGGTGGCCAGCCAGGCCAGCGTGCCGTGGGATGTCAGGTAGTGGGCGTTGATCCAGGCTGGCTGCACCTGGCGCAGCCAGGCGGCCAGGCGTGGCAACTGGCGCAGCAAGGCCACATTGCCACCGTCAAAATTGGGCCGGGTATTGAGGGCCAGGCGGCGCTCAGGCGGCACCAGCGCATCAAAACCCGGGGCAAAGCCGCGTGACGAAGCGGCCCACAAATCCACCTGCGGCGCCAGCGCGCGGGCCCACTTCAGCAGGTGGGGGCTGTTGCCATCGCCGAGCAGCACCAGCCTCATGGGATGGGCCGCTGGCTGGCATCGGCCGCATCATCTGAAGCATCCCCTGACACAACAGCAAGCGCGCCAGCCCACGCCGCATAGCCGGCGCGCAAGCTGGGGTCAGCGGCCAGCCAGCGGGCATCAGCATCCCGTGCATCACCCACCACCCGCGCCGGGTTGCCGGCGATCACCGCATGCTCGGGGTAGTGGCCACGCAACACGCTGCCGGCACGCACGATGCAGCCCCGGCCCAGCCGGCTGCCGGCTTCGATGAGGCGGTGTGGGCCAATGAAGCAATACGGCCCGATCTGCACCGCGCCGGCCACCCAGCCCGGTCGGTCGCCCGGCCCTGGCCAATCAGCGTAAGCCCGGCCCAGCAAGCGCTGCGCCCGGTGTGCGCTGTGCGTGACGATGCTGACGTGGTGGGTGATCTGCACCCCCTCCGCCACCACCACACCACCGCTGGCCTCGATGAAGTTGAAGGGGCCGATGTAGACATGGTCAGCCAGTTGCAAGCGGTCGGCGTGCTCGATGCAGGTGGACGGAGCGATGCGGGTATGGGGCAGGTGGCGCCCGCCGGATGTCTCACCAAACACCATGCGGTGCAGCAGCAGGTGCGCCAGCCGGCGGCGTTGGCTGTTGAGCCAGCCGCGCCAGGCGGCTTTCAAACCGCCGATCATGGCGCCAGCCCACCCGCAACCACCACCGGCCCGGCCGCCACCACCGGCCCCACCGGCCAGGTGGCCAGGCGGCTGAAATACCAGCCAAAGTAGGCGGCCATCACGCCTGAGACGGCCCAGCCCGCACCCTGCAGCCCACCCCAGTGCAGGCCCAGGCCCAGCGCGGCCACAAACAGCGCCTGGCCCAGCAGCGCCAGCTTCAGCGCCCAGGCCTGGGCCTGCCAGGCCATGGTCACCACACCCAGCGGTGAGGCGATGAAGTGCAGGCCGATGTAGAGCGCCAGCGCCCGCGCCAGGCCACCGGCCGGTGCCCAGTCCGGCCCGAAGGCCCAGGTGAACAGCGCAGGCCCCAGCCACCACAGCGCGGCCACCAGCGGGCTGGCCAGCACTGCCAGCAATACCATCGTGCGCAGCACCAGCGCCCGCCCCGCCGCCGTGCAGCCAGGCAGATCACCAGCAACTGGTGCCAACCTGGGATACAGCACCTGCGACACCGCCCCGCCCACCAGCGTGGCCGGCGCCTTGAGGTAGCGCAGCGCCAGGCCCCAGGCCCCGGCAGCCGCCGGCCCCAGGCTGCCGGCAATCAGCGCGATGGCCAGGGTGTCTTGCAGCGCGCCCAAAAACGCATGCGGCGTATTGAGCAGCGGAAAGCTGCGGTGCGCCCGCGCCGCCGCCAGCCACTGCGCCCGCGCCGCCCGCGCCGGGCCAGGCCAGCCCAGCGCTGCCGCAGCGGCCAGCGCGGCCAACGTGGGCGCCACGATCAAACCCGTCAGCCCCAACTGCCACAGCCCGGCCAAGCCTTGCAGCAGTGCCGCACCACCGTGCTGCAGCACCCGCGCCAGCGCCAGGCGGCGAAAGCGCTGCGCCCGGGTGGCGTTCAAGCTGGCCAGTGAGACCCAGCCCAGCACGCCCACCGCAACGGGCAGCCACAGCGGCCACAGCACGCCGGCCCACAGCGCCCAGGCTGTTGCGCCCAGGGCGGTGACGCCGGTGGCCAGCGCCAGCAGACGCAGGCACAGGCTGCGCAGCGCCGTGGCTTCGGCGTCCTGCTGCGCCAGCGGCAGTGCAAATTCATACCGTGCACAGGCCACCACCGCCAGGTTGGCTGCCACCGCCGCAAACAGGTGGTAACTGCCAAAGTCAGCGGGCTGGTACAGCCGGGTCAGCCAGGGGCCCAGTAGCAGTGGCAAGGCCTGCGCCAGCGCGCCGCCGGCCAGCAGCGTGAGGATGGCGCGCAGCATGGCTGGGGCGTGATGAACCGACAGGCCAGGGCCGTCGATCAAGCGGCTTGGGCTGTGGGCACGGCGCTGCCTGGCGTGGCGCCGGCCGGGCTGGAGGCGCGTGCCGGGCTGTCGGCAGCCTGGGTCGTTGCCTGCAGCAGCGCGGCCACCACCACCTCCTGGTCGGCTTCGGTCAGGTCCGCGCTCATCGGCAGGCTCAGCACCCGCTGCGCGGCGCTGATGCTGATCGGGTGGGCATCCGGGCTGCAATACCCGGCGTACGCCGGCTGCTGGTGCAGCGGCTTGGGGTAGTGCACGGCGGTGGGCACACCGGCCGCCTGCAGCGCCCGCTGCACCGCCGGCCGGTTGTCCACCAGCACGGTGTACTGGGCCCAGACACACGTGCGGTCAGGCCGCACGGCCAGCACCTGCACCGGCGCGCCGCTGGCCTGGATCAAGCGGCTGTAGCGCTCAGCCAGGGCCTGGCGGCGGTGCAACTCCCAGTCAAACCGGCCCAGCTTGGCCAGCACCACGGCGCATTGCAGCGTGTCCATGCGCCCGCCCAGGCCCACCCGGGTGTGGTGGTAACGGCCGCTTTGGCCATGCACGCGGATCTCACGTGCCGCTTGTGCAATCACCGGGTCGCTGGTGAACAGCGCCCCACCGTCGCCATAACAACCCAGCGGCTTGCTGGGGAAAAAGCTGGTGGCCGCGATGCTGCTGAGGTTGCAGCTTTGCCGGCCCGGCCCACCGCCGGGCCGCCCCAAGGCGGGCCCACCGCCTTGGGGGGCAGCGCCTGGCCCCGGGGGCGTGGGGGCACCCCAATACACCGCGCCAAAGCTCTGCGCCGCGTCCTCGATCACCACCAGGCTGTGGCGCAGCGCGATGGCGTTGATCTGCGCCATGTCAGCCACCTGGCCATACAGGCTGACCGGCATGATGGCCCGGGTGCGTGGCGTGATGCGGGCCTCGATCAACGACGCGTCGATGTTGCAGGTGTCGGGCTCGATGTCCACAAACACCGGCACACCGCCCAGCAGCACGATCACCTCGGCCGTGGCGGCAAAGGTGAAGGGCGTGGTGATCACCTCATCCCCGGGCTTGAAGCCGATGGCCATCAGCGCGATCAGCAATGCCTCGGTGCCGCTGGCCACCGCCACGCAGTGCGGCGCGCCGGTGCGTGTGGCCAGTGCGGCCTCCAGCTCAGCCACCTCGGGGCCCATGATGTAGTGGCCGTGGTCCAGCACCCGCTGCATGCGGCTGTTGATCTCGGTCTTGAGGGCCGCGTACTGGGTTTTAAGGTCGGTGAATTGCATGGTGGGAGGTCAGGTGAACAGCAGCAGCGCAGTGGCATCAGGGCAGTGGCACCAGCACATCGCCACTCAACAGATAGCGTGCGCCTGTGGCGGGGCAGCGGGCCTCACGCTGCTGCCCGTCGGGCAGGGCCACGGGCAGGTCCAGGCGCTCGCCATGCTGGCTCATCCAGCCGGTCTGGCGTGCCGGCACGCCCACCACCAGCGCAAAGTGCGGCACATCGCGGGTGACCACGGCACCGGCGCCGACAAAGGCGTATTCACCCACCTCCACGCCGCAGACAAGGGTGCAGTTGGCGCCCAGCGTGGCGCCCAACTGCACCAGCGTGTGCCGGTATTCATCTTTGCGCGGCACGGCAGACCGTGGGTTGTACACGTTGGTGAACACCACGCTGGGGCCGCAAAACACGTCGTCTTCCAAAGTCACCGCGTCATACACCGACACGTTGTTCTGGATCTTGACGTTGTTGCCGATGACCACATCGTTGCCCACATACACGCCCTGGCCAAACGAGCAGCCGCTGCCGATGCGCGCCCCGGCGCTGATGTGGGCAAAGTGCCAGACGCGGCAGCCGTCGCCCAGCTGGGCGCCGTCATCAACGATGGCTGAAGGGTGGATGGTGCTGGGCACTCAATACTCCAGCGGCAGGTTGACCCGCTGGCCGTCCCGCGCCGAGCGGTACATCGCAATCAGCAGCTCCAGGCTTTTCAAGCCCTCGCGGCCGTCGATGTCGGGCTCACATTCACCGCGCAGGCTGCGGATCACGTTGTCGTAGTACAGCGGGTGGCCGTGGCCGTAGACCGAGGTGGTCTGGTAGCTGGCGTCAGCCAGACCGGCGTCCATCGGGTGGGGTGCGTCAAACGCCCAGTGCTCAATCGTGTTGACCGCCACACCGCCCACCCGCACCGTGCCTTTTTCACCCAGGATGGTGATGGAGCCTTCAAAGTTTTTCGGGTGCGTCAGCATGGTGACGTTGACCGAACCCATCGCGCCGCTGCGCCATTTGAGCGCGGCCACGCCGGTGTCCTCCACCTCGATGTCACGCGCCAGCGTGCCGGTGTAGGCCATCACCGATTCCACCGGGCCGATCAGCCAGTCCAGCAGGTCGATGTAGTGGCTGGCCTGGTTCATGAAGGCGCCGCCGTCAAACTCCCAGGTGCCGCGCCAGGCGGCTGAGTCGTAATAACTTTGGGGCCGCGCCCAGAACACATTCACCGTGACCATGTAGATGCGGCCAAAGCGCCCGGCCTGGATGGCTTGCCGCAGCAGCTGCAAGGTGCGGTTGCTGCGGTTTTGCTTGACCACAAACAGCCGCACCCGGGCGTCGTCACAGGCCTTGACCATGGCCAGGCCGTCAGCCCAGCGGGTGGCCATGGGCTTTTCAGTCATCACATGCAGGCCGGCACGGGCGGCATCAACCACCTGGCGTGCATGCAGGCCGCTGGGGGTGGCCAGCACCACGCAGTCCACACCCAGGGATTTGGCGGCGTCCAGCATGTGGTCATAGCGCGCAAAACCTGCGGCACCTGTGGCTGCGGTGGCAGCGGCAAGTGCGGCGGGGTCGCTGTCACACACGGCCACCCATTCAGCACTGTCGGCATGGCGGGCCACGGCGGCAACATGGTTGGCGGCAATGCGGCCACAACCAGCCAGCGCAAAGCGGACCTTGCGATCGGTGACGGCAGGGGGTTGGAGGTGCATCGGTGGGCTGGGTGGTTGGCGGGGCCGGCGTCGGCCTGGCGCTGCAGGGCGCTGCAGGGCGCTGCCGGGATTTGACGGGATTTGCCAGAAGCGCCGTTTGCGCAGGGCTGCCAATTATCTCGCAGCCCCTCAACACGCCCGGGCCTGTCGGCCACCCCACAAGCCACTGCCTACAATTTGGGCTTATCCCCCAAGCCGCCAACATAGCGCTGCGCCATGAGCCCCGACACCCCCTCGCCCACCAGGTCGCCCGCAAATTCGCGCGCCGCTGACCAGCCTGACGACAACAAGCTCACCACCGAGCGGCGCGAGAAGCTGGCCGGGCTGCGGGCCACGGCCGCAGCGGCCGGGCAGGCCGTGTTCCCCAATGATTTCAAGCCGCAGCACCACGCGTCTGCGCTGCAGCAGCAATACGGTGAACTTGAAAACACCGAGCTGGAGCCGCAAGCCATCGCCGTGACGGTGGCTGGCCGCATGATGCTGAAACGGGTGATGGGCAAGGCCAGTTTTGCCACGCTGCAAGACGGCTCCTTCGGCCCATCCGTTGGACCAGGCAGCACTGACCACGGCCGCATCCAGCTGTTCATCAACCGCGACGCGCTGGGCGAGGACGCCTACAACGCCTTCAAGCACACCGACCTGGGTGACATCCTGGGCGCACAAGGCACGCTCTTCAAAACCCGCACCGGTGAGCTGTCGATCAAGGTGACCACGCTGCGCCTGCTGACCAAAAGCCTGCGCCCACTGCCCGACAAGTTCCACGGCATGGCCGACCAGGAGCAAAAGTACCGCCAGCGTTATGTGGACCTGATCACGGATGAAACCGCCCGCCTGCGCTTTGTGGCGCGCAGCAAGGCAGTGACGTCGATCCGCAACTTCATGGTGGACAACGCGTTTTTAGAGGTGGAAACGCCGATGCTGCACCCCATCCCGGGTGGGGCCAACGCCAAGCCGTTTGCCACCCACCACAACGCGCTGGACCAGCAGATGTTTTTGCGCATCGCACCTGAGCTGTACCTCAAACGCCTGATCGTGGGCGGCTTTGAGCGGGTGTTCGAAATCAACCGCAGCTTTAGAAATGAAGGCATCTCGGTGCGGCACAACCCCGAGTTCACGATGATGGAGTTTTACGCGGCCTACTGGACGCACCATGATCTGATGGACTTTACCGAGCGGCTGCTGCGCCACGCGGCCATTGCCGCCACCGGCTCGGCCCAACTCAGCTACGCCGGCAAGCCGGTGGCACTGGATGAACCCTTTGCGCGCCTGTCGGTGCGTGAATCGCTGGTGCGCTTTGCCGGCCTGACTGACGCGCAATCCACTGACGCCAGCGTGCTGCACAGCATGCTGCGCGCCAAAGGCGAAGAACCCCCCGCACACTGGGGCTTGAGCGCTTTGCAATTTGGCCTGTTTGAAGCGGTGGTGGAGGCGCAGTTGTGGCAGCCCACCTTCATCGTTGATTACCCGGTGGAGGTCAGCCCGCTGGCCCGCGCATCAGACGCTGACCCGTCCATCACCGAGCGGTTTGAGCTGTTCATCACCGGACGCGAGTTTGGCAACGGGTTTTCAGAACTCAACGACGCTGAAGACCAGGCCGCCCGCTTCCAGCACCAGGTGGCCAACAAGGACGCGGGCGACGAGGAGGCGATGTACTACGACGCCGACTTCATCCGCGCGCTGGAATACGGCATGCCACCCACCGGCGGCTGCGGCGTGGGCCTGGACCGGTTGGTGATGCTACTGACCGACAGCCCCAGCATCCGCGACGTGATTTTGTTCCCGGCGCTGCGGCGCGAGAGCTGAAGCGCAGGCCCACTACATCAGCCGCCCAGGCATTCCATCCGCAGCTACCACCAGGGTGCCCCGGGCTGGCGGGCCGTGCGCACTTTGCCGTGGTCACCGCCCAACTTCAAGCCATTGACTGGCTGGCGCTGCGTGCCAGCGGCCACCGCCGGGCGCTGTTTGACGCAGCGCGGCGGGGGCGTTGGGTGATGTCTTGAAGCCCGGGCTGCCCGCAGGCAACGCCGACTTGTGTGGCCGGCGGCGCACAAACCATCAAGGCCGATGCCAACGCAGCGAGATCACGACAACCCGTAATGGTTGTTGACGCGCCGGCCATAGTCAGGCGTGTAGTCGGGCATATCGCCATCGGGGTAATGCGGTGCGTTTTCAAGTTGCGCTTTGTCAACCGGCACCACATAGCCCTCTTTGTCAGTGTCGTACTTCAGCATGGACCACGGCAGCGGATAGCGGTCAGTGCCCATGCCGAGAAAGCCGCCGAACTCCAGCACCGCGTAACGGATTTGGCCAGAGATTTTGTCAATCACCAGATCGTCGATGGACCCAAGCTTGTCGCCAGTGGTGGCGTACACCGAGGTGCCTTCAACCTTGTCGGATGAAATGCAATCGTTTTGGATGGAAGAAGACATGAATGACTCCTGAGCAAACGTTATAAAAATGGACGGTTGGCCGCTGTCTGGCGGCATCGCTGCGTGGCTCGCAGCGATTGCTATTTATCCGCCCACGACGGCGCTGCCATGATCAGAAGAAACCGCCGCCCGTTGTAGGACAGCGGTACGCCAGCCCGCTCTACTGCCGCGCAAATTCGGCCTTGCGCTTGCCCAGAAACGCCGCCGTGCCCTCTTGCATGTCGGGCGTGCCAAACAAGGCGTGGAACAGGCGGCGCTCAAACTGGATGCCGTCGTTCAGCGTGCCCTCGAACGCCCGGTTGACGCATTCCTTGGCCGCCAGCACGCTGGCTTCACCCAGCGCGTTGATGGTCTCGGCGGCGGCCAGCGCGGTGTCCAGCAGGGTTTCGGCCGGCACCACACGCGACACCAAGCCGCAGCGCTCGGCTTCGGCTGCGTCCATCATGCGGGCGGTCAGTACCAGGTCCATGGCTTTGGCTTTGCCCACCGCGCGCGGCAGGCGCTGGGTACCGCCAGCGCCGGGGATCAGGCCCAGCTTGATCTCGGGCTGGCCAAACTTGGCGCTGTCAGCGGCGATGACGATGTCGCACATCATCGCCACCTCGCAGCCGCCGCCCAGCGCAAAACCGGCCACTGCGGCGATCACCGGTTTGCGCACCGTGCGCAGTTGCTCCCAGTTGCGGCTGATCAGGTCCTGGGTGTAGGCCTGCACGAAGCTGTACTTGGCCAGCACGCTGATGTCAGCCCCGGCGGCAAAGGCCTTGTCACCACCGGTCAGCACGATGCAGCCGATGGCCGGGTCAGCATCAAAGGCCTTGAGCGCGGCGCCAAGTTCGTCCATCAGCGCGTCGTTCAGCGCGTTCAGCGCCTTGGGCCGGTTCAAGGTGATCAGGCCGGTGCGGCGGGTGCCGCTGCCGCGCACGTCGGTCAGGATGTTGTCGTAGGTCATGGGGTTTGGGCTGGGAGTTGGGGTCAGCGGCAATCTACCGTAAAGCCTGCGCGGCGCCCGACCCACTTGTCTCGGCCAAACCCCAACCGGTCTGCTGAGGCAGTTCGATGACGCACCACACTGCCCCTACCCGCTTTCACCCCGGCCGTTTTCAGCGCCAGGCCGCAGCCGCCGTGCTGCTGGCCGCCGCCACTTGCGCACAGACGCAGGACAAGGTGACTTTTTTGACCGCCTGGTACGCCCAGGCCGCGCACGGCGGCTTCGACCAGGCCAGCTTGTTCCCAAGCCCAGGCCGCCCGCCTCAACGCATCAGCGCCCCAGCGTGGGTTCGCTGGCCGCCTGCAGCGGCGGCTTGTCCAGCGTCAAATCCACCCAGCTGTCGGCGTTTTGGCGGACCAGGATGCGCACCGGCAGGGTCTGCAGGCTGGGTGCAAACCAGATTTCGGCGCTCAGCTCACCCGCCTTGGCGGCGCGCCGAGGTTTGACGTGGAAAGTGGCCACGGCGCCAATGGGCAGTTGCAGGATTTCTTCACCCACCACGTCGTAGACCCAGCGCTCCAGCGTGCGGCCGATGATCAGCGGCAGCTCTACCGACTGGCCCACCCGCAGCCGCTCAGGGTTTTGGGTGAACAGCCAGGTGAGCTGCACAAACTGGCTGGCCTCGTCTTGCGCGCCGGGCAGTGTGGGCAGCGTGCGGCCATCGTCCAGCGTGATCAGCTCCGGCCCGAAGCGCAGTGACCAGCGCCGCGCGGCGCGGAACAGCACTTTTTGCTCGGCATCAAACCGGCGTGGTGCCAGGCCGGCATCGGTCAGCTCGCCGTCGCTGGTGATCAGGCGTGACAGCACCGGGCCGATGGCCGTGCGCATGCGCACCTGGTAGCGGCTGCCGGTGCGCAGCCATTCCACCTCGGCGCTGCCGTCCACCGGGCCACGGTAGTTGCCGCTCAGGTTGAACGTCAGGCGGGTGGAGGGTGGCCAGTTGAAGCTGGTGGCGGCGCCGGATGCGGCAGCCTGCGCGGTGGCTGCCTGGGTCGGGCTTGTGGCTGGCGGGGTGACAGGCGCCACCGATGGCTCGGGTGCCGGTGCGGCGCTGGCCGGTGCCGGGTCAGGCACGCTGGCCTGGTGCGCTGCGCTGTCCACCGGCGGCGCTGCGGCGGCGCTGCTCACCCCGTCGGCCGGCGGTGGCTGGGTGGGTGCCGCGGTGGGTGACGCGGTGGAGGATGCCGCGGTGGATGG
Source organism: Betaproteobacteria bacterium (assembly GCA_031428185.1). Classification (GTDB taxonomy): domain Bacteria; phylum Pseudomonadota; class Gammaproteobacteria; order Burkholderiales; family Burkholderiaceae_C; genus Pseudaquabacterium. The sequence goes on along the minus strand of JANPOW010000157.1, from coordinate 522 downwards.
CGCATCGTCCAGCCGCGCTGCCGACGCCGCTGGCCGTGGTTTGCGGGCCAGCGTGGGCAGGCGGGCCGGTGTGGCGGCGGGCCGCGGCGCGGCGGGCGCGGTGGGCGCTGCGGCGGCGGCCAGCGCTCGCACAAACGCCACATCGATGCGCGGCGGTGGCCGGTCGCCCGCGCCCCAACCGGCACGCTGGGCCAAAAACCCATCGGCCAGCAGCAGGTGCAGGCCTGACACCCCCACCACCAGCGCCAGCAGGCGCAGGCGTTGTGCCGTGGCGCCTGGCGCAGCGCGCTTGGCCGGAAAAGCTGGCAGCAAGGCTGGCACACCTGGCGCGGCTGGCGTGGGGCCCACCGCCGGCTCAGGCACCCAGCCAGCCACGGCGCAGTGCGGCCACGCTGCGGCCGGGCTTGGCTTTGCAATGCAACTGCAGCGCACCGGCGCCAGCGGCGGCCGCAGCAGGCCGCAGGCGCAGGGTGATCAGCCGCTGGTCACGCACCAGCAGCAGCTCAAACGGCTGCTCACGCG
>JANPOW010000156.1:0-9358 GCA_031428185.1 Betaproteobacteria bacterium | reverse complement strand
CGAAATACGACGTGGCGAGCAACGGCAGCACGCTCAGTGCGTGGGCGACCAGCTCAGGGTGCCAGTAAAACTTCAAGCGCGGGAAGACGTATTCCGCCAGCCAGATGCTGATACTCCAAACTTGCAGCAGGCCGAGCGTGTTGACCAAGGCAAACCAGAGCAGTTCATGCAACACCGGCTTGTTGGAGCGCTCAAACACAAAGTAGCGATTCAAACCAAAGGCAACCGCCATCCCGACCAGATAGGCCAGCATGATCGCCCAGCCAAAACTGACGACGTTGCTGAACAGCGCACGCGCGAGCAGGTTGATCGCTGCGGCGAAGCCGCTTGCCAAAACAAACAAGGCATAGCGCCGTCTGGCAGCAGCGCGGCTGGCATCGAGGGGCCAGATCTTCATTGCGGTTGTCTGGGCCAGTAGGGTTTGGGTTTCAGGTCAGGCGTTGTTCGACCCGGTCGCTGCTAGCTGCGCATGGTCGGCCAGTTGCTGCCCCACGCGGATGCTCTCGCAGATCGAGCGGTCCTCGGGGTAGTAGTAAGCAGTGTCGGCCATGAAAAAGCCTTGCACCGAGGTGGCCATCGCCGGCAACTGGGCATAAAAACCCGGCGGGCACAGCGGCTGGGCGTACTCGTAGCGCGACAGGTGGCGGGCCAGGATGTCACTGCGCTGCAGGTGCGGTTGGGTCGTCAGCAGATAGCCTGTTGCCTCATCGAGCAGGCGTTCGTCGTCCCAGGCCCATTTGGGGTGGGTCTTGGGCATGTAGTAGGGCACGTAAACGATCTTTTCGGGCAGCGGGTTCAGGTTGGAGTATTCGATGAAGCCCGGCACCTCGATGCGGGGGTCGTTCACGTTCATCCAGAAGTACTTGCTGGCCGGCTTGCGCAGCTTCAACAGCACGCAGGCCACCGGGATGTTGTGGATGGCCTCGATGCGCTGGCGCTCGCCCAGCCGCAGGTCGGGCAGCAGGCGCGGCACATAGCGCAGCGGCACGGTGGACAGCACGGTGTCGGCGGCCAACACCTCACTGCCCAGGTCGACACCGGTGACCCGGCCGATTTCGGTCAGCACCTGGCGCACCGGCGCCGACAGGCGTATCTGCGCGCCGCTGGCCTGCAGCCGTTGGACATAAGCGTCCAGCAGCACCTGCGATCCGCCAGCCAGATAACCCATTTGCTCTTGCAACAGGTTTTTGCGCGACAGCGCGACACGCTTGATGCGGGTGCCGATCCAGGCCGCCGACATGTTGTGCTGGTGCTCAAAGAACTTCAGCTCGAACAAGCGCGCCCACAACACCTGGTAGGCCCGCTCGCCGATGGCCTGGCGGATCCAGTCAGTGGCTTGCACCTTGTCCAGCGCCGTCCAGTCGGTGACGGCTTTGGTGCGCAACACATGCAGCGCAAAACGCACTTTGTCGGCCAGCGACAGGTGCGGGAAGCGCAGCAGGGCCAGTGGCTTGCCCCAGTCGTACCACCTGCCGTTGTAATAAAAGCCCAGCTCGGTGTCGGTCCATTTCAGCCGGTCCGACAGGCCGAACGCGGCCAGCGCCTCGAACAGCGGGACATCGGTCTTGCAGACGAAGTGGTAGTAGCGCTCCAGCTGCAGGCCGTCGAAATCAAATGCCGCCGACATGCCGCCGATGCGGTTGTCGGCCTCCAGCACGGTGACGCGGTGGCCGGCCTGGCTGAGCCGGTGGGCCGCCGCCAGGCCCATCGGTCCGGCGCCGATGACGGCGATGTTCAGCGCGGGTTGCGGATTGGCGGTGGGCGTGTTGGCGGTGACCATCAATGTGTGCTCTCCAGCACCACGCTGCTGTACACCGGATGGCCGAAGGTTTCGCGGATGGCGTCACGGAACGGTGTTGGCGCAAAGCCGAACACCTGCTGCAAGTCAACGCCGATGAAGTCGTCACCGGCGGTCAGCGCCACCAGTTGGTCGGGTGTGAATGGTGGCTTGGCGCTGAACAGGCCGTACAGGTGCAACATGGCCGAGAACAGCGGGATCGGCACCCGCATGATCGGCGTCTTCAGGCCCTGGGCGTCGCGGATGACGCGGATCATGTCGATGTAGTCGATGCGGTCGGGGCCGGTGAGGTCATGTACTGCACCGTCGGGCTGGCTGCGCATCATCGCCAGAATGGCGCGGCAGAAATCGCGGTTGTACAGCGGCTGGCGCATGTAGCGGCCGTGGCCGGGCACCGGGAACACCGGCACCCGCGCCATGAAGCGCGCCAGCCAACCCAGGTGCTTGGGATCAAACCAGCCAAACATCAACGTGGGCCGCAGTGCGCAGTGCCGCAGGCCACTGGCGCGCACGATCCGCTCTTGCTCGGTTTTGCTGCGCACGTAAAAGTCATCGGCCACCGACTTGACCACCGACGAGCTGGCATGCACCAGGTAGGGCGGCAGCGGCATCGCCTGCAGCACCCGCAACACCTGGCGGGTGGCGGTGATGTTGTTGCGCTCAAACGGTGTCACTGTCTTGCCGGCAATCTGCGCATGCAGCTGCACCACCACAGCAGCGCCGTCAAAGGCCTGGGCCCAGGGCCCGGGCTCGGCCAAATCAGCCAGCACGGTATGCACCCCGGGGTGCATGCGCTGCAGCACCGCCAGGTTGGCGGCGTGTTTGTCGATGGCCACCAGCTGGCTGTAGCCCTGCTCGCCCAGCAGCGTGACCAGGTTCTGGCCCACCAGGCCGGCAGCGCCGGTGATGACGATCTTGTCGCTGGGCTGGTGCATGGGCATCGGCATGGGTGTGGGTGTGGGACTGGCGGGGGCGCCGGTCACAGCTTGCTGCGCAGCAGCAGGGCCTGCGGCAGATTCAGCACGATCAGCATGATCCAACGCCAGAACCAGGGTGTGTAGAGCGTGCCGTTGCGGCTGACCAGCGCATGTTCGATATCGGCCGCCACCCGCTCGGGCTGGGCCCACAGTGGGCCTTTGGGCAGGCCGGCGGTCATGGGGGTGTCCACAAAGCCGGGCAGGATCGTCAGCACCCGCACACCGCTGCGGTGCAGCCGGTGTCGCAGGCCGCTGCACAGCGTGGTGACGGCTGCCTTGGCCGCGCCGTAGACGTAGTTGCTGGCGCGTCCGCGGTCGCCCGCCGGTGAGGAGATCACGCCGATCACACCGCTGCCCTGGGCCTCGAACTGGTTGGCCAGCGTGGTCAGCAGGGAGAGTACCGAGCGGGCATTGGTGTCGAAACTGGCCACCGCCACTGTGGCTGATGCCTGGGCTGCGGCCTGGTCGGGCAGCACGCCGTGCGCCACCAACGCAATGTCCAGGCCTTGCCAGCGCGCCCAGGCGCGGGCCAGCAGGGCCGGGTGCTGGTCCACCGCATCGGCCTCGAACAGCTCGATGCCCACCTCGGCCGCGCCGCGCACCCGCAGATCGGCGGCAGCGGCCTGCAGCGCGTCGGCGCGCCGCCCCAGCAGCAAAAGCCGTGCGCCGCGCCCGGCGTAGCGGCGTGCCAGCGCGCTGGCGATGGCTGAATTGGCGCCGATGATCAAGACGCGTGGGCTGGTTTGGGCAGTCATTTGGAGCTCATTGTCCGGTCAGCCGGCGCGACATGGCCGATGACAGACCGGGATCGCGAAAGTGTTGGAAGGCCTGCAGGCCGGGATAGCCCTGCTCGAACAAAGCCCGGCCCATGCGGGCGTCCTTGGCTGGGTAGAGCCGCCCGCCGGCGTCGCTGACGATGGCGTCCAGCCGCTCGAACAGGCGCTCGGTGCGCGCGCCCTCGTTTGGAAAATCAAGCGCCAGCGTGGTGCCCGCCATCGGAAAACTCAGCAGCCCCGCCGCCGGGCGGTCGCCAAACGTCTTGAGTACCGCCAGAAACGAGCCCTGGCCGCTGGCCCGGATGGCCTGCAGCAGGGCAGCGGTGGCATCGGCCTGCACCGCCTGCGGCACCACGCACTGGTATTGAAAAAAACCCGCCGGCCCGTAGATACGGTTCCAGTCGCGCAGGTTGTCCAGCGGGTAAAAAAAGGGCAACACGCCCTGCCACTGCACCCCGCTACGCCGACGCTGGCGCTGAAAGTACAGGCTATTGAAGGCCCGCAGCGACAGCCGGTTGACCAGCGAGAACGGCGGCGTCAGCGGCACAGCATGGCTGGCGGCAGGCGCCGGTGTGCCGGCATGGGCCGCATGGTTGGCGCGGAAAAAAATCCCGCGCGTGTTCTGCGCAACAGCAGGCCCGGCGGCATGCACGCAGTCCACCCACGACACGGTGTAAGCCCAGCCCGCCTCCGACGCGCGCGACAGGCGGAAAAACTCGTCCAGTGACTGGAATGGCACCGCTTCGGTCTGCAGCCACGGCCCCGGCACGGCGGCCAGTTGCAGCGTGGCGCTGACGATCAGCCCGGTCAAGCCCAGGCCGCCCACGGTGGCGGCCAGCCACTGCGGCTGCTGCGCGGGGCTGCAATCGATGCGGCTGCCGTCACTGCGCGCCAGTTGCAAGGCCAGCACATGCTCGCCCAGCGTGCCGGCGCGGTGGTGGTTCTTGCCATGCACATCATTGGCAATGGCGCCACCCAGGGTGGCGAACCGCGTCCCAGGCGTGACGGGCAAAAACCAGCTGTGCGGCAGCGCCACCTGGATGATCTCGTCCAGCAGCACGCCGGCCTCACACGTGATGACACCGCTGGCGGTATCGAAGGCGATGAAGCGGTCCAGGGAGCGGGTGGTCCACAGCCGGCCGCCGGGGTTCAAGCACACATCGCCGTAGCTTCGGCCGTTGCCAAAGGGCAGCGCAGGCCCGTCACTGGCCGCACCCAGCGCCAGGCTGCTGCGGTCGTGCTGCGGCAGCAACCGATGGGGGGCATTCGACAGCCGGCCCCAGGCGCTGACGGGCCGCAGCGCGGACGTTGTGCCCGCCACGGCTGCGGTCAATGCGCTGCCCACAAGGTGGCCGCGAACAGCACACCGCAGGCCAGGCTGTAACGGTCGCGCAGCGCAAAAATCACCGGGTCGTCGTCCATGTTGCCGCGTTGGGCTTGCATCCACATGCGGCTGACCCAATACAGCGTGATCGGGATCGTCAGCCACAGCAGCTCGGGTTGGCTGTACATGCGCAGCACCGTGTCGCCGTTGATGTAGAGCGCCAGCAGCAGCACCGCGCTGAAGCCGGACGCCACACCCATGGCCTGCACCAGCGGCAGGTCACCTGCACGGTAGCCACGGCCCTGGGCGGTGTCGCGGCCTTGCCCGGCCAGCGCTGCAAGTTCAGCGTAACGCTTGACGAAGGCCAGGCTGAGGAACAAAAACATCGAGAACGCCAGCAGCCAGAACGAGGGCGGCAGGCCCACCGCATAGCAGCCGGCCACGATGCGCAAGGTGTACAGGCTGCCCAGCGTGATGCAGTCCACCAGCACCCGGCGTTTGAGCACGAAGCTGTAGGCGAGTGTCAGTGCAAAGTACACCGCCAGCCACACCATGAAGGCCGGCCGGCCGAGCCTGGCCAACGCCACTGCGCTGGCCAGCAGTAAAAGCGCCATGCCCACGCCGGCCAGCACCGACAGGTCGCCAGCCGCAAACGGGCGTTGCCGCTTGCGTGGGTGGGCGCGATCACTGTCCAGGTCCACCAGGTCGTTGAGCAGATAAACCGACGAGGCACACAAGCCGAAGGCCAGAAAAGCCAGCACGGCCTGCTGCACCAGCAGCCCGTCACCCAACTGGAAGGCCCCGGCCACCGGCAGTAGCACCAGCAGGTTTTTCAACCATTGGTGCAGGCGCATGGCGCGCAGCCAGGTGCGCAGACCCGCCGGTCGAGGTGGAATCTCGCGCGCCACGCTGACCACGCGCCGCGCCCCAGCGGCCACAGCAGCCGGCGCGTTGACCACGATGGCCTGCTGCGCATGCGGCCATACCGCAAGGTCATCACGCGAGTTGCCGGCGTAGTCGAACCCCTTCTCGCCAAAACGCTCGACCAGCAGCGCGGCCTTGCGCCCGGCGGCCACGTTGACCCGGCCATCGCTGGCGATGACCTCGTCGAACAAACCCAGATAGTTTGCCACCGCCTCTGCATAGCGGGCGTCTGACGCGGTGCACAGCACCAGGTGGCGGCCGCTTGCATGTTCAGCACGCAGCCAATCGAGCACGCTCTCGTTGTACGGCAGGCCAGCGACGTCCAACACCACCCGGTCGGCCAACTGGCGTTTGAGACTGGCCTTGCCACGCAACAGCCACAGTGGCAACAGTGGCGCAAGCAGCGGCTGCTGGCACACCAGCCGCAAAGCAGATTCAAACAGCAGATCAGTGCGGACCAGCGTGCCGTCCAGGTCGATGACCAGCGGCAGTGGCAAGGCCTCGGGCGCTGGCACGGGCAGTCTAGTCATGAAGCAGATTCGTTCTCCGATTTCCCAGGCGCCCTGGGCAGTACCCCAGCAAAGCTTAGCAGCGCAGCAAGGCCGATTGCCCACCCGACCCACAGGGTTGACACCCTGGCAGCCAGCGTTGCGGCAACAGCCTGCGGCAGCGGCAGGCCTAGCCCGTGCAACTGCAGCACCAGCACCGACTCCATCGCCCCCAGGCCCCCGGGGACCAACGTGGCCGCCCCGATCAGTGTGGCGCTGGCGTAGATTGCGACGCAGTTGGCCACACCAGTGCCGGGCGCGAGCTGGTTCACGTAACTGGCAAACACGATGGCCTGAAGGCCGTAGACGACCAACGCCGTCGCGGTGTAGGCACTCAACGGCCGCAGCGTCCAGCGCCCGGCCCAGACCAGGGCTGGCCCGGCGGCCCGCTGCGCCAGACGCTGCAGCGATGCCGGCGCGCGCTGCCAAGCTGCAGCTTCTTGCAGACGCCAACCGTCGTGCAGCTGTCGCGCGAGCCAGACTGGCCCAACCAGCGCCAACAGCGCGATCAGCTCCAGCACAGGCTGGCGGCGACCAGCGGCAAGGCCTGCCAGGGCACCCAGCAGGGCCACGCCGATCACGTCCGACAGCCGGTCCGCGACAAACGCGGCCAGCGACTGCGCCAGCGACACCCCACGCGGCAGCAGCAGCGCCGAGCGCAGCGTCTCGCCCAACTTGCCAGGGGTAGCCGACAGCGCCGTGCCAGCCAGGTAGACCCGCAAGTTAAAGCCATCCGGCAGCGCATGGCCCTGGCGCTGCAAGATGTGGCGCCAGCGGACAAAGCGCAACAGCAGCGTGGCGCAACACACCAGCGTGCCGGTGGCAAAGACTGCCGTGCCGATGGCCGCCAACGCGTGCCAGGTGGACTCAGTGCCAGTCCAGGCGATGGCGGCCAAGCTGGTGGCGCACAAAACCCCCAGCATGGCGCCGGCCGGGACGATCCAGCGCAATGGCAGACGGGCAGCAACGAGCAGGCGGGGGTGCAAGGGCAAGATCGCGCGCATGGTAGCGCCAAGGCAATGCGAGGCGTGCATCGCGTCAGCGCCACCGCGCGCCGCACCGCATCCTGCAAACTGCGACCACAACCGACCGGAGACCCCCATGCCCAGCAGCCAACAAGCGCACCCAACGCCACAGCCGGCCACCATCACCCGCCGCACCGCGCTGTTGGCGCCGCTGCTGATCGCTGCCACCCTGGCCCCGGCCGCCGCCCAGGCGCAAACCGCCTGGCCCGCCAAGGCCATCCGCCTGGTGGTGCCGTTTGCCGCCGGTGGCACCACTGACATCCTGGCCCGCTCGCTGGCGCCTGAGTTGCAAAAAGCGCTGGGCCAGCCGGTGGTGGTGGACAACAAGCCCGGCGCCGGGGGCAACAGTGGCGCCGCCGAGGTGGCCAAGTCAGCGCCTGACGGCTACACCCTGCTGATGGGCACGGTGGGCACACAAGCCATCAACGCCGCGCTGTACCCCAAGATGCCTTACGACCCGGTCAAGGACTTTGCGCCCATCACGCTGATGGCCGGGGTGCCCAACGTGCTGGTGGTCAACCCGGCGCTGGCGCAAAGGTACAAGATCAACAGCGTGGCCGATTTCATCCGCGCGGCCAAAGCCAACCCGGGCAAGTTCAACATGGCCAGCTCGGGCAACGGCACCTCCATCCACCTGGCAGGTGAGTTGTTCAAAAGCATGAGTGGCACCTACATGGTCCACTTTCCGTATCGCGGCTCAGGCCCGGCGCTGATCGACTTGATCGGTGGCAGCACCGATCTGATGTTCGACAACCTGCCGTCAGCGCTGCCGCACATCAAAGCCGGCAAGCTCAAGGCCTTGGCGGTCACCAGCGCCCGGCGGTCTGAGGCGCTGCCCGAGTTGCCCACTGTGGCCGAGGCCGGTGGTGCAGCACTCAAAGGCTACGAGGCCAGCAGCTGGTTTGGCCTGCTGGCACCCGCCGGCACACCACCGGAGGTGGTGGCCAGGCTGCAGCAGGAGACTGCCCGGGCGCTGGGTAGCGCAGCGCTCAAGGAGCGTTTGCTGTCCCAAGGCGCCATCCCCGGTGGCATGAGCAGCGCCGACTTCACGGCCTTTATCGCCGCCGAAACCCGGAAGTGGGCGGCCGTGGTCAAGGCCTCGGGTGCCACGGTGGATTGAACTGCCGGCGCAGGCGCGCACGGCGGCAGCCGTGTCAGTGTGCGCGGCGGCGCAGACCCAGCAAGCCCAGCAGCGTCACCAGCGCTGCGGCCACCACGGCCCAGCCGGCGGGCTCGGCCATGGCACTGCTGTAAATGCTGGTGTAGGCAGCGGACTCAGCGCTGCGGCCGGCGCTGCTGTCGCTGGCGCCGGGCGCCACGGCGTCGCGGTGGTTGCCGGTGCCGTGGCGCCAGGTGTCGGCCGCCAGCAGGTGATCGTCCGCCGGGCTGCGCGGCAGCGCGCTGTCGCCAAAGCTCAAACCGGCGCTGCGCTCGACACCGCGCAAGGCCAGGCCTGGCCCATCCGCGATGCTGGCGCTGACCAGCTCAACCGTGTGTACCCCCGTGTCAGCGGGTTGACTGACCTTGCCCAGGGCCAACACGGCCTGGGCGGGTGCAGCCACCAGCAGGGCAAGCGAGGCGAGCAATGGCAAACGCATGGTGGCAGCAACGGATTGGTTTGACGCCATGCTGGCACAGCCGCTGCGGCACTGGCAGCCCCGCATGCCGGGGGGGTGGCCGTCAATAGTGCACAGCGCCCGCGTGTCAGCCCGATGACGCAGGCCGCCCGGGCTGAACGGCGATGAAATCAAGCACGTCGTCGCGCGCTGGCGCCAGTGGATGGCTGGTCAGTGTCGAGCCGCTGCCGTGGCAAGCTGCCGTAGGCCACTGCCGTGGCGCCCTGGTGTGGGCGCCATGCCGCCAGTGTGTTGCGGGTGGCCAGCGGCGCGCATGCCAGCAAGAACGCCAGCACGGCAGCCAGCACCGCGGCCAGCACCGCAGCCCCGTGAGCGCTGCGCCCGACACCCGCCCCGCGATGCGCGTGCG
>JANPOW010000155.1:0-7822 GCA_031428185.1 Betaproteobacteria bacterium | reverse complement strand
TCATTTGTAGAGTTTGAAAAAATAACAATAATGAATGCAAATAACCGATAGGAGGTCCGATGGATTGAGCTGATCAAACTATTTTTTGTCATTTTCGCCTGAGTATTTAGTTGTCAAGTCTCGCATGTTTATAAACGCGCTTGATGAACAACTCTGGCTTGTCGAACCGGTCTTCACTTTCAGCGCAACTTGGTTGGGATTTTGGCAGAGCCTGATTGGGTCGTCTATGGCACGATAGTTCTAAGCATTTTCCCCGGGAACGTGGCGCAGCCCTTCATTCAACAACCCGACTTCAGACGCTTTGGCAATCAGCTCCAGCCGATTACTCGCCGAAAACTTGCCCATCAAATGATGCAGCTGGTTGCGCACAGTGGAAATTGAACGACCGGTGCGCGCGGCGATCTCCAGGTTGCTCCACCCGGAAGCGAGGCATTGCAACAACTCGCGTTCACGCGGCGTGATCCGCGCTGCGTTATCGGCGCAGTCTGACCGCCAAATATGGAGTAGAGCCGTGTGGAGGTGCGGCACAACCAATTCGAGCCTGCCTACGGTCTCGTCCGCCTTGTCGTCCGGAACCCCGCAAAAACTGAAGTAGCTGCCCATCGCGCCGCTGATGTCAACTACTCCATGGATTGCCAGGCAGCCCAAGCCGTAGCGCTCAATTTCTTCGCGTTCAAAGGCAGACGCGTGTGCATCAGCGACTTCGGCATTTACAAACAATGGTCGCCGTGTCTGCAACCAATGCCGGATCAACATCCGGTCGGCCAGGCTGCTGCCACCGTTTGCTGATCTCATCAGTTCTGCGGGCAGACCGCAGTTGATGGCGGTGAGGATGGACACCTGCCCGTTCGTCACCTTGCCGATCACGGCAAGCAAGGCCCGATGGCCAATCAAATCGCGCAGCGCTGGCTCGCAAATGTTGTGGAAGGCCTGCCGGTCACGCACGGTGTGCATGGGCACGAGGTGGCTTGCCATCCACGGCACAAGGTCGGATCTGGTCATCAGAGAATTCCGGTGAGCCGCCTACTGCAGACGCGGCAGGGGTCAAATCAATGACAGCAGCGGGCACGATTGCCTTGTGCACAAATCTTCCGCCGTGGCATTGGACTGCTTTTCCACGTGGCAACTGTGTCCCAAGACCGCTCGGTGCCTCGATGACCCGGCCCTTGAACGGCGTCGTCATTGCCCGTTCGCATGCACGACGTTGCTGTTGTGGGCCCGTTGCCAGTCTTCCTCGATCCGCGTTGGGCTGACGCATCCCACCGTGAGGTGAAGTCCGTGATGCTTGTAGAAGTTAACACACCAAAACCTTGTCCATCACCTCGCGCCTAGTGGCGAATGTCCCGCCATTGAGCCCCCACCTTTCAAGCTGGGTCGCTGCTGGTGGCCACTGGCAATTGCTCCAGGTTGTCCAGCACCAGCAGCACCCGGCGCCCGGCCAGCGCAGCGCTGATGCGCTGCAGCACCGTGTGCTGGTCAGGCTGGCCGCCCGGCGTGCCCAGCTGCAGGGTGTCGGCCAGCGCCTCCAGCGCTTGGGCCGCCGTGTTGCAGTACACCAGCGGCACAAAGGCAAGGCGCTCAAAGCTGGCACCGGCGGCTGCGGCAACCGCCACCGCCAGCCGGGTCTTGCCGCTGCCGCCTGAGCCATGCACGGTCACCAGGCGGTGGGCCTGCACCAGCGCCAGCAGGGCCGCAGCAGTGTGGTCGGCACCAAACGGCCGGCTCCAGTAGCTGGGCAGGCCGGTGGGCGGCGGCACCAGCCCAGAGCCTGCACTGGCCGGCGCAGTGGCCAAGCCAGGGAGCGCAGCGGGCAGCGGCAGTGCACCGGCCAGCCGCTCGGCCAGGTTGGCCAGGTGCTGCCGCGCCAGCAGCACCCAGTCGTCATAAAAGCCGGGCATCAGCTCGCCCGGGTACAGCGCACGTGCGGCGGCCAGATCACCGGCGTGCAGCGCTGCCTCAAAGCGCAGCACGTCGCAATCCACCGTGCCCGGCCGCAACGTAGGCGCCTGGTGGCTCAAGCTGGGCCTTGCGGGTGGACAGCGCCTGGCGCAACCGGTTGCGGCCCACCGCCAAGGCCACGTCGGACCACAGCAAATTGACCCGCTCCTCGCGTGGATGCGCCCGGCTGGGTGCCAGCGCCAGCCGGGCCAGCAGCGTGACCACCGCCCGCGACGGCCAACGGACCGGCGCTTGGCCACCAAGCGCCACGGCCGTGGCCTCGATCGCGCCCAACAAGCGCAATTGCCAGCGCGGCTCGGCCTGGGTCGGCATCAGGCTGTTCAGGGTGCCGCCGCGCTGCGTGTCAGCGGGCGCGGCCTGCAGCGTCAACGCCATGGTTTTTCCCGGGAAACCAACATACCCGGCCGGCCGCCCACGGCGGCCACAAGCCAGCCATCCACACATCGGGTGAACGGCGTCACACAAACGCCGGCTATCGAATGCCCTGAGGCCGGTGCTGTCAGCGCTCAGTCAGAATCCACATGTTTTCCGGAGTGACTTCGATGCAGAAAATTTGGCTTCAACAATACCCGGCTGGCGTGCCGGCCGACATCCGCACCGACGTCTACCCCTCGCTGGTGGCCTTGATCGACGAGAGCTTCACCAAGTACCAAGCGCTTGCGGCCTACAAGTTCATGGGCAAGTCGTTCAGCTTCCGCGAGATCGACGACGCCTCACGTGCGTTGGCCGCCTGGCTGCAGGGCCAGGGCCTGGTGCGTGGCGACCGGGTGGCCATCATGATGCCCAACGTGCCGCAGTACCCGGTGGCCGTGGCGGCGGTGTTGCGCGCCGGGCTGGTGGTGGTCAATGTCAACCCGCTGTACACCCCGCGTGAGCTGGAGCACCAGCTCAAGGATTCGGGCGCCAAGGCCATCATCGTGCTGGAGAACTTTGCCAGCACCCTGGCCGCCGTGATCGACCAGGTGCCCACCAAAACCGTGCTGCTGGCCAGCATGGGTGACATGTTGGGCCTGGTGAAGGGCGCACTCGTCAACCATGTGGTGCGGCGTGTCAAGAAACTGGTGCCGGCGTATGCGCTGCCAGCAACAGTGGCATGCAGCCGCTTCAATGACGCCGTCAGCCAGGGCCGCCGCATGACGCTGACCCCCGCCACGGTGGGCCCGGACGACATTGCCGTGCTGCAGTACACCGGCGGCACCACCGGAGTCAGCAAGGGCGCGGTGCTATTGCATCGCAACTTGACCGCCAACATCCTGCAGTCTGAAGCCTGGTACCAGCCGGCGCTCAAGAAAATCCCGGCGGGCCAGCAAATCGTCACCGTCTGCGCGCTGCCGCTGTACCACATCTTCGGTTTCAACACCAACATGATGCTGGGCCTGCGCATGGGTGGTTGCAACCTGCTGATCGCCAACCCGCGTGACTTGGCCGCGCTGTTCAAAGACTTGGCGGCGCAGCCATTTCACAGCTTTCCGGCGGTCAACACCTTGTTCAACGCCATGGCCAACCACGCCGACTTTGACAAGGTGGACTGGAGCCATCTCAAGATCTCGGTGGGCGGCGGCATGGCTGTGACCCAGGGCACGGCGCGGCTGTGGCTGGAGAAAACCGGCTGCGCCATCTGCGAGGGATATGGCCTGTCCGAGACCAGCCCGTCAGCCACCTGCAACCCGGTGGATGCACTTGCCTATACAGGTACCATCGGCCTGCCCATGCCCAGTACCGAGCTCACCTTGCTGGATGATGATGGCGCTGAGGTGCCACCCGGTAGCGCGGGCGAAATTGCGATCCGCGGCCCGCAAGTCATGGCAGGTTATTGGCAGCGGCCCGACGAGACCGCCAAGGTCATGACGACCGATGGTTTTTTCCGCACCGGCGACATCGGCACCGTGGATGAGCGGGGTTACTTCCGCATCGTTGACCGCAAGAAAGACATGATTCTGGTCTCGGGTTTCAACGTCTACCCCAACGAGGTGGAAGACGTGCTGTCGCAATTGGCTGGTGTGCTGGAGTGCGCTGCCGTGGGCATCCCCGACGCCAAAGCCGGCGAGGCCGTCAAAGTAGTGATCGTCAAAAAAGCCCCAACCCTGACCGAGGCCGATGTGCGTGCCTGGTGCGAGGCCAACCTGACCGGCTACAAGCGGCCCAAGGTGATTGAGTTCCGCACCGACCTGCCCAAGAGCACGGTGGGCAAAATCTTGCGGCGTGAGTTGCGCGAGGCAACGCGTTGACACCAGGCAACCAGCCCGCCGAGATGGGGCCATGGCTGGCCTTGCCCCTGGCCAAGACCGACGCCGGCCGACGCGAGATCACCGAACGCAAACTGCCCCTGTCACGCGCCGCACGCAATCTGCTGCTGATCATCGACCCCCAGCGCACGGCCGGTGCTTACCTGGCATTGGTGCAGGGCTGCGGCGCGCTGGAGCTGCAGCAACTGGTGGCCAACGGCCTGGTGGGCCGGCTGGTGCAGCCGCCAGCCCCGGTGGCTGCAGCAGCCGCCCCAGCAGCAGCAGCCAGCGCCCCGCCGGCGCCGCGCCCGGTGGCCCACATGAGCCTGGCCGACGCGCTGCAAGGCCAAAGCTACAAGCTGCTGTATGACCGGCTCACCGCCGAGGCCCGTGCGCAGCTGGGCCTGTTCAAAGGCTACCGGCTGATCCTGGACATTGAAAAATGCAGCGGCCCTGAGCCGCTACGCCAGCTGGCACTGCAATTTGTCGAGCAAGTGCGCCTGGCCAAGGGTGACGCCGCCGCCAGCGCGTTGGCACAACGCCTGGCCGACCCGGCCTGATGGCTGGTCCGGCGCCGTGAGGCGCTGCTCTCGACTGCCCCCTGCCCCCTGCCCATGTCCGCCCGCTTCCACACCGACACCCCCTTGCACGCCGGCGCCGAGCTGGTCCTGCCCGACAACGCCGCCCGCCATGTGCAGGTGCTGCGCCTGCAGCCGGGTGACGCCATCACCCTGTTTGACGGCCGGGGCGGCCAGTGGCAGGCCGAGGTGCTGGTGATGGAGCGCAAACGTGTCACCGCCAGGCTGCTGGCCCATGTGCCGGTGGAATGCGAACTGGCCGCCAGCGTGACCCTGGCCCTGGGCATGCCGGCCAACGAGCGCATGGACGGCTTGGTGGAAAAAGCCACCGAACTGGGCGTGGCCTGCATCGTGCCGCTGGTGTGCGAGCGCTCGGTATTGCGCCTGGCTGGCGAGCGCGCCGAGCGCAAGGCAGCGCACTGGCAGGCGGTGGCAGTGGCGGCCTGTGAGCAGAGCGGCCGCAACCGGGTGCCCCGGGTGCTGGCGCCGCAGGCGCTGCGCGCCTGGCTGGCCGGCTTGGGCCCGACAGACACCGGCGCCTGCCGCCTGCAGCTCAGCCTGGCGCCCGGCAGCCAGCGGCTGGCGGCGGTGGTGGCGGTGCTGGCCGGCACCGCTGCAGCCCGCCAGGTCACCGTGTTGAGCGGCCCGGAAGGCGGCTTGAGCGCGGCCGAAATGGTGCTCGCCGACAACGCGGGCTTCCGCCCGGTCTCGCTGGGCCAGCGCGTGCTGCGCGCCGACACCGCGCCGCTGGCCGCGCTGGCCGTTGTCGGCAGCCAGTTTGGGTGACTGAGGGCGGCCGGCGTGAACTCGTCCCTGGCCCGCCGGTTTGCGCTGGCGACAATGCGCGCGTTCGTCAACACGGTGGGGGTACAGCATCATGGGTCTACTTGATTCGGTTCTGGGCAGTGCAATGGGCGCGATGACCGGTGGTGGTCAAGGCGGTAGCAGCGACATGCTGATGCAGGTCATTGGCGGCTTGCTGGCGCGACACGGCGGCGGTGCCGGCGCTGGCGCATTGGGTGGTTTGGGCGGGTTGGGTGGCCTGCTGGGCCAACTCACCCAGGGTGGCCTGGGCGACGCGGTGCAGTCCTGGGTGGGCAGCGGGCAAAACCAGCCGGTCTCGGCCGACCAGTTGGGCGACGCGCTGGGTGGTGACCAGGTGGACGCCATGGCACAGCAGGCCGGCATGTCGTCGGGTGATTTGCTCAGCCAGTTGTCGCACCTGCTGCCGCAGGTGGTGGACAAGCTGACGCCCAACGGCCAGATGCCGGCCGCCGGCGCCAACATGAGCGACATGCTGGGTGGCCTGCTGGGCGGCTTGATGAGGCGCTGAGCCGCTGGCCCGCTACACCAAAGCGCCGCACCCCATCCCGGGGCCGGCGCTTTTTTTCAGGTGGCCGCGCCGGTGTCCGCTGGCGGCTTGGGCCGTGCCGAGCCGGCCACCAGATCAAACCGGAACAGCCGGCATTCGATAGGCCCGTTCCACAGCGGCACGCGGCGGTTTTCTTTCAGGCGCAGGGCTTGGGGCAGCTTCATGTCGGGGCTCAGCACCCAGGCGGTCCAGCCGGCGTAGTGCAGCTTCCAGTGGCTGGCCAGTTGGCTGAAAAACTGCGCGGGGCTGCTACCACCCTCAAAGCCTTCGCGTGTCGGGCGTGGGTCGTTTTGAAAGTCGCGTGGCGCATGCCGCTCACCGCGAGAACCCGGCGGGGCGATGCGCTCGCCCCCTCGCGAGCCCAGCGGGGCGATGCGCTCGCCATACGGTGGGTTGATCACCAGCAGCCCATGCTCGGCCGGTGGCAGGCGTTGCAGTGCGTCGGCGGTCTTGAACTCGATGAACTTGGCCACCCCGGCACGCTCGGCGTTGCGCTGGGCAAAGTCAGTCATGCGAAAGGACACGTCGCCGGCAAAAATGGCCACCGCCGGGGCGTGCTGACGGGCGCGCGCCGCGTCCTTCAAGCGTGACCAGCTGTTCTGGTGCGGGCGAAAAGGCAGCATGGCCTCAAACGCAAAGCGCCGCTGCAGGCCGGGTGCGATGCCGGCGGCGATCTGCGCGGCCTCGATGGCGATGGTGCCGGCGCCGCAACACGCATCGAACAGCGGGCCGTCCTCGGCCCGGCCCTGCCAGCCCGCGGCGGCCAGCATGGCTGCGGCCAGGGTTTCTTTCAGCGGCGCGTCGCCTTTGACGCCGACAGTTCCGCCTTGCGCGTCACGCCAGCCGCGTTTGAACAGTGCTTCACCCGAGGTGTCGGCGTACAGCGTGGCGTCGGTCGGCGACAAAAACAGGGTGAGCGGCAGGTCGGGGTGGCGGGTGTCGATGCTGGGACGCTCGCCCAGGTGGTGGCGCACCACGTCACACACCGCGTCTTTGACCCGCAGCGTGGCGAAGTTCAGGCTTTGCAGCGGTGAGCGCTGCGCGGTGGTGTCGATGCGGAAGGTCTGCGCCGGCGTGATCCAGTCACACCAGGGCACGGTGCAGGCCAGGTCGTAGAGGTCATGCTCGTTGTGGTACGGGCCATGCGCCAACGGCCACAGCACACGCTGCGCCAGGCGTGATTCGAGGTTGAGCTGCATGGCCACCAGCGCGCTGCCGGTGACATGCACACCACCCCGCGCGGCCTCGACTTGGGCACCAGTGCCCAGAATGTGGCGCACCTCGTCGGCCAGCAGCGCCTCGGTGCCGGCGGCACAGGGCAAAAACAGCGGCACCGGTGTATCGCCCACGGCAGTGGTTTTGGCCATCACATCGCCTTGCGCAAGTTGGCCGGCGCGATCTTCAGCGCTTCGCGGTATTTGGCCACCGTGCGCCGCGCCACCTGGATGCCTTGCTCAGCCAGCATGTCGGCCAACTGGCTGTCCGACAGCGGCTTGGCCAGGTCTTCCGAGCTGACCAGTTGTTTGATCAGCGCCCGCACCGCCGTGCTGCTGGCATTGCCACCGGCTTCGGTGTTGAGCGACGAGCCAAAGAAGTATTTCAACTCAAAAGTGCCAAACGGCGTGTTCATGTACTTGGCGGTGGTGACGCGCGAGATGGTGCTTTCGTGCAGGCCCAGCTCATCGGCG
>JANPOW010000154.1:0-24213 GCA_031428185.1 Betaproteobacteria bacterium | reverse complement strand
GCCTGAAATCTAGGTTCGAGGACCACCACAACGTCAAGTACGCGCTGGGTGCGCTGCAGGCGGCAGCTGAGTTGTCGGCCAAGTTCATCAATGACCGGCACCTACCAGACAAAGCCATCGACGTGATTGACGAGGCCGGTGCTGCGCAGCGCATCCTGCCCAAGAACAAGCAGAAAAAAACCATTACCCGCAACGAGGTGGAGGAGATCGTCGCCAAGATTGCGCGCATCCCGCCCGCTTCTGTGTCCAACGATGACCGTGGCAAGCTGAAAAGCCTGGACCGCGATTTGAAGAGCGTGGTGTTTGGCCAAGAGCCGGCGATTGACGCGCTGGCCTCGGCCATCAAGATGGCCAGGTCCGGCCTGGGCAAGGGCGACAAGCCCATCGGCTCGTTTTTGTTCTCCGGCCCCACCGGCGTGGGCAAAACCGAGGTGGCCAAGCAGTTGGCCTACATCCTGGGCATTGAGCTGATCCGCTTTGACATGTCCGAGTACATGGAGCGCCATGCCGTCAGCCGGCTGATTGGTGCGCCTCCGGGTTATGTGGGCTTTGACCAGGGCGGCTTGCTGACCGAGGCGGTGACCAAAAAGCCGCATTGTGTGCTGCTGCTCGACGAGATTGAAAAAGCCCACCCGGATGTCTACAACGTGCTGCTGCAGGTGATGGACCACGGCTCGCTGACCGACAACAACGGGCGCAAGGCCGACTTCCGCAACGTCATCATCATCATGACGACAAATGCGGGTGCCGAGACCATGAATAAGTCGACCATCGGCTTTACCACCGCGCGTGAGCAAGGTGATGAGATGGCCGACATCAAGCGCATGTTCACGCCCGAGTTCCGCAACCGGCTGGATGCCACCGTCAGCTTCCGGGCGCTGGATGAATCCATCATCCTGCGGGTGGTGGACAAGTTCTTGCTGCAACTGGAAGCGCAACTGACCGAAAAGAAGGTGGATGTGACCTTCACCGACACGCTGCGCAAACACCTTGCCAAGAAGGGCTTTGACCCGCTGATGGGCGCACGGCCAATGCAGCGCTTGATCCAGGACACCATCCGCCGCGCGCTGGCCGATGAGCTGCTGTTTGGCCGCTTGGTGGACGGCGGTCGCCTGACAGTGGATGTGGACGACAAGGAACAGGTGCAACTTGACATCCTGCCGCCCAAAAAGAGCGACAAGGCCAAGACCGAGCCGACACCGGCCTGAGGCAGCGACGACAAAGCAAGCCTGCACAACGCAGGCCCTCTGCTCAAGCGCCGCTGAATGCTGCGGGGTCTTGATCAAAATAGCGCGCCAGCAGCCCGTAGACATCGGGGTGCGTGGCGCGCAACTCATTGGGCGCGACAAAAAAATGCTCGCTGGCCACTGCAAAAAACTCCGCCACGTTGGTGGCGCCGTAGGGGTCTAGCAGGGTGTCCATGCCGGCATCCACAGCGGCACAAAATTGGTCGTAGGCGGCATCCATCACCACGATCCAGTGCTGTCTGGCAGCGGCCGTGGGCAGTGGCGGCACGCCGTCTGCGTCACCGTCGCCCATGTCCAGCACATGCGCAAATTCATGGATGACCACGTTGTAGCCCCACTCGGCTGATTCACCGGATTCGGCCACGTCACGCCAGGACAACATCACCGGGCCACCGGCCATGGCCTCGCCGGCCAGCGGCTCATCAAAGGCATGCACGATGCCGTGCTCATCGGTCATCTCGCGGCGGGCCAGCACTTCATCGGCATGCACCACGATGCCGACAAAGCTGCGGTAGGGCGCCAGGCCAAAGCGCAGCACGGGTAGGCAGGCCTGGGCGGCGACGCAGACGGCCATCGCGTCGTCCACCTCCAGTCCGCCAGCGCCGGTGAACTCTTTTTCGTCCAGAAACAGGCTGGCCAGTTGGCGCAGCGCGGCCAGGTCTGCTGCCGATCGGGCGGCAAGAAAGGGCAACCGGGCGAGCGTCAATTGCCACAGCAGGTCAGGGATGGCGCGGCGCGCCAGGGCACGTGCGGTGCGGTGTGCCGTGCGGTGTGCCGTCCAGCGGTGCCAGAGGGATGTCACGCTGCGGGGTTTGGGCCGTGCTGCGGGCCGTGCTGCGGCGGTAGCAGGCCGCTCAAGTCCAGCGGGTGCAGGCCGGTGGCATCCAGCCGCAGGCAGGCAGCACGCTGGGGCAGGGCGTCAAACTCCCAGTCGCCCAGCACTTCTCGTGAGCGTCCACCGACCAAGGCATGGCTGCCTGGCCTGTGGGTGTGGCCGTGGACCAGCACTGCGGCCCCGGCCTGCTGCAGGGCATGGGCCGCCGCCGTGTCATCCACATCAAAGAATTGGCCGGCCGGCTGCGTGGCCTGGTGGGCCGCACTGGCGTCCCGCATCTGCCGTGCCTGGTGATGGCGGGTGGCCAGCGGCTGCTGCAAAAAGGGCTGCTGCCAGGCGCTGCTACGCACTTGCTGACGGAAAACCTGGTAAGCCGTGTCGGCCAGGCACAGCGCGTCACCGTGGCTGAGCAGCCAGCGCTGGCCCCAGGCCTGCAGCAAGGTTGGGTCAGCCAGGCGTTGCACACCAGTCTCCTGCAGCAAGTGGTCACCCACCAAAAAATCGCGGTTGCCGGGCATGAAGGCCAGCACCCGGTGCTGGCTGGCCTGCTGCAGCACGGCGGTGCAATCGGCCTCAAATGCCGCGTGGCGGGCATCGTCGCCCACCCACACTTCAAACAAGTCCCCCAGCATCAGCACTGCGTCGGCTTGGGTGCCCAGCAGGTGCTTGCGCCAGGCCTCAAACGTGCGGGGCCTGTCGGCTTGCAGGTGGATGTCGGACAGCAGGTCGATGCAGCGCCAGGCTGGATCGGCTTGCAGCAGCGGGCAGGCGGCGGGCAGAGGGCTCACGCCGGTACGCGGGGCTTGGGTTGCGGGCTCGCGTTGCCAGGTTGGGTGGCCGACGCGCGCAGCAGGCTCAGACGATCTCGACGGCCTTCAGGATCACCACATCGTCGGTCGGCACGTCGTCATGGCCACCTTTGCGGCCGGTGGCCACGCGCTCGATCTGGTCCACCACCTCGGTGCCGGCAACAACCTTGCCAAACACGGCGTAGCCCCAGCCCTGCGCGCTTTCGCTGGTGTGGTTCAAGAAGGTGTTGTCGCTGGCGTTGATGAAGAACTGTGACGACGCTGAATGTGGTGCGCTTGTGCGGGCCATGGCCAGGCTGTATTTCAGGTTCTTCAGGCCGTTGTTGGCCTCGTTCTTGATCTCGCCCTGGGTGGTTTTTTGCTTCATGCCCGGGGTAAAACCGCCGCCCTGGATCATGAAGCCGGGGATCACCCGGTGGAAGATGGTGCCGTCGTAGTGGCCGCTGCGCACGTAGCTGAGAAAGTTCTCGACCGACAGCGGCGCCTTGGCGTCATCGAGTTCGATGCGCACGGTGCCTTGGGCGGTGGTGAGTTCAACAGTCTTGGGCATGTCATTTCTCCAGAAGAGTGGCTTGTTGGATGACGACCGCTTTTTGCGGCACGTTTTGGTGGCCGACCTTGTTGCCGACCGGCACGGTCTTGATGCGGTCTACCACGTCCATGCCGTCAAGCACCCGACCGAACACGGCGTAGCCGTTGCCGTCGGCTGCGTTGGCAGCGTCCAGCCGCAGGTTGTCACCCAAGTTGATGAAAAACTGTGCGGTGGCCGAATCAGGCACCTGGGTGCGTGCCATGGCCAGCGTGCCGCGTACATTGGACAGGCCGTTGCGGGCCTCCAGCGGGATGGGCGGGCGGGTGGGTTTTTCTTGCATCTCGGCCGACAAACCACCACCCTGCACCATGAAGCCGTCGATCACCCGGTGGAACACCGTGCCGTTGTAGTGGCCGGCCTTCACGTATTGCAGAAAGTTGGCCACGGTCTTGGGCGCTTTTTCAGCATCCAGTTGCAGCACGATGTCGCCCATCGAAGTGGTCAGCTTGACCTTCTGGGCGCGGGCCGGCGCGGCCAGGGCGATGGCACAGGCGAGGGTTGCAAACAGGGCAAGAGGTTTCATGGATTGGATGCGGATACGGTTGGGGGAGGGTTGCTGGCGCTAGCGCAGCGCAGACAACTCACGCGCCAGCCGCAGCTTGTTTTGAAGTGCAGGTTCGGCGCGTGGGCTGCTGGTGGCGGCACCCGCAGCGAGATAAGCACGCTGCGCCAGCCGCACATACACATCGCCCAGATTCTCATGTGCGGTGCGGTAGTTGGGGTCCAGCCGCAAGGCGGTGTCCAGCAAGCTGCGGGCCTGGTCCAGCCGGCCGGCCGAGCCCTGCAGCACGGCCAGGTTGTTGTAGGGCTCGGGCAGTTCGGGGAAGTCTTGCGTCAGTTGCTCCAGCAGCGCCGCAGCGGCAGCACCTTGCTGCCCTTCAGCCAGCAACACCGCCTTCAAGAAGCGCAGGCCGGCATCACCCGGTTGCTGCTGCAGGGTCTGGTCCAGGCGCTGCAGGGCGGTTGCGGTTTCACCCCGACGGAACTGCTGTTCAATGTCACGCAGTTGCTGGCTGCTGTCTGCCGCCCAGCACAGCGCGCCGGCGCCCGCCAACAGCGCAGCCAGCAGCAGCCGGCGTGCCTGCTGCAACAGGCG
Source organism: Betaproteobacteria bacterium (assembly GCA_031428185.1). Lineage (GTDB taxonomy): Bacteria > Pseudomonadota > Gammaproteobacteria > Burkholderiales > Burkholderiaceae_C > Pseudaquabacterium. Next base: position 19,634 of record JANPOW010000154.1, on the reverse strand, counting down.
GGGTTTGGGGGTTGGCGCGCAGTGCTGCCAAGGTGTCAAACAGGGGTGCAATCTGGGCTGCCAGCAGGGGGCCAAACAGGCGAGTCGGGGGGTGGTGCCAGGGGCGCCACCGCTATACTGGATCGATTGTAACGAGCCCTTGCCGGGGGGTCTTGATGGCCCCCAGGCACCTTGCGGCGGCTCGTGTCGGGCCACTGACCCCGTCAACTTTCTTGCACCAATGGGCGCTTTTGCGGCGGCCGATTTCTCCTGACTGGCTGATGACGCTGCGCCTCTTCAATACGCTGACCCGCCGCCTTGAGACCTTCACGCCCATCGTGCCTGGGCAGGTCCGTATGTATGTCTGCGGCATGACCATTTACGACCTGTGCCACATGGGCCATGCGCGCATGATGATGGCCTTTGATGTGGTCTGCCGCTGGCTGCAGACCAGTGGTTATGCGGTGGACTACGTGCGCAACATCACCGACATCGAGGACAAGATCATCCGCCGCGCGGTGGAGCGTGGCATCACCATCCGCGCCCTGACCGACGAGATGATCGAGGCCATGCGGCAAGACCTGGCCGCCATCGGCACCCTGGCGCCCAGCCGCGAGCCGCGCGCCACCGACTACGTGCCGCAAATGCTGGACATGATCGGCACGCTGGAGGGCAAAGGCCTGGCCTACCGCAGTGCGGGCGAGGCCGGCAAGCTGGGTGATGTGAACTTTGCGGTGCGCAAGTTCCCCGGCTACGGCAAGTTGTCGGGCAAGAGCATCGACGAGTTGCGTGCCGGTGAGCGGGTGGCCGTTGCCGACGCCAAAGACGACCCGCTGGACTTTGTGCTGTGGAAGGCCGCCAAGCCCAACGAGCCCACTGACGCCATTTTTGACGGCGGCCCGCTGGGCTACGGCCCCGGCCGGCCTGGTTGGCATATTGAATGCTCGGCCATGAGTCGCGCACTGCTGGGTGAGCGCTTTGACATCCACGGTGGTGGCATGGACTTGCAGTTTCCGCACCACGAAAACGAGATTGCGCAGAGTGAAGGCGCGCTGGGGCACCAGCATGTCAACTACTGGCTGCACAACGGCTTCTTGAATGTGGACAACGAGAAGATGTCCAAAAGCCTGGGCAACTTCTTCACCATCCGCGATGTGCTGACCAAGTTTGACGGTGAGACGCTGCGCTTTTTCATGCTGCGCACCCACTACCGCAGCCCCTTCAATTTCAGCGATCAGTTGCTGGACGATGCCCGCACGGGCCTGCGCCGGCTCTACACCGCGCTGGACGGCCTGGACTTGGGCGCCAGCAGCCAAGTGATCGACTGGCAGCAACCGCAGGCCGCCGCCTTCAAGGCCGCGATGGACGAAGACTTCAACACACCTGGTGCCTTGGCCGTGTTGTTTGAGCTGGCCAATGAATGCAACCGCAGCCGCGCTGCGGAAATCGGTGGCTTGCTGCGCGCCCTGGCCGGCACGCTGGGCGTGTTGCAGCAAGCACCACGCACCTACTTGCAGGCCGGCAGTGGTGTGGACGAGGCCATGATCCTGGGCCAGATTGCCGCCCGTGCGGCCGCCAAAGCCGCCAAGAACTTTGCCCAGGCTGACCGCATCCGCCAGGCCCTGGCTGCGCAAGGCATAGCGCTCAAAGACTCGGCGCAGGGCACCACTTGGGTCAAGGCGTGAGCACCGCCAAGCGCAGTACGCCGGGTGTTCTGCCCGATTTGAACGGGGCTGTTGGCGCTGTGGCCGACGGCAGCCCAGCCACAGCCTCGCCGCTCTGCATCACGCCCGCGTATTGGGACGACGCCTGCCGCCACTTGGCCAAGCGGGATAGGGTGATGAAAAAGTTGATTCCCCAGTTTGGCGAGGCCAGGCTGCAAAGCCGGGGGGACGCCTTCACCACGCTGGCGCGGTCCATCGTCGGGCAACAGATTTCAATCAAGGCGGCGCAGTCGGTGTGGGACCGGTTTGTGCTGGTGGTGGGTGGCCCACCCACCCACCTGGCGCCCGCAGCCGTGCTGGTGCAAGACATACCGGCCTTGCGCAGCGCCGGCCTGTCGACCCGCAAAGCCGAGTACCTGACTGACCTGGCCAAACACTTTGAATCTGGCGCGGTGCATGTGCAGCTGTGGCAGCAGATGGACGACGAAGCCATCATCGATGAGCTGGTGGCCATTCGCGGCATCGGACGCTGGACGGCGGAGATGTTTTTGATCTTCCACCTGATGCGGCCCAACGTGATGCCGCTGGATGATCTTGGCCTGATCAAAGGCATCAGCCAGGGCTACTTCAGCGGTGAACCGGTGTCGCGGGCCGAGGCGCGTGAGGTGGGTGAGGCCTGGGCGCCCTACCGCTCAGTGGCCACCTGGTACATCTGGCGTAGCCTGGACCCGCTGCCGGTAGACTACTGACCCTGATTCACCCAAGCCCCAGGCGGATGAGCAAACGACATTTCCTCGATTTCGAGCAGCCGATCGCCGAACTCGAAACCAAAATCGAAGAGCTGCGCTTTGTGCAGTCCGAGTCGGCGGTGGACATCTCTGACGAGATCAACCGGCTGGACAAAAAAAGCCAACAGCTTGCCAGGGACATTTATTCCAGCCTGAGCCCTTGGCAGGTAACGCAGATTGCGCGCCACCCGCAGCGGCCCTACACGCTGGACTACGTGAACGAGATGTTCACCGACTGGCAAGAGCTGCACGGTGACCGCCACTTTGCTGACGATGCGTCCATCGTCGGTGGGCTGGCGCGCTTCAACGGCCAGGCCTGCATGGTGATCGGCCAGCAAAAAGGCCGGGACACCAAAGAACGTGGCCTGCGCAACTTCGGCATGTCGCGGCCTGAGGGCTACCGCAAAGCGCTGCGCTTGATGAAGCTGGCCGAAAAATTCGGCTTGCCCGTCTTCACCTTTGTCGACACACCCGGCGCCTACCCCGGCATCGGTGCTGAGGAGCGTGGCCAGTCCGAGGCCATCGGCCGCAACATCTTTGAGATGTGCCAGCTGGAGGTGCCCATCATCGTCACCATCATCGGTGAGGGTGGCTCGGGTGGTGCGCTGGCCATCAGTGTGGGTGACCAGGTGCTGATGCTGCAGTTCTCGGTCTACTCAGTCATCTCGCCCGAGGGCTGTGCATCGATCTTGTGGAAAACCTCCGAGCGCGCGTCAGACGCGGCTGAGGCGCTGGGCATCACCGCGCACCGGCTCAAGGCGCTGGGCCTGATCGACAAAGTGGTGAGTGAGCCGGTGGGCGGCGCCCACCGCGACACCCGCCAGATGGCGTCGCAGCTGAAGCGCGCGCTGGTCGACGCACTGCGCCAGGTGGCTGACCTGAAGCCGAAAGACTTGCTGCAGCGCCGCTATGACCGGCTGCAGGCCTACGGCCGTTTCACCGACACCAAGGACCGCTGAGGCTTGGGTGATGAGCCCGCCGGGCCGCCCCAAGGGCGAAGACCGGCGTGCGCAGCACGACGGTGCCCTGTTCAACGCCCCGCACGGCGCCTGCGTGGCCGTGGCATTCAGTGGCGGGCCGGATTCGCTGGCCTTGTTGCATGCCACCTGCCGCGCTGCTGCGGCTTTGGGGATCAACGTGGTGGCCTTGCATGTCCACCATGGCCTGCTGCCCGAAGCCGATGGCTGGTTGCGCTGGGCGCGGCGCCTGTGTGGCCGCTGGCGCCACCGGGGCTGGCCACTGCGCTTGCGCTGGGCGCATCTGGCCGGCGCGCCCCAAGCAGGTGACAGCACCGAGGCGTGGGCCAGACGTGGCCGCTACGCCGCGCTGGCGCAACTGGCGGTGGAGGAAGGCGCCAGCCTGGTGCTGTTGGCCCAACACTCGCGCGATCAGGCCGAAACCGTGCTGCTGCAAGCCTTGCGTGCTGGCGGCCCGGCCGGCCTGGCCGCCATGCCGCGCCTGGTACAGCGCCAAGGGCTGCATTGGGCCAGGCCTTGGCTGGACCAACCGCGCAGCGGCCTGGCGGCCTACCTAGCACGCCATCGCCTGCGACCACTGCAAGACCCGTCCAATAACGACACCACGTTTGCACGCAACCGCCTGCGCCTGCAGGTGTGGCCCGCGCTGGCGGCGGCGTTTGGCGATGTGGACACCGCGCTGGCCGGTGTGGCGCGGCGCGCCCACGAGGCTGCCGCAGCGCTGGCTGAACTGGCGGCGCTGGACTTGGCGCCCTTGGTGGACGCACAAGGCCGACTGCAGGTGGCCGGCTGGCGCCAGTTGTCCAGTGCCCGCCAGGCCAATGCGCTGCGCGCCTGGTGGGCGTGCCGGGCTGGTCGGGGCGCACCGGAATCACTCATCCAACGCCTGCTGGCCCAAGTGCCACTGAAAGGGGCGGCCCGCTGGCCAGCGGGCGCAGGTGCCTGGTGTGTGCTGCAGCGTGGCGTATTGCACTGGGCTGGCGCAGCAGCGACCGATGCAGCGTGCTGGCCGGCGCTGCCCGTGCCGCTGGCATCCAGGCCCGCTGAGGGCGGTGCCATCGACCTGTCCCAACCGGGCCGCTGGCATCTGCCTGACCAGTCCGGTTGTTTTGAGGTGGTTGCGTGCCAGGCCGGTGGCGCCGACCCGGCCTTGCTGCGGGCGCTGCAAGCGCGTCAACGTGCTGGTGGTGAACGTTTTCAACTGCAGGCCAACGGCCTGCCGCGCAGCCTGAAAAAACAGTACCAGGCGCTGGGTCTGCCGGCAGCAGTGCGGCATGGGCCGTTGTTGTGGGCGGCAGACCGTTTGGTGTTTGCGCCCGGCTTGGGGCTTGATGCCCGTTGCCAGGCGCCTGCCGGCATGCCGCAATTGGCGTTGCGCTGGTGCGCTGCCGGCCCGGCGTTGTCAGGCGGGCACAAGCCGGCTGGCTAAAATCGCGGGCTGCGCCGCAGTGGTGCAGCCATGCTGGCGCAACAGCCGGCTTGCTGCCCCGGGCTTTTTTTGCATTCTGGCAACCGCTTTCCAGCAACCATGGCATTGATCGTTCACAAGTACGGCGGCACGTCGATGGGCTCGCCCGAGCGCATCCGCAATGTCGCCAAGCGGGTGGCCAAATGGGCCCGCGCCGGCCACCAGATGGTCGTCGTCCCGTCCGCCATGAGCGGTGAAACCAACCGCTTGCTGGGCCTGGCCGAAGAGGTCCATCCTGGCCAGCCCGACGCCGCTGCACTGCGTGAGTTGGACATGATTGCCGCCACCGGTGAGCAGGTCTCGGTGGGCTTGCTGGCACTGGCGCTGCAGGCCGTGGGCTTGCCGTCGGTCAGCTACACCGGCTGGATGGTGCCGGTCAAAACCGACTCCAGCCACACCAAGGCGCGCATCGAAAGCATTGACGATGTGCGGGTGCGGGCTGATCTGGCGGCCGGCAAGGTGGTGGTGATCACGGGCTTTCAGGGCATCGACGCGACTGGTGCCATCACCACGCTGGGCCGGGGTGGATCAGACACCTCGGCAGTGGCGGTGGCTGCAGCGATGGGCGCGGCGGAATGCCTGATCTACACCGACGTGGACGGCGTCTACACCACTGACCCCCGGGTGGTGCCTGAGGCCCGCCGCATGCACACCATCAGCTTCGAGGAGATGCTGGAGATGGCCAGCCTGGGCAGCAAGGTGCTGCAGATCCGCTCGGTTGAATTTGCCGGCAAATACCGGGTGCCGCTGCGGGTGCTGTCCAGCTTCACACCCTGGGACATCAACATCGATGAAGAAGCCAAATCGGGCACCCTGATCACTTTTGAGGACGACGAAAAAATGGAACAAGCGGTTGTGTCTGGCATCGCGTTCAACCGTGACGAAGCCAAGTTCACCGTGGTGGGTGTGCCCGACACCCCGGGCATTGCCTACAAGATCCTGGGCGCGGTGGCCGAGGCCAATATTGATGTGGACGTGATCGTGCAGAACGTGTCACACGACGGCCGCACCGATTTTTCGTTCACCGTGCACCGCAATGATTTCCAGCGCATCCATGATTTGCTGAAGAACACCGTGGTGCCGTCCGTCGGGGCGCTGCAGTTCACCAGCGATGCGCGCATCTGCAAGGTGTCCATTGTCGGCATCGGCATGAAAAGCCATGTGGGCGTGGCCGCCACCATGTTCCGCACCCTGGCCGAAGAAGGCATCAACATCCAGATGATCACGACCAGCGAGATCAAGACCTCGGTGGTGCTGGACGAGAAGTACATGGAGCTGGCGGTGCGCGCGCTGCACAAGGCATTCGGGTTGGATGCACCGGACGCTGCAGCCTGAAATCCAGACGCATAACCCGCTGTTGGCGCGGCCAAACCACTGTGCGTGAAATGATCTGCCGGCTGGCTGGCAACAAGGCATCCAGGCTGCGCTAGAATCTGTGGATTGCCCGGGAGACGTGACCGAGTGGCCGAAGGTGCTCCCCTGCTAAGGGAGTATGGGGTTAAAAGCTCCATCGAGGGTTCGAATCCCTCCGTCTCCTCCAGTGGCAAGTTCTACAAAGTTCGGAAATGCCGGACAAACATGCCGGACAAACATGCCGGACAAACAGCAAAAAAAGCCCCGCACTGCGGGGCTTTTTTGTTTAGGCGCCCCCGCACTGGCCAACTGCGCCATCGCGCAGTTGCCGGTGTCGCCGCCAGTGCCATCCGCCTGCAGCTTGGCCGTGCGCTGGCATGTGCGCGCACTGCCCGGGCGGCTGTGGGCCGCCCCGCATGCCTAGCTTGATACCACCGCCAGCACCTGCCCTTCGTTGACGCTTTCGCCTTCGGCGACCAGCAGTTCCTGCAGCGTGCCGGCAGCGGGTGCATCAATCGGGATTTCCATCTTCATGGATTCGATGATGAGGATGGTGTCGCCCTTGGCCACGCTGTCGCCGGTCTGGCGCTCCAGCTTCCAGACGGTGCCGGTGACCAGCGATTCGATTCGGTTGATTGCCATGGATGGGCTCTGTCAGGTGATGGGCCACGCCTGCCGGGGCGTGTGCAAATGGCGCGCCAAGGCCCCGACAGTACGCGGTGGCGGCGCGTCCAGGACACAGGGAAAGCACTGGGATATTGTTAACAAGTGACAGTACACAGGGCCTGATCCTGTTTCTAGAATGAACCGAGCCACCGTCAAGTTGCCGTCATGCCACCCGCTGCCACCGCCACCCCAGAACGCGCAGTCAAGCCCTTCGGCCGGCGCGCCAAGGCCAGCACCGCGACCACCGGCGAGCAGATTGCCAAGCAGTTGGGCCAGGCCATCCTGCAAGGCCGCTACGCACCGGGTGAGCGTGTGGGCGAGCAGGCGGTGGCCGAGATGTATTGCCTCAGCCGCGGCCCGGTGCGCGATGCACTGCGCATCCTGGAGCGCCAAGGCCTGGTCGAGATTCGGCCCCGGCGTGGCGCTTATGTGGTCGAGCTGGCGCTCAACGATGTGGCCGACATCTTCAATGTGCGCTGCGCGCTGCTGTCATTGGCAGTGCGCTACTTGGCGCGCAACCCCGACAAATCGGCGCTGGCCCAGGTTGACCCACGGCTGGAGCAACTGCGCCGCCTGGCCGCGCAAGCGCAGCCGTCGCTGCTCGACTTTGCCCAGGCCACCGGCCGTGTGGCCATGGGCCTGCTGGCAGCCTGTGCCAGCGCCAAGGTGATACAGACCACCTACCGTGACCTGCCCCACGATGCGCTGTGGCGCATGCTGTGGATGACACCCCAGCCACCCGACTATGTGCGGCCGGCTCGGCGGGCCGACACATTCCATGACTACGCCCAATTGATGGTGGCCATTCGTGCCGGCCAGGCCGATGCCGCCGAGACCCTGATGCGCAAGATCATGACCGACACCCGGGACGAGGTGCTGCACTACATGACGCTGTCGCACACCGATGCGGTGGACATGTTCCGCCAGCAGGTGTACTGACCATGCTGGAGGTGCGTGACCTGTCGATCTCGTTTCGCACCAGCGCCGGGCGGGTGGCGGTCACGCGCAAGCTCAATTTTTCTATCGCCCCTGGTGAGCGGCTTGGGGTGGTGGGTGAAAGTGGCTGCGGCAAGACCGTCACCGGCCTGTCGGTGTTGCGCTTGCTGCCGGCACAACACACCCAAATCGATGGCCAGATTTTGTTTGAAGGCCAGGATTTGGCGCGTCTGGCCGAGCCGCAGATGCAGGCCATTCGGGGCCGCCACATCGCGATGATTTTTCAAGAACCGATGACCGCACTTGACCCGGTGTTCAGCGTCGGCGAGCAGATTGCCGAGGCCTACCGCACCCATTTTCCAGTCAGCCGGGCTGAGGCGCGTGAGCGGGCCATTGCCGCATTGGCGCGGGTGGGCATTGCGCTGCCGGCACGCCGGCATGATGAATACCCGCACCAGTTCTCGGGCGGCATGCGCCAGCGGGTGATGATTGCGATGGCCCTGATCTGCGAGCCCAAGCTGCTGATCGCCGACGAGCCCACCACGGCGCTGGATGTCACGGTGCAGGCGCAGATCACCGACCTGCTGCGTGCGCTGAGCGACCGCGCCGGCACCGCCTTGATGTTCATCACCCATGACCTGGGCGTGGTGGCCGAGGTCTGCACCCGCATGCTGACGATGTATGCCGGCGAGATCGTCGAAGACGCGCCGGTGGATGACGCGCTGATGCGTCCGCGCCACCCCTACACCTCGGGCCTGCTGCGCTCCTTGCCCCGCCTGGCCCGCCACCGCGAGGCCTTGCCGTCCATCCGAGGCCGGGTGCCGTCACCCAGCGAGATGCCCGCCGGCTGCCGCTTTTTTGCCCGCTGCCAGCATGCGCTGCCGGCCTGCGCTGGTGAGCAGGTATGCACCGAGGTAGCGCCCGGCCACTGGGCACGCTGCGGCCGCGCCGCCGAACTGCACTTGCCGGGCGCGGTGGCATGAGTGCTGACAGCACGCCGCTGGTCAGCGTGCGCGATTTGCGCATCCACTTTGCCACCCAGGACCGGCAAGAGACCGTCAAGGCCGTGGATGGTGTGAGCTTTGATGTGATGCCCGGTGAGACCTTCGGCATCATTGGCGAGTCGGGTTCGGGCAAGACCACGCTGGGCCGCGCGCTGGTGTGTTTGCTGGCGCCCAGCGAGGGCACGGTGCTGCATGACGGCATTGATCCACGCCACCTGACGCCCGGTGCGCTGCGCCAGCACCGGCGCAACTACCAGATCGTGTTCCAGGACCCGCACGCTGCGCTCAACCCGCGCCAGCGGGTGCTGGCCAGTGTGTGTGAGCCGCTGGAGATTGCCGGTGGCCTGGACCGTGCCACGCGTGAGCAGCGCGGGCTGGAGGCCCTGGCCCGGGTGGGCATTGCGCCTGAGTACGCCCAGCGTTATCCGCACATGTTGTCGGGCGGGCAAAAGCAGCGCATCAACATCGCCCGTGTGCTCACCCTGAGGCCCAGGCTGATCGTCTGCGACGAGGTGGTGGCCGCGCTGGATGTGTCGATCCGCGGCGCTGTGCTCAATCTGTTTGCCGACCTGCAACGCGAGTTGGGCCTGACCTATGTGTTCATCACCCATGATTTGTCGGTGGTGGCCCATGTCAGTGACCGCATCGCCGTCACCTACCTGGGCCGGCTGATGGAATTGGGCCCGACCGGTGAGGTGGGCGCACGCCCGCTGCACCCCTACACCGAGGCACTGATGTCGGCCGACCCACTGCCCCTGCCGTCGCATTTGCGCCAGCAGCGCCAGCGCATCGTGCTGGAAGGGGAAATCCCCAGCCCCATTCATCCGCCTTCGGGTTGCCGCTTTCGCACCCGCTGCGCCAGTGTTGCGCCGCGCTGCAGCACTGAGCCGCCTGAATGGCGCGAGCTGCGGCCGGCGCACTGGGTGGCCTGCCATTTCGCCACCCGCGACGGCCCGCCGTTGCGGCCCGCCGCGCAGCACGCCGCCTGACAGCGGCCCCGCTGCCCATCCACCGCCCGTAGAGGAGACCAACATGACCGACGCCGACCGCACTGCAAGCGCGCCACTGGCCTGGGCGACACGCCGTGACTTGATGGCCCTGGCAGGCGCCAGTGTGGGCGCACTGGCGCTGGCTGGCCCGGCCTGGGCACAACCCGCGCCCAGGCGCGGCGGTGTGCTCAAAGTGTCGGCCAATGCCAACCCATCCAGCCTGGATCCGGCCACCGGCGGCGCCGGCTCTGACCACACCTTTCTCTGGACGATTTACGACACGCTGGTCGAATGGGACTACGACACCCTCAAGACCAAGCCCGGCCTGGCTGCCTTCAATTTTCCGGATCCACGCACCTTGGTGCTGGACCTCAGGCCCGGCATCAGCTTCCATGATGGCAGCCCGCTGGACGCCGCCGCCGTGAAGTTCAACCTCGACCGGGGCCGGCAGGACGCGCGTTCCAACATCAAGGCCGATCTGTCCAGCGTGGCCTCGGTGGACGTGAGCGGCCCGCTGCAGGTGACCGTCAAACTGCTGCGCCCCGATACCGCGCTGCCGGCCATCCTGTCGGACCGCGCCGGCATGATGGTCTCGCCCAAGGCGGTGCAGGCGCTGGGCAAAGACCATGACCGCAAGCCGGTGGGCGCGGGGCCGTGGAGGTTTGTCAGCTGGGCCGACAACGAGAAGATCGTGGTCAGCCGCGCCGACAACTACTGGCGCAAAGACCGGGGCTTTGTCGATGGCATCGAGTTCTCGATCATCCCCGAGCTGGCCACCGGCCAGCGTGCGGTGGTGGCCGGACAAAACCAATTCGCCTACCTGGTGCCGCCGCGGCTGATGCCGATCATCGACAAGGCCAAAGACCTGCACAAGGTCAGCGGCCCCACGCTGTATTGCCTGCAGCTCTACTTCAACCTGGCCAAGCCGCCGCTGGACAACCTGAGGGTGCGCCAGGCCATCAACTTTGCGCTTGACCGGGTCTCCTTTGTCAAAGCATCGCTGGCCGGTGTGGGTGAGCCTGCCACCATGAACCTGCCCAAAACCCACTGGGCCTATGACGAGTCGGTGTCCAAGCTCTACCCGCACAACCTGGACATGGCCAAGAAGCTGCTGGCCGAGGCCGGCTTCAAGGATGGCATCGACTTGACGGTGGGCAGCTACACCGACCAAGACTCGGTGCGCCGCAGCGAGATCGTGATGGAGCAGTTGCGCAAGGTGGGCATCCGGCTCAAGTTCAGCACCGGCACCATCCCCGAGATCAGCGGCCAGTTTTTTGGCACCGAGAAAAAGTTCGACATGCTGCTGTCGGCCTGGACCGGCCGGCCCGACCCGAGCATGACCTACAGCCTGATGTACAGCAAAGACGCCTACTTCAACGCCGGCCGGGTGGAGGTGTCGAAAGAGCTGACCGACCTGCTGGCCGAAAGCCGCGCGGCTGAGCGCATCGAGGGCCGCAAGCTGATCTTCAGTCGCTTGCAGCGCATCGTGATGGAGCAGGCGCTGGTGGCGCCGCTGGCCTTCCAGTACGAGCTGGTGGCCACGTCACAAAAGGTCAAGGGCTACAAGCCCAACCTGCTGGGCAAGCCAAAGTACGAGTTCATCTCACTCGACAGCTGAACCACCATGTTGTCGTCCAGCCGCGTGCGGGTGATCGGCAGGCGCCTGCTGCAGGCGCTGCCGGTGTTGGTGCTGGCCACCTTTGTGGTGTTCGGGCTGCTCAAGCTGATGCCAGGCGACATCGCCATCACGCTGGCGGGCGAGAACGCCACCGAAAAGCGCATCACCGAGATCCGCGCGCTGTACGGCTTGAACCGGCCGTTTCTGGTGCAGTACGGCAGTTGGCTGCTGCATGCCTTTCAGGGCGATCTGTCGACATCCCTGGCCACCGGTGAGCCGGTGGTGGTGTCCATCCGCCGCGCTTTCCCCAACACCTTGCTGATTGTGGTGCTGGCGATGGTGGTGGCGCTGGGCCTGGGCATCCCGCTGGGCCTGCTGGCCGCCAGCCGGCCCGACGGCCTGCGCGACCGGCTGCTGACCTCAGCCGCCTCACTGGGCATTGCGGTGCCCAGCTTCTGGTTGGCCATGATTCTGGTGGCCTGGCTGGCGCTGGACTTTGGCTGGTTCCCGGCCACCGGGGCGGTGCCGCTGAAAGACAACATCCCCAAAGCGCTGCACCACGCCATCCTGCCCGCGCTGGCGCTGGCCGCCGGTGGGGTGGCCGAGGTGTCGCGCCAGTTGCGCAGCTCGCTGGTTGAAATCCTGGCATCGCCGCCGGTGCGCACGCTGCGCGCCAAAGGCCTGAGCGCAAGCGTCATCCTCTGCAAGCACGGCCTCAAGAACGCCGGTGTCAACCTGCTGACGGTGGCCACCCTGCTGTTCAACCGCATGCTGGCCGCCACCGTGGTGGTGGAGGCGGTGTTTGCCATCCCCGGCATGGGCAATTTGATCGTCAATGCCGCGCTCACCCGCGATCTGCCGGTGGTGCAAGGCGTGGTGTTTGTGATGGTGCTGGTGGTCATCACGGTCAACCTGCTGGCCGATCTGCTCTACACCGTGCTTGACCCCCGCATCCGATGAGGGCACGGCGCTTCTTCAATTGGCTGCGCAGTGACTTGCGTGCGGGCTTGAGCCTGGGTTTTTTGCTGGCACTGGGCCTGCTGGCGCTGACCGCGCCACTGATCGCCACCCACGCGCCCACCGCGCAGGATGTGGACAACACCCTGGCCGGCCCGTCGGCCTTGCACCTGCTGGGCACCGATGACCTGGGCCGCGACGTGTTCAGCCGCATGGTGCACGGTGCGGCGGCCACGCTGTACGCCAGTGGCCTGGCGGTGGGCATTGCGGTGGGGCTGGGCCTGCCGGTGGGCCTGCTGGCAGGCTACCTGGGCGGCTGGGTGGACGACGCCATCAGCCGCTGCATTGATGCGCTGCTGTCCTTCCCGTCCATCGTGCTGGCCATTGCCGTCACCGGCGCGCTGGGCATCGGCTTGACCAACGGCATGATCGCGGTGGGCATCGTGTTTTCACCGCAGTTGGCGCGTCTGGTGCGGGCCAGGGCGCTGGTGGTGCGGCAAGAGCTGTACGTGGATGCCTCACGCTGCTTTGGCGCCAGCACCGCCCGCATCCTGTGGCGCCATGTGCTGCCCAACACAGTGCAGCCGGTGATCGTGCAGGTGACGCTGCTGCTGGCAGCCGCCTTGCTGGCCGAGGCGTCCTTGAGCTTTCTCGGCCTGGGTATCCAGCCACCCAACCCGAGCTGGGGCTCGATGCTGGCCCGTGCCTACCAGAACATGGAGCTGGCGCCGGCCCAGATGTACGCCCCCGGCCTGGCAATCCTGTTCACCGCGCTGGCCTTCAACACCCTGGGTGAGGCGCTGCGCGTGGCGCTCGATCCAACCACCCAGCGCTGAGCGGCCTGCGTGCCGCTGCCTTGCACTTGCCACCAGTCACTTGCCGCCAGTCACTCACCGCCTGCCGCCAGACCCCACCCACCACAGCACCCCAGCCCTGACCAAGGACAGCCGACATGACCTGGACCCCCGAACTCGATGAACTGGCGCGGCGCACCGCGATGGCCCAGCAGATGGGCGGTGCCGACAAGGTCAAACGCCAGCATGACGCTGGCCGGCTGACGGTGCGCGAGCGCATCACCCAGTTGCTGGATGCCAACAGCTTCCATGAGGTGGGCGCGCTGTCGGGCATTGGCGAGTACGGCAGCGATGGGCAGGTGCAGCAGGTCACACCGGCCAACTGCGTGTTCGGCCGGGGCCGCATCGACGGCCGGCCGGTGGTGGTGGTGGGTGACGATTTCACCGTCCGCGGTGGCTCTGCCGATGCGTCGATCAGCAACAAGCCGCTGATGGCCGAGGACATGGCGTCGGCGTTGCGCCTGCCCATCGTGCGCATCATTGAGGGCTCGGGCGGTGGTGGCTCGGTCAAGACCATCGAGACCAAGGGTGCGTCCAACCTGCCGGGCGGCATCGGCGGCACCCGTGGCTTTTGGCGCATGACGGCCAACCTGGCTGAAGTGCCGGTGGTCGGGCTGGGGCTGGGCTCGGTGGCCGGTCTGGGCGCGGCGCGGCTGGCCTCCTCACACTTCTCGGTGATGAGCCGCAGCTCCGCGATGTTTGTGGCCGGGCCGCCACTGGTGGCCAGGCTGGGCCAGGCGCTGGGCAAGCAAGAGCTGGGGGGTGCCGACATCCAGACCCGCAGCGGCGCGATCGACAACATGGTCGAAACCGAGGCCGAAGCGTTTGACGCCGCCCGCCGGTTTTTGTCCTACCTGCCGCCGTCGGTGTTTGCGCTGCCGCCAGTGCAACCATGCCAGGACGACCCCGAGCGTGCCGACGAGGCGCTGATGAGCGCCGTGCCCCGCAACCGGCGCCAGGTCTACAAGATGCGGCCCATCATCGAATCGGTGGTTGATGTGGGCAGTTTTTTTGAGATGGGTGCCAACTTTGGCCGCAGCCTGATTGCCGGCCTGGCCCGGCTTGACGGCCACCCCGTGCTGCTGCTGGCCAGTGACCCCTACCACTACGGCGGCGCCTGGAGCGCCGACACCTGCCAGAAGGTGGTGCGCTTTGTGGACCTGGCCGAGACCTTCCACTTGCCGGTGGTGTATTTGATGGACTGCCCCGGCTTCATGATCGGCCTGGAGGCCGAGCGCAGTGCCACCATCCGCCACGGCGTGCGGGCCATGGCGGCGCTGAACCAGACCACCACGCCCTGGTGCACGGTGATCGTGCGCAATGCCTTTGGCGTGGCCGGTGCGGCGCACCAGCCAGCCGGGCGCTTGTCCCTGCGGTATGCCTGGCTGTCGGCCTACTGGGGGTCGCTGCCACTCGAAGGCGGCATCGAGGCCGCCTACCGCGCCGACATCGAAGCCGCCCAAGACCCGAAGGCTGAGCTGCTGGCCATCGAGGCCAGGCTGAACGCCCTGCGCTCACCGTTTCGCAGCGCCGAGAAGTTCTGGGTCGAAGAGATCATCGACCCGCGCCACACCCGCCGCCTGTTGGTTGACTTTGCCCGCCTGGCCGAGCCGGTCCGAGTGCCTGGCCGGGCCAGTTTTTCGATGCGGCCCTGAGCCGGCAAGCGCCGGCAAGCACCGGCAAGCGCCGGCATCTGCCGCCGGCCTGCCGACACACCGGGCCACGGGCGCCCCCGCCCAGTGCCAACCAACCAAGGCTCCACGATGCGCACGCACACCCCCCTTCCGCTGGCTGGCATTCAAGTGTTGGAGATTGGCGGCGGTGCCGCTGGCGCCTACTGCGGCCGGCTGCTGGCCGATGCCGGCGCCACGGTGCGCGTCACCACGGTCGGCGAGGCCACGCGCCTGGCCGGCATCGTGCGGGCCGACACCGCCACCGAGCACGCCTACGCGGCCTACCTGGGCGCCGGCAAGCAAATGTTGCCGGCGCTGGCCGACCGCGCGGCGCTGCAGGCCTTGAGCCGCGAGGTGGACCTGGTGGTGCTGGGTGAAGCGATGGCTGAAATGACCAGTGCAGCGCCTGCTGAAGTGACCCGTGCAGCGCCGGGCCAGCAAGCCACCCGCGCCGCGCTGCTGACCCTGCCGCGTGTGGCCAGCATCGCCCTGTCGTGGTTTGGCCCGCGTGGTGGCTACCACCGCTGGCGTGGCAGTGATCTGGTGGTGCAGGCCTTGACCGGCATGCCGCAGATGGCCGGCCCGGTGGCTGGCCCACCCCTGGCCGCCGGTGACCGCCAGGCCACCACGCTGGGCGGCGTCACCGCTTACATCGCCGCTTGCGCCGCACTGCTGGGCGCACCACGCCAGCCGGCCGCCACGCCACGCCGGCTGGACGTGTCCATTCTTGAGGCCAACCTGGTGATGGCCGAGATGCACATGTACTTCTTTGAGCGCGACGGCCTGCCCATGCAGCGCTGCGGCATCAACCGCTTTGCACCCAACAGCCCGGTGGGCATCTACCCCTGCCAAATCGGCTGGGTGGGCATCACCGTGGCCACACCGGACCAGTGGCGCGGCCTGTGCCGCGCACTGGGGCTGCAGGCGCAGGCCAAGGACGAAGGCCTGGCCACGCGTGAGCAACGCTTTGAGAGGCTGGACGAAGTGGAGGCCGTGCTGTGCCAGGCGCTGGCGCAAAAGCCGGCCGACGCCTGGGCCGCCATCGGCCGCCAACACCGGGTGCCCATCGTGCTGGTGCCCGATGCCGAGGGCATCTTGTCGCACCCGATTTTCCGGGACCGCCAATCGCTGGCCCAGCTGCAGTGTGTAGGTCGGCCCTTGTGGGTGCCGCGCACACCCTTCGGCCTGACGGCCACACCCATCCGCAGCCAACTGGCCGCACCAGCACCAGCTGCACCGGGCACTGCGCCGCCCGCTGACCTGGGCCTGCCGCCACCCGGCGGTGTCGCTGATGGTGGCCCGCAAGCCGCCAACACACCACCGCTGACCGGCATCACCCTGGTCGATTTTTCAATGGGCTGGGCCGGCCCGCTGGCCAGCCGGCTGATGGCCGACCTGGGTGCCGAGGTGATCAAGATCGAGGCCGGCCGCTACCCCGACTGGTGGCGCGGCATGAACTGGACCCCCGAGTTCATCGCCGGCCGGCAGTACGAACTGGCCACCATTTTTTGCGGCCTCAACCGGGGCAAACAAGGCGTCAGCCTTGACCTCACCACCCCCGCCGGCCGCCAACTGGCGCTGCGCCTGGTGGCCGGCGCCGACGCGGTGGTCGAGAACCAGGCGGCCGGGGTGATGGCCAAGTTTGGGCTGGACTTTGCGCAACTGGTGCAGGCCAGGCCAGACCTGGTGATGTTGTCGATGTCGGCCTTTGGCACCGGCAATGCCTGGTCGGATACCCGCGCCTACGGCTCCACGCTGGAGCAGGGGTCTGGCCTGCCCAGCCTGACCGGCCAACCGGGCAGTGCGCCCACCATGACCCATCTGGCCCACGGCGACCCGGTGGGCGGGCTCTACGGCTGTGCGGCCTTGTTGACCGCGCTGGTACACCGGCGCCGCAGCGGCGCCGGGCAGTATGTCAACCTCTGCTTGGTCGAGGCCATGCTGCAGCTCACCACCCCCGGCTTGCTTGCCCACCAGGTGGCCCCCGGCGCGCCGCTGCGGCGTGGCAACCGCCGGGACAGCCTGGCGCCACACGGCCTGTACCCAGCCGCCGGCACCGACCAGTGGCTGGCCGTGGCCATCGACAGCGGCACCGCCTTTGCCGCGCTGGCCCAGGTGCTGGGCCGGCCCGACTGGGCCGCTGACCCCACGCTGCGCAGCCTGGCCGGCCGCCGCGCGCGTGAGGATGAGATCGACGCCGCCCTCTGCGCCTGGAGCCACCTGCAAGCACCCGAGCAGGCCGCCGCGCTGCTGCAAAGCGCCGGGGTGATGGCCGCCGGCCTGGTACACGCCGAAGACCTGGCGGCCAATGCCCATCTGGCCAGCAGCGATTTCTACATCGACCTGGACCGCGCGGTGTCCGGCCCACAGCGCCAGGCCGGTGTGGCCATCGTGCAAAACGGCCAGCGCCTGGGTGCCCGCCAGCCCGCGCCGCTGCTGGGCGAGCACAGTTGGCCGGTGCTGCAACGCCATGCCGGGCTGTCGCCGGCGCAGTTCAACACGCTGGTGCAGGACGGGGTGATCAGCCTGTCTCCCAAGCCGGAGCGCAACCTGGTGAGCCCGGCAAGCCCGGGCGGCAGCACGTCCTGACGCAGGCCAGGCCACCGCGCCGCCCACCTGAGCGCCCAGCCACGGCATGGCGTGTCGGCGCCACCCCGGCCTGCGGGCCAATGTGCCCGGCCAGTGCGCCCGGCCGGGCAATTCAAAGGTCAGGCAGCCGCAGCGCTTCGGCCAGCGCATCGGGCTGCAGCCAGCGCCGGGCGGCTTGCTGCAGCAGTGCCGGGTTACCGGTGCTCAGCAGCCGTGGCAGCAACGCGGCGGTGGTTGGGGCTGGGCTGCAGGGTGGCTGGCCCACCTGCTGCTCGGCATGCCGCGCGGGTGGCGCTAGGAGCCTGTCGGGCTTGGGGAACGTCGGCTGCGAAACGGCCTCAGCGGTCCATTTTTTACCGGCTTTTTGTCCCATAGGTGAACTATGGGCCTGCAAATCCGGCAAAAACTGTCCTCGCTGGGGCCGTTTCTCGCTATCGACGCCCCAAGTCCGACAGGCTCCTAGGGCGTCTTGCCGGGTGTGTTGCGCAAGCAAGCGCGCCACCTGCCGCGCCACGGCGTCGGCCGTGTCCACCAGTTGCACCTCCGGCCCCAGCCTGGCCTGCAGCGCGTCAGCCACCAGCGGGTAGTGGGTGCAAGCCAGTGCCACCGTGTCCACCTGCGCGGCTTGCAGATCGGCGGCAATGCGGTCCAGCAAGGCATGCAGCCGGGTGTCATCCGGGCCGGCGCGCTCGATGGCCTCCACCAGGCCAGGGCAGGGCAGGCGCAGCACTGCGGCGCCGCCGGCGTGCTGGGCCACCAAGCGGGCCACACGTGGGCTTTGCAGGGTGCCGCTGGTGGCCATCACGGCCACCCTGCCATTGCGGCTGGCCGCCACGGCAGGTTTGATGCCGGGCTCCACACCCACAAACGCGGTGTCTGGCCAGCGCTGGCGCAGTGTGCTGATGGCTTGGGTGGTGGCGGTGTTGCAGGCCACCAGCACCAGATCCGCGCCGCCGCCCAGCAGCCAGGCACCCAACTGCACAGCGCGCGCCTGCACCCACTCGGTTGGCCGGTCACCCCAGGGTGTGAAGCGGGCGTCGGCGATGTAGCTGATTTGCGCCAGCGGCACATGGCAACGCAGCGCCCGCAGCACCGACAGCCCGCCGATGCCGGAATCAAAAATGCCGATGTGCGGTGGACGCGGTGGACGCGGGGTGGATGGCGTGCGCATGGGGCCGGCAGTCTATCCAGCGGCTTGCAAGCCTTTTGAACCGCACGGCAGCTGACACGCTGGCGTCAGCCCGCAATTGGCCGCGCAGGGAGAATGGCAAAAAATAGCACGGTCGTTCGCTTATCTGCCATTCCTCGCGCCAGAGGGCCACGCATAGAATCAATTTCAGACCAAAAAACGCCTTATTCAACCCCTGCAGGAGCTGTTCAACATGAAGGTATTGGTAGCCGTGAAACGTGTGGTGGACTACAACGTCAAGGTGCGTGTGAAGTCTGACGGCACCGGGGTTGACATCGCCAACGTCAAGATGAGCATGAACCCGTTCGATGAGATTGCCATTGAAGAAGCCGTGCGCCTGCGCGAAAAAGGCGTGGCCACCGAGGTGATCGCGGTGTCCTGCGGCGTCACCCAGTGCCAGGAGACGCTGCGCACCGCCATGGCCATCGGCGCGGACCGCGCCATCCTGGTGGAGTGCGCCGATGAGCTGCAGCCGCTGGCCGTGGCCAAGCTGCTCAAGGCGCTGATCGACAAAGAGCAGCCCGGCCTGGTGATCCTGGGCAAGCAGGCGATTGACGACGACAACAACCAGACCGGCCAGATGCTGGCCGCACTGGCCGGCCTGCCACAAGCCACCTTTGCCAACAAGGTGGAGGTGGTGGACGGCAAGGTGCAAGTGGTGCGTGAGGTGGATGGTGGCTTAGAGACCCTGAGTCTCAGCCTGCCCGCCGTCATCACCACCGACCTGCGCCTGAACGAGCCGCGCTACGTCACCCTGCCCAACATCATGAAGGCCAAAAAGAAGGTGCTGGAGGTTTTTAAACCATCCGACCTGGGCGTGGACGTCAAGCCCCGCCTGAAGACCTTGAAGGTCAGTGAGCCCCCCAAGCGCGGTGCCGGCATCAAGGTGGCGGATGTGGCCATGCTGGTGGACAAGCTCAAGAACGAAGC
>JANPOW010000153.1:0-1628 GCA_031428185.1 Betaproteobacteria bacterium | reverse complement strand
CTATGTGCGCGGCTCGCTCACCGACCGGGCGCTGATGGTGGCCACCACGGTGGCGCTGTCGATCAGCTTTCTGGTCTACGTGATCATCGGCCAGTACCTGTTCGGCTTCCAGCTGGGCTGGTTCCCGGTGCAGGGCTGGAGTGACAGCCTGCTGAAGAATTTGACCACCTACGCCCCGCTGCCGGTGCTGCTGGCAGTGATGGTGGGTGTGTCGCCGCAGACGCGCCTGTACCGCAGCTTTTTTCTCGACGAGCTGGGCCACGACTACGTGCGCACCGCCCGCGCCAAAGGCCTGACCGAGCCCACCGTGCTGTTCAAGCATGTGCTGCGTAACGCCATGATCCCCATCCTCACCAACGTGGGCCTGGCGCTGCCCGGCATTTTTGTGGGCTCGTTTTTGATCGAGGTGTTTTTCTCCATCCCTGGCCTGGGGCGTGAGGTGTTGCTGGCGGTCAACCGCAGTGATTACCCCGTGATCCAGGCCGTCACCGTGTACCTGGCGATGCTGACCATGCTGATCAATCTGGCCACAGACCTGCTTTACAAGGTTGTCGATCCGCGGGTGGTTCTCCGATGACGACCTCCACCCCCCCCCGAAGCGGCCTGCGGTCGCCTCCCCCCCAGGGGGGCGCCGCCAGCGGGCCGGCAGAGCCGGACCCGCGGCGTCCGCTGGCCAAAGGCGAACACACCTCGCCGCAGCAACGCTCCGAAGGCGTCTGGCGCACCGCCTGGCGCCGCTTCAAGGCGGACCGTGTCGGCCTGAGCGCCGGTGTGGTGGTGTTGTGCTTTTTGTTGCTGATTGCCGCTGCCGGCCTGCAACTGGTGGCCAGCGGCTGGCAAGCTGAGCTGGCCGTGCCCAACGCCCCACCCACGGTGCTGGGGCCACGCGCCGGAGAGGACGCCGGCATCCTGGCCGGCACCGAGAGCACGCTGCTGCCACCGGTGGACCTGAGCGACATCGACCCACTGGCGCCGCGCTACAAAGAGTGGGCCGAGCGCGCCAGCAAGATGCAGACAACCGAAACCATCAAAGCCCAGACCCTGCCGCTGGGTGCTGACCGGCTGGGCCGCGACGTGTTGGCCAAGGCCATCAAAGGCACTGAAATCTCGGTGTTTGTGGGTGTATTGGCTGCCCTGCTGGCCACCATCATCGGCACCGGGCTGGGTGCGCTGGCCGGCTTTTTTGGCGGCAAGGTGGGGGATTTTCTGGAGTGGCTTTACAACGTCTTCACCGCCATCCCCGACATCCTGCTGATCTTTGCCTTTGCGGCAGTGCTGGGGCGGGGCGTGGGCACGGTGGTGCTGATCCTGGGCCTGACCGGCTGGACTGGCCTGTACCGCCAGGTGCGCGCCGAGTTCATCAAGCACAGCGGGCGCGAATATGTACGCGCGGCAGAGGCGATAGGCGCCAGCACCACCAGCCGCATGTTCCGCCACATCCTGCCCAACGTCAGCCATGTGATCCTGGTGCGCATGTCGCTGCTGGTGGTGGGCTTCATCAAGGCCGAGGTGATCTTGAGCTACCTGGGCCTGGGCGTGCCGATTGACCAGGTGAGCTGGGGCACCATGCTGGCCGAGGCGCAGAGTGAGCTGATCCTGGGCCACTGGTGGCAGTTGGCCACCGCCAC
>JANPOW010000152.1:0-5058 GCA_031428185.1 Betaproteobacteria bacterium | reverse complement strand
TGGTCCGCTGCCTTGCGTGGCCGCTGCTGGTTTGACCAGTTTGGTCAAGCAGAGCACCCGCTGGTATTGGCGTTGAGGACGGACATGGCGCAGATGCTAGCTTGCCCGCCTGGCTGGCGGTATCCCGTGCCTGGGGCCTTTAGCGGCCAGCAAACAGCCTTTGGCGCAGGCACGCAGCGCAGGCAACGGTAGGCTTCGCGCTGGCCTGAATGACAACAGCCCGGGCGTTGCCGGGC
Organism: Betaproteobacteria bacterium; assembly: GCA_031428185.1. Classification (GTDB taxonomy): domain Bacteria; phylum Pseudomonadota; class Gammaproteobacteria; order Burkholderiales; family Burkholderiaceae_C; genus Pseudaquabacterium. Next base: position 4,822 of record JANPOW010000152.1, on the reverse strand, counting down.
TGTTGTGGGTCAAAACCGCCACACGGTATTGCTGCGTGGCAAATACCGGTACTGCGGACTCGTCAAATGGTGAATTCTTCCAGCTTGGCGCCACCGGCCAGCGCTGCCTTGAGCCACTTGGGCTGCAGGCCGCGGCCGCTCCAGGTTTCAGCCGTGGCGGCGTTGCGGTATTTGGCGGCAACTTTGCCAGTAGGTTTACCAACACCCGGCGTGCGGGCACTGGGCAGCTTGCCGGTAATATCGGCAGAGGTCAAACCAAACTCGGCCATCAAGGCCTTGACTTTGGCCACTGCGTCGGTGCGCTCTTCGCGCTGCACGTCGGCAATGCGTTTTTCGATTTCGGCACGTTGTGCCAGCAAGTCTTGCAGGGAGGACATATTCAGGCTCCAGGGTTTGAATGGTGAGCGCAGTGTACAACAGTTTCTGCCTATTCCAACCCTGCGGGTTTACAGCAAGTCGATTGCCTGGCCTTGAGTTACTCAGCGGCCGGCGGCACGTAGCCGACGGGCTGGTCGACACCTTCGCCAAAGAAGTAGCGCTCCATCTGGCGCGCCAGATACTGCCGGGCGCGTTGATCGGCCAGGTTGAGGCGGTTTTCATTGACCAGCATGGTCTGGTGCTTCAGCCAGGCGGCCCAGGCCTCCTTGCTGACGCCGGCGTAGATGCGTTTGCCCAGTTCACCCGGGTAAGGCACAAAATCCAGGCCATCAGCCTCTTTTTTGAGATAAACACATTGCACGGTACGGGCCATGATTTTCCTTGGTGGGTTTGACCTGGCGCGGTGGCCGGGCGGGTGCGCCACTGGTGCTCAGCTGAGCTTTTTGACCAGCACCTGTGAGCGCCGGTCCCAGTTGTATTTGCGTTTGCGTGCTTCGGGTAGCCAGTCGGGGTCAACCGCTGCAAAGCCGCGTTTGATGAACCAGTGCATGGTCACCGTGGTCAGCACAAAAATGCTGTCCAGGCCCTGCGCCCGAGCGCGTTGCTCGATGCGCTTGAGGATGCGCTCGCCGTCGCCCTGGCCCTGCACCTGCGGCGAGACGGTCAAGGCCGCCATTTCACCGGTGCGCGCTTCGGGGTAGGGGTACAGCGCGGCGCAACCAAATATCACACCGTCGTGGGTGATGACGGTGTAGTTGGCAATGTCGCGCTCAATCTCGGTGCGCTCGCGCCGCACCAGGGTGCCATCGCGCTCAAACGGTTCGATCAATTGCAGGATGCCGCCCACGTCGTCCGCGGTGGCCTCGTGCAGGCGCTCGAGTTTTTCATCCACCACCATGGTGCCGATGCCGTCGTGGGTGAAGATTTCTTGCAATATCGCGCCGTCCACCGCAAAGGGCAGGATATGTGAGCGTTCAACCCCGCCTTCGCAGGCCTTGACGCAGTGCTGCAGATAGAACGCTGCATCGCTGGGTTTGGCAGGTGCCGGCAGGCTGGTCAACAGGCGTTTGGCGTCAGCCAGTGCCAGTTCGGTGTCGATGGCGCTGTCAGGGTCATCGCGGTGTTCAGTGATGCCGGCAATCTCGGTCATGAACAGCAGTTTGTCGGCCTGCAGTGCAATCGCGGTGGCGGTGGCCACTTCTTCCATGCGCAGGTTGAAGGCCTCGCCGGTGGGCGAAAACCCGAACGGGCTGAGCAACACCAGTGCACCAATATCAATCGCACGCCGGATGGTGGCGCCGTCGACCCGCCGCACCAGGCCCGAGTGCATGAAATCCACGCCATCAACAATGCCCACCGGCCGCGCGGTTAAAAAGTTGCCTGACACCACCCGCACCGTGGCGTTGGCCATCGGGGTATTGGGCAAACCTTGTGAGAACGCGGCTTCGATCTCAAAGCGCAATTGGCCGGCGGCCTCTTGTGCGCAATCCAGTGTGATGGCGTCGGTGATGCGGGTGCCGTGGCTGTAGCGTGAGCTGTGGCCTTTGGCAGCCAATTGCTCATCCACTTGCGGCCGAAACCCGTGCACCATTACCAGTTTGATGCCCATGGCATGCAGGATGGCCAGGTCTTGGACAAACGCGTTGAGTTTGCCGGCAGCAATCAACTCACCCGTCACCCCCACCACAAAGGTTTTGCCACGGTAAGCGTGGATGTAGGGCGCGACGGCGCGAAACCAGGGAATGAAGGTGTGCGGGAAGACCAGGCTCATGGTGGCGCGGATTGTGCCGCAGGGGGTGTGTGGCGGCATGGGCTGCAGCGCTGGCGGGGCAAGCGCCGGGACAGCGCGTCAAGCCAGCGCCTGGCGCAGTGCGGCCAGCAGGCCGTCCGGGTCTTCGGCCGCAATCGAATGCCCGGTTGGCAAGGTGACGGTGCGGGCACGCAGCGCTGCGGCCAGGGTGTGGCTGCTGCGCGGCGGTGTCATCTGGTCAAACGCGCCTAACACCAGCGTGGCTTGGGCTTGCACCAGCGCGGCGGCTTGCAAGCCGTTGGCGTAGCGGTCGCAGACGCTGAAGTCATGGTGGAACAGGTTGACCACGCTGTTGCCGTCCGCGTCGACCGCGCCAGTTGCGTTGCAGCCGGCCAGCACGCGCCGCATCAGCGCCCGGTTGCTGCCGTGCAGCCACATGCCCGGCCCGGGGTACGACGGCTTGGCCGCCAGCGTGCTGATGGAAAACGCGTTGACCATGTCAATGGCCTGCAGCGGTGCGCTCTTGGCGCTGGCCAGCAGCGTGTCGGACACTTTCATCGGATAGGTGCTGCCCACCATCACCAGGCGGCTGATCAGCGCTGGCGCACGCGCGGCGGCCTCCAGCGCGATCAACGAGCCCATGCTGTGGCCCACCATGCAGGCCTGGCCGGGCTGCATCACACCTGCAGCATCCAGCAGTGCCAGCAGCCAGTCGGCATGGGCTTGCACGCTGGCCAGCAGCGGGCCAGCGCTGCGGCCGTGGCCGGGCAGATCCACCGCCAACACGCTGTGGCCGTGGTGGGCGCACCAGCGCGCCAACAGCGTCCACACGCTGTGGTCATGCAGGGCGCCGTGGACGAACACGACGCAGGGCAGGCTGGTATCAAACGCCTTGCCACCGGTGTAGGCGTATGCCTCGGTGCTGCGGACTTGCAACTTCATGCCGCCCCCTGCGCCGCTTTTTCAGCCACTTTCAAGGCCTTTTTCAGATCGTCTATCAAATCGGCCGCGTCCTCCAGCCCGATGGACAGGCGGATGGTGCCGGGGCCGATGCCAGCCTGGGCCAGCGCCGCGTCGTCCATGCGGAAATGGGTGGTGGACGCCGGGTGGATCACCAGCGATCGGCAATCGCCCACATTGGCCAGATGCGAAAAAATCTTCAGTGCTTCGATAAAGGCCACGCCCTGGGCGCGTGTGCGGTTTGAGAACCAAACGCCGGGCCGCCCCAAGTGTTTCTCCTCCCCCTCGGGGGGGCGGTCGCCACTCGGCGGCGGCCTTGGGGGCGCTTTCAAGTCAAAGCTGAAGACCGCGCCGCAGCCTTTGGGCAGCAGGCGTTGGGCTAACGCCTGGTCGGGGTGGCTGGCCAGCTCGGGGTAGCCCACCCGCGCCACCATCGGGTGGGCCGCCAGCATGGCCACCACCTGGCGCGTGTTGTCGATGTGGCGCGCCATGCGCAGTGGCAGGGTTTCGATGCCTTGCAGGATCAGCCAGGCGCTGTGTGGGCTGATGCAGGCGCCAAAGTCACGCAGGCCCTCACGCCGGGCGCGCAGCAAAAAGGCGCCCACGCTGCTCTCCTCGCTGAACACCATGCCGTGGAAGCCGTCATACGGCGTGGTCAGCTCGGGGAATTTGCCGGATCTGTCCCAGTCGAACTGCCCGCTGTCCACCAGCAGCCCACCCACCACCGTGCCGTGGCCGGACAAAAACTTGGTGGCGGAATGAAACAGCAAATCCGCACCATGCTCAAACGGCCGCAGCAGCCAGGGCGGGGTGAAGGTGGAATCGACCAGCAGTGGCAGCCCCGCGTCATGCGCTATCGCCGCCACGGCGGGGATGTCCAGCACGTCCAGCCCCGGGTTGCCCAGGGTCTCGCCAAACAGCAGGCGCGTTTCAGGCCGGATGGCGGCGCGCCAGGCGCCAAGGTCACCCGGCTTCACAAACGTGGTGCTGATGCCAAAACGCTTGAGGGTGTAGTGCAGCAGGTTGTGTGATCCGCCATACAACGCGCTGCTGGCCACGATGTGCTGGCCGGCGCTGGCTATTGTTGAGATGGCCAGGTGCAGCGCAGCCTGGCCACTGGCGGTGGCAATGGCGCCCACGCCGCCTTCGAGCGCGGCAATGCGCTCTTCCAGCACAGCCGTGGTGGGGTTGCTGATGCGGCTGTAGACATGGCCAGAGCGCTCCATGTTGAACAGCGACGCCGCATGTTCACTGCTCTGGAACACAAACGACGTGCTGAGGTGGATGGGCGTGACGCGCGCGCCGGTGCTGGGGTCCGGCGCCGCGCCGGCGTGCAGGGCCAGGGTGTCGAAGCCGGGATCGCTGTAACCAGGCATGGCAAGAGGCGCGGGCGCGCAGGCTGAAGTTACGGGATTGTGTGCTATGTTTTTGGCGCAACCTGCGGTGAAATCAGGCCAACCCCCTCTCGGAGACCCCCATGAAAGTCAGCGACATCCTGCGTGTCAAGGGCAGCACCCTGTACACCGTTTCACCCGACCAGCCGCTGGCCATTGCCGTGCAAACCATGGCCGAGCGTGACATCGGCTCACTCGTGGTGATGGAGTACGGTGACCTGGTGGGCATGCTCACCTTCCGCGAGGTGATCGCTGCGGTCGTCAAGAACCGCGGCAGCGTGGGCACGCTCAGCGTGCGCTCGGTGATGGACGACGCGCCGCTGACCTGCACGCCCGAGAC
>JANPOW010000151.1:0-5535 GCA_031428185.1 Betaproteobacteria bacterium | reverse complement strand
CTAGGAGCCTGTCGGACTTGGGGCGTCGATAGCGAGAAACGGCCCCAGCGAGGACAGTTTTTGCCGGATTTGCAGGCCCATAGTTCAACTATGGGACAAAAAGCCGGTAAAAAATGGACCGCTGAGGCCGTTTCGCAGCCGCCGTTCCCCAAGCCCGACAGGCTCCTAGGCGTCAGCTGCGTCAGCTGCGTCGGCTGCGCCGGGTGCGGCGGCTGCCGTGCTTGTCGGCACGCCGGGCCGCCTGCTCAATGGCGCTTTGCCCGGTGCGGTGGCCGGCACTCTGGCGCACCAGTTGGGCCAGCCCGGCGCCCACCAGCCCCACGGCCAGCCCGCCCAGCAGCCAAGCGCGCCAGGCAACTACAAAGTCGCGCAGCGCAGCCACCAGCCGCCGCGCACCGCCCAAATCACCCGGCCCCTGTGCACTGCCACCCGGGTTGTTGCTGCCATTGCCCGGTGCGCTGTTCCAGCGCTGATCAGCCTCACGCCCGCCGGGGCGCGGTGCGGCCACACCAGCGCCATTGCCGGACAAGCCGCCCAGCGACAGCGCCGACGGCATGCCATTGCCAGCACCCGGTGAGGGCAAGGCCAGCGCGGGTGTGGTGGCTTGGCCAGGCTGCGGCACGGCGGCTGGCCGCGCTGCCGCCGCCGGGTCGGCGCCGGGCCGGTTGCGTGCGGCCAGGTCGGCGCGCTGCATGTCCAGCGCCATGTCCAAGGTGCGGTCACCGGTGGTGGTGTCAGCGCCAGTCAGCGCCTTGTCCAGCGTCCGGCTGGCGCCACCCGCATCGGCCGGCGGCTGGGCCGACGCCTCCATCGGTGTGCTGACGGTTGCTGCCGGCAAGTGGCCCGCCCACAGCAGCAGGGCCAGGCCGGCCCAACGGCGCCAACAGGCCGCAGCAGCCTGGCACCGGCCTGTCAGACCAGCACCTCGGTGCACGGCGCATGGCCCAAAAACGCCTGCGGGCTGGCACTGGCACCATAAGCGCCGGATTGGTAGACCACCACCAGGTCGCCCACTTCCGCCGTGGGCAGGTCCATGCGGTCGGCCAGCAAATCCAGCGGGGTGCAGAGTGGGCCCACCACTGATGCCACCTCGCGCAGCACCGCGTCGGCCTTGTTGCCGATGGTGACGGGATAGTTTTTGCGCACCACCTGGCCAAAGTTGCCTGAGGCCGACAAATGGTGGTTGAGCCCGCCGTCGGTGACCAGAAACACCTGACCACGCGACACCTTGCGGTCAAGGATGCGGGTGACGTACACGCCCGCCTCACCCACCAGGTAGCGGCCCAGCTCGATCACCAGTGAGGCCTCGGGCAGCTCGGTCTTGGCGCGTTGCACCAGGTCGGCCAGGTTGTCCGCGATGGGGGCCAGATCCAGCCGCTGCTCCCCCGGAAAGTAGGGGATGCCAAAGCCGCCACCCAAATTGAGGAAGCGCACAGGCTGCGGGCAGTCCTGCGCCAGGCGCAGCGCCAGCGCGAAGGACTTTTGCTGCGCCTCGCAGATCGACTCGGGCCGCAGGTTTTGCGAGCCGGCAAACAGGTGGAAGCCCTCAAACGCCAAGCCACCGGCGTCGATCAGCGCCAGCATCTGCGGCAACAGCTCCACGTCGATGCCAAACTGCTTGGGGCCACCACCCATCTTCATGCCCGAGCCCTTGAGCTCGAAGTCGGGGTTGATGCGCACCGCCACCCGCGCCGGCAGGCCCAGTTGCTGCGAGATGCCGGCCAGCAGCGTGGCCTCGCGCATCGACTCAAGATTGATCAACACCCGCGACGCCACCGCCTGGCGCAGCTCGGCTGCACGTTTGCCCGGCCCGGCAAAGCTGACCTCGGCCGGGTTGGCACCGGCATCCAGCGCCACCTTCAGCTCGCCGCCCGAGGCCACATCGATGCCGTCCACCAGCCCGGCCATGAAGCCCACCACCGCCGGCATGGGGTTGGCCTTCATCGCGTAGTGCAGCTTGATGGCGGGCGGCAAGGCGGCCCGCAACTGCGCCGCACGCTGGCGCAGCAGGCTGCGGTCGTAGGCGTAAAACGGGGTTTGCCCCACCCGCTCGGCCAGGGTGGTGAGCCGCGCACCACCCACCACCAACTGGCCGGCGCGGGTGGGGGGGGGCGCGGCGGGGGGGGGCAGCAACGGTCTCGGTGTCGGTCACGGTAGGGGTGTCCAGGTGGCCTGAATATCGGTGGGGCGCAGCAACGGTGGCAGCGTGGCCGGCCGGCAGCAGCAGGCGGCCGCCCGCGGCAATGCAACCTGTGATTTTGCCTGGGCAGCACGGCGCCACACCGCGCTGCCCGCGCCGGTTGTGCCGCATGCCGCAGATTGGGCGCAATCCGGGCGCCCGGCCAAAGCCGGGCCAGCCCTCCATCGAGCACACCACCAAGCCCGCGACAGCGTGACTTTGCACCGATTCACCCTGCGCTTGAGGAGAATCCCCCACACCGTGCGCAGAAAATCGCCGCCGAACGTGTGCTGTTGCAGCTTCATCAATGCGCGGGCACGCGCTTTCGCCCTAGCATGCTGGTTGTTGCTTCGCCGGATGGCACCACACGAGCACCCCACGCCATGCCTGCGCTGGCGCCGGGCGCTCACATTCCAACCCTGCCAACCCATTTGATGACCTCTCTCAGCTGGCGCAACCTGCCCGCCACCGCGCTGCGCAGTGACCTTGAATTGCAGGCGCAATGGGATCAATTGAGCGCCCAGCGGCTGGATCTGCCGTTCATGCGTGCCGATGCCGTGGCCGCCGGGGTGGAGGTGTTCGGCACCGGGCTGGAGCGCCTGTTGATTGCCAGCCGATCCGGGCGCTGTGTGGCCATGCTGATCCTGGTGCCAAATGGCTTGCTGCGCTGGTGTACGTTCCAACCGTCGCAGTTGCCGCTGGGCCTGTGGGTGGCGGCCAGCGATCAACACCTGCAACAGCTCGGGCGCAGCCTGCTGCGTGGCCCGTTGGGTTTTTGCCTGGTGGTGTCGATCAGCCAGGTTGATCCGCTGCAGGCACCGCGCCACAGCGACGACAGCGACAACTGGCACAACGACTACATCGACACTGCCTGGTTGGACCTGGTCGGTGACTTCGACAGCTACTGGGCCGCACGCGGCAAGAACCTGCGCCAGAACATGCGCAAACAGCGCAACAAGCTGGCCGCCGACGGTGTGACCACCAGCTTGCGAGTGCTGCGTGATCCGGCCGACATGGCGCCCGCCATTGCCCGCTACGGCGCACTGGAAAGCGCCGGCTGGAAGGCCGGCGAGGGCACCGCCATCCACACCGACAACCAGCAAGGCCGGTTTTACGTGCGGCTGTTCGAGACCGCCGCTCGGCAGCAGGAGGCGCTGGTGTTTGAGTACCTGTTCAATGACCGCACGGCGGCGATCAACCTGTGCCTGCTGCGTGCCGGCACGCTGGTGGTGCTCAAGACCACCTACGACGAGTCCATCCCCAAAACCTTGTCACCCGCGTTTTTGCTGCGCGAGGATGAGCTCAAGCACCTGTTTGCCGGCCATGAGGTCAAACGCGTTGAGTACTACGGCCGGCGCATGGACTGGCACACCAAGTTGACCGAGCAGCAGCGCACGCTCTTCCACTTGACCACCTACCGCTGGCCGTTGGTCAAGCACCTGGCCGTGCGTCGGCGCGCCGGCAAAGAGGCACAGCCCGCTGCGGCAGCCGAGGCGGCTGAAGTGGGCGCCAGCGCGACACCCGCCGCGCCGCCCAGCCCGCCTTGAGCGGCCCGACGGTGGCGCCACGGGCTGGTGGCGCTGGCAGCTCAGGTGTGCCGCGCCAGCCAGTCTGCTGACAACAACTTGCGGTCGATCTTGCCGTTGGGGTTGCGCGGCAGCGGCCCAGTGGCGGCTTCGATGCCGGCCGGGACCATGTAGGCCGGCATGTTGGCCCGGCAGTCGGCCAGCAGGCCGCTGATGTCCAGCGCGGGCGCACCGGCGGGCGGGGTGGCGATCACCTGGATGGATTGGCCCAGTGTGGCGTGCTCCACGCCGAAGGCCACACATTCAGCCACGCGCCGGCTGGCATACAGCAGCTCTTCCACCTCGGTGGGGCTGACACGGTAGCCCGAGGTCTTGATCATTTCGTCACGGCGGCCGATGAAATACAAGAAGCCCTCGGCATCCTGGCGCACGTTGTCGCCCGAGAACACGGCGTATTCTGGCAATTGCAACGCCGCGTCACGGCCCGGCAGGCCGGCTGGCAGCAGCTTGTAGCGCTCGGCGGTTTTCTCGGCGTCATTCCAGTAGCCCTGGCCGACCAGCGCACCGCGGTGCACCAACTCGCCGGGTTCGTCCGGTGCACAGGCAGTGCCGTCGTCGCGCAGCACCAGAATGTCGGCATTCGGGATGGCTTTGCCGATCGAATCGGGCCGGCGGTCCACCTCCTCGGGCGGCAGGTAGGTGGAGCGGAAGGCCTCGGTCAGCCCATACATCAGGAAGGGTTTGGCTTGCGGCACCCGCTGGCGCAACAGGCCCAGGGTCTCACGCGGCATGCGCCCGCCGGTATTGGCAAAGTAGCGCAGGTGCTGGCCGATCTCGGCTGGCCAGTCCAGTTGCGACAACTGGATGTAGAGCGGCGGCACCGCCGTCAGGCCGGTCACCTGTTCACGCGCCATCGCCTTGAGCACGTCTCGCGGCAACAGGTAGTTGAGCAAGACCACCCGCGCGCCGGCATGGAACGCGGTTGTGAGTTGGCTGAACCCCGCATCAAACGACAGGGGCAGTGCCGCCAGCAAGGTGTCACCGGGCTGGTTGTCGAGGTAGGACGCCACGCTCTTGGCGCCCGCCACCATGTTGCGGTGTGACAGCACCACACCCTTGGGTTTGCCGGTACTGCCCGAGGTGTAGAGGATGGCTGTGATGTCGCTGTCGATGACGCGGTGGCCAGGCCGATTCGGGCTTTGCAGCAAGCCGGCCCAGGCCAGCACCGCAAACTGCGGCGCGGCCAGCCCGGGCAGGGCGGGGCTGGGTGTGTCGGCCGGTGTGTCCGTCACCACCAGGCAACGCAGCGCCGGGCAGTGGCCCAGCACCTCGGCCAGCAAGTGCGCCCGCTCGGGTGAGGTGACCAGCACCCGCACGTCGCAATCGCGCAGCACATAACCCACCTGCTCGGGCTTGAGCAGTGGGTTGATCGGCACAAACACCGCACCGGCGGCCGGTGCACCAAAGCTGGCGACCACGGTTTCGATGCGCTTGTCCAGGTAGATGGCCACCCGCTCACCACGCTGCAGGCCCAGCCCGATCAGGCCCGACGAAAACGCCTGCATGTTGCTCTGCAGTTGCCCATAGCGCAGCGCTTGCGCAGCCGCACCCGACCCCGCCACCAGGGCCACGGCATCGGGTGTGCGGCTGGCAGCAACGGTGATCAACTCAGACAGCAGAAACGAATCGGGCATGGTTGGCGTGCTGCATGGGCTGCGTTGGCTGCGTGGCCACCACCCGGGGTGGGTGGCAGTGTGATGAGCAAAAAGTATGGCACAGGGCCGGGTGGCGCCAGCCTACCCCGGTGTGACCAATCTGCCGGTTTGCGCC
>JANPOW010000150.1:0-28918 GCA_031428185.1 Betaproteobacteria bacterium | reverse complement strand
CAAGGGTGCGTTCCTGATTTACCAAGAATCGAGTTTGGTGATCCGCGCCATCCGCGATTACTTCACCGCCGACATCGGCGAGATCCTGATCGACACGGACGACATCTTCGACCAAGCCCAGCAGTTCATGAACCACGTGATGCCGGAGACGGCGAACCGCGTGAAGCGTTATCGGGATGATGCGGCACTGTTCAGCCGCTTCCAGATCGAGCACCAGATCGAGACGGCCTTCAGCCGCACCGTGAATCTGCCGGCCGGCGGTGCCATTGTGATCGACCACACCGAGGCACTGGTGTCGGTGGACGTCAACTCGGCGCGCGCCACCCGGGGTGGTGACATCGAAGAAACCGCCACCCGCACCAACCTGGAAGCGGCCGACGAGATCGCGCGCCAGATGCGGCTGCGTGACCTGGGCGGCCTGATCGTGGTTGACTTCATCGACATGGAGGAGAGCAAAAACCGCCGCGAGGTGGAGCAGCGCCTGCGTGACGCGATGCGGCAAGACCGCGCCCGGGTGCAGTTCAGCTCGATCAGCAAGTTTGGTCTACTGGAGTTGAGCCGGCAACGTCTGCGCCCCGCACTGAGCGAAGGCAACCACATCACCTGCCCACGCTGCAACGGCACCGGCCACATCCGTGATACCGAAAGCAGTGCGCTGCAAATCCTGCGCATCATTCAAGAAGAGACGCTGAAGGACAACACGGCCGCAGTGCATGTGCAGGTGCCGGTGGAAGTGGTGAGCTTTTTGCTGAACGAGAAGCGCACCGAGATCACCAAGATTGAGCTGAAACAGCGTTGCACCGTGCTGCTGGTGCCCAACCGCCACCTGGAAACGCCCAACTACAAGCTGGAGCGGCTGCGCCACGACGACCCGCGGCTGGAGAACCTGCAGGCCAGCTACACCATGATCGAGGAGCCGGAAGACGAGGTGGCCATCAGCCGCCGCGAGAAAGCCGTCAAACCCAAGCAAGAGCCTGTCATCAAGGGTGTGCTGCCTGACCAGCCGGCGCCGGTGGCGGCACCCAAGGTGGACGCCGCACCCAAGGCCGTGGCAGTGGTTGCACCCGTGGTGGCTGCTCCGGCCGCACCCACCGCGCCGACTTGGGTGGCCAGCGCGCCGCCGGCAGCTGCGGGCAGTGGTTTCTTCGGCTGGGTCAAGAAACTGTTTGGCGGTGATGCACCGGCAGCAGTGGCCGCACCGGCCGCCGCACCAGTGGCCGCACCGGCTGTGGCAATACCGGCCGGCGCGACCGAGCAACCGGCCACCGACAAACGTGAACCGCGCCGCAATGACCGGGGTGGCCGTGGTGAGCGCAACGAGCGTGGTGGCCGTGGCCGCGACGGCAAGCCGACCGAGCGTGGCAATGACCGCAACGCCGACCGTGGTGGTGACCGCCCTGACCGTGCCGCCCGCAGCGACGCCCGGGCTGAAGTGCGGGGCGAAAGCCGGCCCGAGACCCGGCCGGAGCGCAGCGAGCGCCCGGACCGCCAGGACCGTCCCGAAGGCCGCCGCGATGGCCGTCGCACTGAGCGCCAGTCCGAGCCCGACGTGCGCGCCCTGGCCGAAACATCGGCCGGCGACACCACCCGCCGCAGCCCGCGCCCTGAGCATGAAGCGCGTGAAGCCCGGCCGCAAGACCTGTTCGACAGCGCCGCACCGGTGCTGGCCGAAGGCAGCCTGCCGACCGAGGCCACCACGGCCGACCAGGGCAGCGACGCCGCAGGTGAAGAGCAGCGCCGCCGCCGCCGCCGCCGTGGCGGCCGTGGCAACCGCGACGAGGCAGGCGCCGGTGTCGGTGTCGGTGAGCCCGACATTGCCGCAGACGGCAGCAGCACCGAAGCCGGTGAGGCGGCAAGCACGGCAGCCGCAGCCGATGCCACTGCGCAGTCAGCAGACGGCGCCCCCGCCGCTGAAGCCGGCGAACGCGACGGCCAGCGCCGCCGTGGCCGGGGCCGCGACCGCGCCCGGCGTGACGAGCAGGCTGCAACCGCACCCGGCAGCGAGACCGGCGCTGAGGCCGACAGCGCGGCCGGCAGCCCCAGCGCCGCCGCCAGCAGCACGCCAGCCCCGTTGGTGGCCGACGCCGCAGCCCTGGCCGAGCCAGTGGCTGCACCTGCCGCCGTGCCCACCACGGTGGTGGCTGTGGCCGCACCACCACCGGCAGCAGCGCCCGCTGCACCGGTGGCCGTGGCCGCAACGCCGGCCGCCGCAGCCGCAGCCGCAGCCACGTTTGTGCTGCCGATGGACGACTTGCAGCGCATCGCCGAGGGCTCTGGCCTGACCTGGGTCAACTCCGATGCCGGCAAGATCAGCGCCGCCCAGGCCGCAATGGCAGCCGAGCCGGCGCCCGTGCATGTGCCACGCCAGCGGCCAGCGCTGGTGCAACTGGACGACGGCCCGTTGGTGCTGGTGGAAACACGCAAAAGCCTGGCGCAGTTGAAACTGCCGTTTGACACCGGCAGCGCCGCCAGCGCATCAACCAGCACCTCGCCGCCCCAAGCCTGACACTCGGCAAGCGGCCGGCCAGCCAGCCAGCAGCTTGCCTTGCCAGCAGCCCACACCGTTGTTGACGCCACCGCACGTGGCCGCGCCGCCCCAGCCTGCCAATGCTGCGGCGGCGTTTTTCATCCACCCCGCGTCGGGCCGCACCTGCCGAGCACCGCCGCATCCCCTGGCCACTGCGCCCATTTGCCGCCATGACCGTCCAACTCAAAAAGCCCGGCGCTGCCAGCACCCCCATCCACCTGACCACCCGAGACCATCTGGCCCAGCACGCGGCCGCGCTGGCACCTGCCCAGCGGCAGTGGCTGGCCAGCATCGGTTTCACCGGCGCAGCCGACAGCCACGCCCTGCTGCCCGGGCCTGACGGCCAGGTGCAGGCCGTGTGGGCCGGTGTACGCGGCGCTGACCACCCGTGGGCGCTGGCCGCCCTACCGCGCCAGTTGCCGCCAGGCAACTACCGGTTGGCCGACCAGCAGCAGGAGAACCCCGGCCTGGCCGCAGATGACACCGCAGCGGCCATGTCCTGGCAACTGGGCGCCTATGCCTTCAGCCGCTACAAGCAGCCGCGCCGCAGCGCCGCCACGCTGCAACTGCCCAGCAATACCGGCACGCGCCACGGCCTGTTGCTGGCCCAAGCCATCAGCCAGATACGCGACCTGGTCAACACCCCTGCCGAGCACCTGGGCCCGGCCGAGCTGGCCGCTGCCGTGCAGCAGGTGGCCAAAACCCACGGCGCCAAGGTCAAGGTGACGCTGGGCGATGCACTGCTCAAGGCCGGTTTCCCGGCCATCCACGCGGTGGGCCGGGCCGCTGCCCAGGCGCCGCGCCTCATCGAGCTGCGCTGGGGCGAGCCCACATCACCCAAGCTCACGCTGGTCGGCAAAGGCGTTTGTTTTGACTGCGGCGGGCTGGACATCAAAGGCGCTGACGGCATGCGCCAGATGAAAAAAGACATGGGTGGCGCCGCCAACGCGCTGGGCCTGGCCAGCCTGGTGATGGCGCTCAAACTGGACGTGTGCCTGACCCTGCTGATCCCGGCGGTTGAAAACGCCATCGCCGGCAACGCCTACCGGCCCGGTGACGTGATCCGCACCCGCAGCGGCCTGCACATCGAGATCGGCAATACCGATGCCGAGGGCCGGGTGATCCTGTGTGACGCGCTGGCGTATGCCGCCGAGTCAAAACCCGATTTGCTGATCGACCTGGCCACCCTCACCGGCGCGGCCCGGGTGGCGCTGGGCGGCCAGTTGCCGGCGCTGTTCTGCCGCGACATGGATTTGGCCCGTGGCCTGGTGGACAGCGGCCTGGCGCTGCATGACCCACTGTGGCATTTGCCGCTGTGGCAGGACTACCACCCCGGCATCGAGAGCGACATCGCCGACATCGTCAACACCGGCCGCGGCCCGCAGGCCGGCGCCATCAACGCCGCGCTGTTTCTGGCCGACTTTGTGCCAGCAAACCAGGACTGGCTGCACATCGACCTTTACGCCTGGAACGACAGCGCCCGCCCGGGGCGGCCGGTGGGTGGTGAGGCACAGACCATCCGCACCTTGCTGGCCCATTTGCAGCAGCGTTACGGGCGTTGACGGGCCGACTGCGGCGCCACTGCAGGCGGCGGGCGCAGCGGCTGACCAGTCAAGGCGTCAAGCCGTCAAGGCAGCATTTCCAGCGCGTGCTGGTAGGCCGGCTCATGCATCAGCTCGTCCCAGGGCAGTGGTGGGGTGAGTGGCAGCAGCGCCAGGCGGCGCGCCTCGCTGTCGCCATCGGGCCGCCAGTGGCCGCCGGCCAGGGCGGATTGCAAGCCGTCCAGCAGCGCGTCCACGGCTTGGCCACCGTCCACCGACTGGTTGCACAACAACACCATGTCGCAGCCGGCGCCCAGCGCGGCCAGCGCGGCGTCCAGCGGGCCGCCGGCCACTTTGGCACCCTCCATGCTCAGGTCGTCGCTGAAGATGGCGCCTTGAAAGCCCAGATCCCCACGCAGGATGTGCTTGAGCCAGCGTTCTGAAAACCCGGCCGGCGCGGCGTCCACCTTGGGGTAGACAACATGCGCCGGCATCACGCTGGTCAGGCTGGTGGACAGCCATTGGTAAGGCTTGGCGTCATCCGTCAAGATGGCTTTGAGGCTGCGTTTGTCCACCGGCACGGCCACATGGCTGTCGGCCTTGACAAAACCGTGGCCGGGAAAATGTTTACCGCAATTGGCCATGCCGGCCTGCAGCAAGCCGTGCATCAGGCTTTTGGCCAGCAGCGTGGCCACACGCGGGTCACGGTGGAAGGCACGGTCACCGATCACACCGCTGCCGCCGTGGTCCAGATCGAGCACCGGGGTGAAGCTCAGGTCAACCCCGCAGGCACGCAGCTCAGCGCCCAGCACATAACCCGCAGCGGTGGCGGCGTTGGTGGCGGCCATCGCGTCTTGCATCCACAGCGCGCCCAGGGTGGCCATCGGTGCCAGGTGGGTGAAACCGTCACTGCGGAAGCGCTGCACCCGGCCGCCTTCATGGTCGACACAGATCAGCACATCGGGCCGGATGGCCTTGATCTCGCTGGTCAGTGTGGTGAGCTGGGCCCGGCACTCCCAGTTGCGCGCAAACAGGATCAGGCCGCCCGTCAGCGGGTGCTGCAGGCGGCGCCTGTCATGGTCGTTCAGCGTGGTGCCGGCGATGTCCAGCACCAGCGGGGCGTGGCCGGGCGAGGTTGTGGCGTGCAAGTTGCGCATGGTTTTTTAGTCTTTCTCGACCACCACAAAGCTGGCGGCGTAGTCGGTTTCATCGGTGAGGGTGACATGGGCGCGCAGACCAAGTGCTGCAAACCACTGGGCCAGGGCGCCGTGCAGGCGGACGTAGGGCGCACCGCCGGGCCGGTTGAGGATCTCGCAGGCACGCCAGGTCATGGGGGACCGCAGCCCTAACCCGATGGCTTTGGAGAAGGCCTCTTTGGCCGAAAAGCGGGTGGCCAGGTAAGACAGCCCGCGTGCGTCTACCCGGGCGCGGCGGGCGTGGAAGGTCAGCAATTCGTCCGGCCCCAGCACCTTGTCGGCAAAGCGGTCACCGCGCCGCGCCAGCGTGGCGCGCAGGCGGCGGATGTCGCAGATGTCGGTGCCGATGCCGTGGATCATCGGGGTGCGGCCGGCGCGAACGGTCCGCCGCCGGGCCGCCCCAAGGCGGACCCTCCCCCTCGGGGGGGCGACACCGCAGGTGTCTTGGGGGCAAACGCCTGCTGGATACAACGCTGGTAGTCGGCCACGGTTTCGGTCAGACCCAGCGCCAGCGCGTCGGCGATCAAGGCATGGCCGATGGACACCTCCAGCACACCGGGCACGGCGCGTAAAAAGTCCGTCAGGTTGGCGCGGTTCAGGTCGTGGCCGGCGTTGATTTGCAGGCCCACGGTCAGCGCGGCTTCGGCTGCGGCGGTGTAGCGTGCCAGCACATCGGTCTGCTGCGGCGTGCCGTGGGCGCTGGCGTAGGCCTCGGTGTACAGCTCCACCCGCTCAGCGCCGGTGGCGCGGGCGGCAGCCATCTGCTCTGGGGCAGGGTCCATGAACAGGCTGACCCGCACGCCCAGCGCGTGGGCTTGGTCAATTGCCGGCTGCAGACGCGCGGCATCCTGCGGAAACAACCAGCCGTGGTCGCTGGTGAACTGGTCTTCACTGTCGGGCACAAAGGTGACCTGCTGCGGCCGCTGGCCCTTGTCCGCCAGCGCCTGCAAAAAGGGCATCAGGTTGTGGAAGGGGTTGCCCTCGATGTTGTATTCGGCCTGCGGCCACTGCTGCAGCAGGTCGGCCAGGTCAAACACATCCTGCGGGCGGATGTGGCGTGCATCGGGCCGGGGATGCACGGTGATGCCTTGCGCACCGGCCTGCAGCGCCTGGCGCGACAAGGCCACCACGTCCGGAATGCCCAGATGCCGGGTATTGCGCAGCAGCGCGATCTTGTTGACGTTGACCGACAGCGCCGTGCGGTGCGGCCTGGCGTGGGCTTCAGGGGCGATCAGCGGATTCATGGCGGGCCTGCGGTGGGCTGCACGGGGGTGCGGGGGTCAAGCAGCCGCCGCACCTCCAACATCATCTGGCGGGTGCGCAGCAGTGGCGAGCCAAGATGATAGGCAAGCAGCACCCGCACCTGCAGCCGCAGCGCGGGCAGGCAGGGCTGGCAGGCTTGGCGCAGCGCCGGCAAATCGTGCTGGCACAGCGCGGCCTGCAGCGCCAGGCAGGCGTTGCCCGGCAGCGCCGCATCGCCGGGCGGGGCTGCTGCCAGGCCGCTGTCGGCCTGCAACTGGTAGTGCAGCGCGGGCTGCACAGCGGCCTGGGTGCTGGTGATGCGGCCCAGCTCGGGCAGCACACCGGTCTCTTGCAGCAGCACCAGCTCAAAGGCACGCAGCGCGGCTTCGTCGTCGGCCGTCGCCAGCGCCAACAGCGCATCGGCATAGGCATCAAACAGCCTCGCGTGGGCATCACCGCGCGCCAGCACCTTGAGCAGCAATTCGTTCAGGTAGAAGCCGGCCATCAGCCGGGCCGGCGGCAGCGCGGCACCGGCGCCGGCGTATTCAGCGGTGCGCAAGGTCAGGATGTCGGCACCGCCGTCACCGGCGCCACTGCCGTCACCCTTGGGCTTGGTGGTGAGCACCAGCAGGCGCTGGAAGGGCATCAACACCGGCCGCAGTTGCGAATAGGGCCGCTTGGCGCCTTTGGCCACCACCGCGATGCGGCCGTGCTCGCGGGTGAAGAGGTCCAGGATCAGGCTGGTCTCGCTCCACGACCACTGGTGCAGCACAAACGCAGGCTGCGCAGTATTGGCCGCTCGTCTGCCGGGGACGGCAGCCGATCCCCCAAGGGGATGCGGGCCTGCTTGGCAAGCTGAGGCCGCTCGGCCCGCGGCGCCGGTCATTCGTAACCGTAGCTGCGCAAATGCGCTTCGCTGTCGGCCCAGCCCGAGCGCACCTTGACCCACAGCTCCAGAAACACCCGGGCACCGGTGAGTTTTTCCAGCTCTTGGCGGGCCTCGCTGCCGATGCGTTTGAGCATGTCACCGCCCTCGCCGATCACCATGCCTTTGTGGCCTTCGCGCTCGACCACGATGGTGGCGGCGATGCGGCGCAGAGGCCGCGCCCGGCCGCCCGAAGCGGCATCGCTCCCCTTGGGGGACGGCCGATGCCCGGCATCGGCCAAGGGGTCGTCAAATACACCCTCTTCTTCGTATTTGTCGATCACCACCCTGGCGCTGTACGGCCGCTCATCGCCGGTCAGGCGGAACAGTTTTTCGCGGATCAGCTCGGCCGCCATGAACTTGTCGCTGCGATCGGTCAGCGTGTCTGCGTCGTAAATCCACGGCTGCTGCGGCAGGTAGGGCTCAACAATCTTGAACAGCCGCTCCACATCACCGGGCCGGGTGGCCGACATGGGCACGTATTCGGCAAACGGGTGGCGATCCTGCATGCTTTTGAGCCAGGGCATCACGTCGGTGCGGCGGGTGATGGTGTCGAGCTTGTTGGCGACCAAAAACACCGGCCGGTCGGGTGGCATCAGCGCCAGCACCTTGGCGTCATCCAGCCCAAACTTGCCGGCCTCCACCAAAAACCACACCACGTCCACATCACCCAGGGTGGCGGTGACGGTGCGATTCGGGTTGCGGTTGAGCGCGGTGCGGCCCCGCACCTCCTTGGTCTGAAAGCCGGGGGTGTCGACAAACACGTACTGGGTTTTGTCGAGTGTGCGGATGCCGGTGATGCGGTGGCGCGTGGTCTGCGCCTTGCGCGAGGTGATGCTGATCTTTTGCCCCACCAGCGCGTTGAGCAGGGTGGACTTGCCCACGTTGGGCCGGCCGACGATCGCGATGGTGCCGCAGCGCTGGCCGTCCACCACCGCCGCCGCCGCAGGCTTGGCTGCCGCCAGCATGGCCTCCAGGTCGGGGTTGGTGGCAGCGCCGTCATCGCTGCCTGCGCCAGGCTGGGCAACGGGTTGGGCAACGGGTTGGGCAACGGGTTGGGCAAGGTCGGGAGCGGGTTTTTTGGCAGTCATGGTGAAGCTCGGGTTGGCGGCCCCTTCGGGCCGGTCAGGTGGCATCACCTGCAGACAAACAGTGGACGGTGGCGGTGGTGGGCGCGGCGACGGCGGGTCACTTGTTGAGGCCTGCCCACCCGCGCCAAGACTCAAGACCGCAGGGCGCTGCCCGGCCGGTCACTGGCCTTGAGCTTGATCAACATGCGGCGCGCGGCTTCTTGCTCAGCCACACGGCGCGAGCGGCCTTCACCCAGCTCGGCCAAACCCAGCGTGGCCACCGCGCATTCCACCTCAAAGGTCTGGGCATGGGCCTGGCCCCGGGTGGCCACGATGCGGTAAGCGGGCACCGCCAGCTTGCGGCCTTGCAGCCACTCTTGCAATTCAGTCTTGGCGTCCTTGGCCCAGCTGTCGGCCTCGGTGCTGTCAATCAGCTCACCAAACAACTGGCGCACCAGCTGTGCCGCCGGCTCGAAGCCACCGTCCAGGTAGACCGCGCCGATCAGCGCTTCCACCGCGTCGGCCAGCATGGATGGGCGCTGCGCACCACCGGCGCGGGCTTCACCGTCCGACAGGCACAGCACCTCGGGCAGGCCCAGGCCCAAGGCGGCCCGGTGCAGGCTGTCCTCACGCACCAGATGGGCGCGCACCCGCGTCAAATCACCTTCATCGGAGCCAGAGAAACGCTCAAACAGCAGGCTGGAGACGGCCAGGTTGAGCACCGCGTCGCCCAAAAACTCCAGCCGCTCGTTGTGGTCAGCGCCAAAACTGCGGTGGGTCAGCGCACGCTGCAACAAGCGCACGTCGGCAAAGCGGTGGCCCAGGCGGGATTGCAGCGCGTCGTTGCGCAAGTCGGTGCGGGTGTCCTGGCGGTAGTCCATGGTGTTGGTCAGTGCGGGTTGCCGGCATGCCGCAGCGGGCTGCCGGCAAGCATCACTTGGAGCGCCCAGCGTACTTGATCAGCAGAAAGACCGGGCCAAACAGCTCGATTTCCTTCTCGTAGGCATAGCTGATCACCACGCGTTCGTTTTCTTTGGTGATGTCCAACTCACGCCCGCTGACGGAGACGATGGACGCGTCAATCTGGCGCTGGCGGTCAAAGGCTTCGCGGATCAAGGGCACGGTGGCAGGCGGTGATGCGGCAAGACGGTCAACCACGCCCTGGATGGTGTAGGACTCGCCCACCGTGGGCAGCACCCGCACCAGCAGGTAGCCACCCAGGCCCACCACAATGGCCCAGCTGAGCAGGCCGATCAGGGTGAGGCCGCGCTGCGCAGACAAAGGCTGGGTGGAGTGCTTCATGAGGCCAGACTCAGGGGCCGCATCAGTCGAATGACCCAATGCGGCGCAGGTTGCCAAAATTCATCCACACCAAAAAGGCCCGGCCGACGATGTTTTGGTCAGGCACAAAACCCCAGAAGCGCGAATCCTGTGAATTGTCGCGGTTGTCACCCATCATGAAGTAATGGCCGGCCGGCACTTTGCACGTGATGCCTTCGGCGGTATAGCGGCAGTTGTCGCGGAAGTTGACGAAGCTTTCCATCGGCCGGTAGATCGACACCCGTTTTGGGTCCACCAGGATGCCGTGCGGCACCTTGCCCAGCGTCTCAGAAAACTTGGGCGCGTAGCGCAGGCTGTCTTCGTCGTAAAAATCGCCTTGCGCCACCACCGGCACCTGCTGGCCGTTGATGGTCAGGGTCTGGTTGGTGTAGACCACCTCGTCACCCGGCACACCCACCACGCGCTTGATGTAGTCGATGCGCGGGTCTACGGGATAGTGAAACACCATCACATCACCACGCTGCGGGTCTTTGTTGGCAATCAGTTTGGTGCCGGTGACTGGCATGCGGATGCCGTACTGGAATTTGTTGACCAGGATCAGGTCACCCACCAGCAGCGTGGGGATCATCGAACCGGACGGGATCTTGAACGGCTCGAACAAGAAGGAGCGCAGCAAAAACACCGCGCAAATTACCGGGAACAGCCCGGCAGTCCAGTCCAGCCACCAGGGCTGCAGCAGCAGTTTCTCGCGCGCTGCGTCCACATCGCCGTCCACCCGGTGGATGCCCAGCTTGGCCAGCTCGGTGCGGCGCTGGGCGTCTTGTGTGGTCAAGGCGTCGGCAGCGGCCACACGCGCCGGCGCAAACTTGAAACGCTCGGCCAACCAGTAGGCCAGCGTGACCAGCGTCAGCACAAACAGCAGCAGCGAGAAGTTGCCAATCCAGTAGCCCAGCCACCAGCCAGCGCCGTAAAACAGCAAGGCGCCGTACAACGCGGCGGTCAGGACACTCATCATGGGTTTGCGGGCCACCGGGGCCAGGTTAGAGGCTTGTTAGTCTTCGACACGCAAGATGGCCAGGAAGGCCTCCTGCGGCACCTCCACCGTGCCGATCTGCTTCATGCGCTTCTTGCCGGCCTTCTGCTTCTCAAGCAGTTTCTTCTTGCGGCTGATGTCGCCGCCATAACATTTTGCCAGCACGTTTTTGCGCAAGGCCTTGATGCTTTCGCGGGCGATGATGTTGGCGCCGATTGCCGCCTGGATCGCCACGTCGTACATCTGCCGCGGGATCTGCTCCCGCATCTTGGCGGCCACCGCCCGGCCACGGAACAGGCTTTGCGCCCGGTGCACGATGATGGACAGCGCGTCCACCCGATCCCCGTTGATCAGCAAATCCACCTTGACCACATCGGACGCGCGGTACTCCTTGAACTCGTAGTCCATCGACGCATAACCGCGTGACACGCTTTTGAGCTTGTCGAAGAAGTCCAGCACGATCTCGGCCAGCGGCATCTCGTAGGTCAGCATCACCTGGCGGCCGTGGTAGGCCATGTTGAGCTGCACACCGCGCTTCAAATTGGCCAGCGTCATCACCGGGCCCACATAGTCTTGCGGCATGTACAGGTGCACCGTGACGATGGGCTCGCGGATCTCGTTGATGCGGCCCAGCTCAGGCATCTTGGACGGGTTTTCCACCTGCAGCACCGTGCCGTCGTTCAGCTCGACCTGGTAGACCACGCTGGGCGCGGTGGTGATCAGGTCCTGGTCAAACTCCCGCTCCAGCCGCTCTTGCACGATCTCCATGTGCAGCAGGCCCAAAAAGCCGCAGCGGAAACCAAAGCCCAGCGCTTGCGACACCTCGGGCTCATAGCGCAATGAGCTGTCGTTGAGCTTGAGTTTTTCCAGCGCGTCGCGCAACTGGTCGTATTCACTGGCCTCGGTCGGGTAGAGCCCGGCAAACACCTGGGGCTGGATCTCTTTGAAGCCGGGCAGCGCCTCCAGCGCAGGGCCGGCGTTGTTGGGCAGCTTTTTCTCGAGCGTCACGGTGTCGCCCACCTTGGCCGCTTGCAGCTCTTTGATGCCGGCGATCAAGAAGCCCACCTCGCCGGCTTTCAACTCCTGGCGCGGTTCGCTCTTGGGCGTGAACACGCCCAACTGCTCGAGCGGATAGATGGCATTGCTGGCCATCATGCGGATGCGGTCGCCTTTTTTCAGCACACCGTCCACCACCCGCACCAGCATCACCACGCCCACGTAGTTGTCAAACCAGCTGTCCACGATCATGGCGCGCGGCGGGCCGCCCGGATCGCCTTTGGGCGGCGGCATGCGGTGGATCACCGCTTCCAGAATCTCGTCAATGCCCATGCCGGTTATGGCCGAGCAGGGGATGGCGTCATCAGCGTCAATGCCGATCACGTCCTCGATCTCGGACTTGGCGTTCTCCGGGTCGGCGTTGGGCAAATCCATCTTGTTGAGCACCGGCACCACGGTGACGCCCAGATCGAGTGCGGTGTAGCAATTGGCCACCGTCTGCGCCTCAACACCCTGGCTGGCGTCCACTACCAGCAACGCGCCTTCACAGGCCGAGAGGGACCGGCTGACCTCGTAGCTGAAGTCCACATGGCCGGGGGTGTCGATCAGGTTGAGCTGGTAGACCTGGCCATCACGGGCGGTGTAGTGCAGCGATGCGGTCTGGGCCTTGATGGTGATGCCACGCTCACGCTCGATGTCCATCGAGTCCAGCACCTGCGATTCCATCTCACGGTCAGACAGGCCACCGCACCGGTGGATCAGGCGGTCAGCCAGCGTCGATTTGCCATGGTCGATGTGGGCAATGATCGAGAAATTTCGGATGTGTTGCATGGGTTGGATCAGGGGCCGCAAGCGGTGGGGCTGGCGGCATTGGCGTCACGCCCAAGCCGCGCTAAGTTGCGGGGCCGGGTGGCCTGGAGTGGCCAGCCATCCGCCCGGGTTCAGGCGGGGAAATGGACAAATGGGCCACAAAAAAAAGGCACGTCCAAGAGGAGACGCGCCTTCCAACAAATGTTTGGCAACTGCTTGTTGGGCCTCTATTGTAGCCAAAACCACCTGGCTGGAAGCCACCAAACAGTGTGTTTGACGGTGTTGCAGGGCGCACACAGCCGCTATTTATTCACATGTTATGCACAGGCCGGTCTGGGCGTTCAACAGTGTCGGCGCTGCGCAACAGCGCCGCAGATCGTTGCGAATTTGGCGCTCAAACCCACTGACTTGCGCTGAATTCTAACCAGTCGCAGATGCAATCCCGGCTGGCCCCGACGGATGCGAGTGCCCACCAACAAACTGGTCGGTGTGATCAACCGCCCTGGTCACCACGATGTGAAAAGACCCGACACCTTGCTCGGATGCTGCAGCGCCCTGGCTGGTGGGCAAAACGTCAACGCCCGGGCTTGATCACCAAGTAATTCACCCACTCACCGCGCCGCACCATCACGCTGACGGCGCGTGATTTTTCAGCCTTGGTGGCCACCGTCATGAATTGTTTGGCGTCCAGGATCTCGACGTTGTCGAGCTGCAGGATCACATCTCCCTCACGCAGACCGGCACGGGCTCCGGCGCCATCCACCGCGCCCACTTTGACACCACCTCGCAGCTTCAGCTCCTTCTTGGCGGCGTCGCTCAGGTCGCTGACGGTCAGGCCCAGTGCGCTTTTGCTGCCGGCTGCGGCACCCGGCTCGGCCTGGGCCACTTTGGTGGTGGCATCGGGTTCAAATTCAGCCACGAACACGCTGACATCACGCAGGCTGCCACGGCGGAAGATCTGCAACACCGTCTTGCTGCCCGGCTTGGTGGCGCCCACCAGGCGCGGCAGGTCGACTGATTTTTCGATCACCTTGCCGTCCACTTTGGTGATGATGTCGCCGGCCTCGATGCCGGCTTTGTCCGCCGGGCCGCCAGACTCAGCCCCACGCACCAGCGCACCGGCGGCCTTGCCCAGGCCGATGGATTCAGCCACTTCTTTGGTCACTGGCGCAATGCTGACGCCGATGCGGCCACGGATGACCCGGCCGGTGGTGCGCAGTTGCTCGGCCACCCGGCCGGCCTCGTCGATGGGGATGGCAAACGAGATGCCCATGAAACCACCCGAACGGCTGTAGATCTGCGAGTTGATGCCCACCACCTCACCACGCATGTTGATCAGCGGGCCGCCTGAGTTGCCGGGGTTGATGGCCACATCGGTCTGGATGAAGGGCAGGTAGTCGCCCGTATCACGGCCCTTGGCACTGACGATGCCGGCGGTGACGCTGTTTTCCAGGCCAAACGGCGAGCCGATGGCGATCACCCATTCACCCACCTTGAGCACTGACACATCGCCCAGCTTGACTGCCGGCAGGCCGGTGGCATCAATCTTGACCACCGCCACGTCGGTGCGCTTGTCCAGGCCGATGACTTTGGCCTTGAACTCGCGCTTGTCGGTCAGCGTGACCAGCAGCTCATCGGCGCCGTCCACCACGTGGGCGTTGGTCATCACGTAACCATCGGCGCTGAGGATGAAGCCCGAGCCAACACCGCGCTGTTGTGGTTCTTCGTCGCCGCCACCACCCCGTGGTGCGCCGCGCCCGCCGGGCAGCGGGATGCCGAAGCGCTTGAAAAACTCTTCCATGTTGGGGTCAATGCCACCGCCGCCCGGGGCTGCGGCGCTGCGGCTGCTGCGCTCTTGGGTGCGGATGTTGACCACCGACGGCCCCACGCGCTCTACCAACTCGGTGAAGTCAGGCAACTGGCCTGGCGCTGCATGGGCCTGCGGTGCCAGAGCAAAGCTCAGTGTGCCCGCCACACACAGCGTCAGCGCAGCCCGCCAGGCCTGGCGGCGCGGGCGGCGCAGTGGTGCGGTCCAGCCGGAAATCATGTGAGACATCAACGTAGCGCTCCTCGGGCTTGGTGGGGGTCGAATGGTGGGAGTGACTTTGGTAGCGTGGTGGAAGCGTCAGCGCAACTCAGCGCTTGCGCTCAAGCATGGCATCAAACTGTTGGGCGGTGGCCATCGGCACCTCACCCACCACGGTCAGCCACCAGTCGCCGTGGCGGTTGGTCAGGGTGTGGGTGGCGCCCATGCTGGTGCCCATGGCCTGCTTGTGGCGGGTGGCGTCAAACGGTTCGATGAAGATCGAGACATGCGTCAGCCCATCGGAAAACACTGACTGCAGCACCTGCAACGGTGCATCGGCCTCAGCATGGGCATCGAGTGGCCGCTTGGTGCAACTGATGAGCTGGAAGCCTGGCACCGGCCGCACCAGCGCCCAGCCTTCAGAGTCCATCTGCGCCCGGGCCACTTGGGGGCGGGCAACGCGGTAGCCGTCCAGCTTGCGCATCGGCACCAGCACGCTGTCGGGTGAGGGTTTACCACCGATGGTGATGTCGGTGAAGAACGATGATTCGAGCACCTCACCGCCGGCACCCAACACATCGCTGCGCAGCAGCAGGCCGGTATCACGGTCAGACCACAGGCGCTGGGCAAAGCGCAGTTTGTCGCGCGGCCTGAGCAGCAACACCTCGGCCTCGCGGCCGGCGACGCGGTCTTTGTTGAGCACCTGCAGCTCGTAGCTGTCGAGTGCCCGCTGCGGTGCGGCCGCCGGCAAGGCCGGGAACTCAGCCACCGGGTCACGCTGCTCCAGCCTGGCCAGGCGGGTGCTGGGCCACAGGGTGAGCATCTGGTCGTTGTGGCGGTATTGCAGGCGGGCCTGGCCGTCCAGCAATTCAATGCGTTCGTAGCGCTGGTGCCCATCACAAATGTGCACCACCTTTGAACTCGACAGCGCCCCGCCCGCACTGAACAGCAGCGTGCCTTGGTAGCTGCGGTTGGCCGCCGCTTGCTGGATTCGGCTCAACCAGGCGCTGGCGTCTGCTGCCACCACCACCGCTGATGGCGCGCCAGCAGCAACTGGCCGTGCGGCCTGGCCCAGCGCCAAGGTAGACGCTGCCATCAACACCGCGCCGGCATATGCGGTGCGCCACACGTGGCGCCGCTCGGGGCTGCCCCGCAGCATCAGCGCAATCACTTGGGTTCGAAGACGATTTGCACCCGGTGCTCAGCAGCACCGGCAGCGACCACGCCGTTGGCCAGGCTGCGGTGCGCCTCCAGGTAGCGGTCCAGCCGTTGGTCACGCACCACGTCACCACGCACAGCCGCAGCCCTGGTGGCCGTGCTGGCCGGCCCGGCCTGCGCCAGCTGCGCACCGGCTGCCGGGTCGCTTGGCGCCACCCGGGTGACCACCAGCACTGACGCCACGGCCACAAAACCAGCGGCCACAGCCACCGGTGCGGCCATCCAGCCGCGCCAACCGCGCCGGAGCGGGGCCGGTGCCAGTGCACTGGCTTGTGGCTTGGTTTTTGTCAGCAGCGGCGCTGGCGCCAGTGGCACCGGCTCAAACGCCAGCTTGGCACGCAGGGCCTGCAAGAACGCTTCGTCGCTGGTGGGTGCGGTGGCCAACTCATCGGACCGCAGCACATCCCCGATGAGGTGGTAGGTGTGCCAGGCCTGGCGGGCGTCGGCGCCGTCTTGCCAGGCAGCCAATGCGGCTGGCAATTCAGCCGGCCCGGCTTGGCCGTCCATCAACGATGACAGTGCAACGCGTGCGGTGTCGTGTGGCGCTGCGGGGTTCAATTGGGGTGTCATACCGATGTCCATGCAATTCCAACCGATCATTTCAACCGATCATTCCAGCCGACCATTGCAACCGATGGGCCTACCAGCGCTCGCCCGCCCGGGTGTCCAACAAGGGCCGCAAGCGCAGGGCGATGGCCTCACGCGCACGGAAGATTCGCGAGCGCACCGTGCCGATGGGACAGTTCATCATGTCGGCAATCTCTTCGTAGCTCAGCCCTTCGATCTCGCGCAGCGTGATGGCTTGGCGCAGGTCAGGCGACAAGGCCTCAATGGCCGCATTGACCGTCTGCGCGATTTCCTTGCTGGCCAGCAAGGATTCGGGGGTTGCGCCGTCGGTTAGTTCACGCGCCCCCCGGTAAGTTTCATCGTCATCGTCATTTGCGCCGGCCAGCGTGGTCTCTGACACCAGCGGGTCGCGTTTCAAGTCAACCAGCGCCTTCTTGGCCGTGTTGACGGCGATGCGGTACAGCCAGGTGTAGAAGGCGCTGTCGCCGCGGAACTGCGGCATGGCGCGGTAGGCGCGGATGAAGCTTTCCTGCGCAATATCCTGCACCAGATCAACATCCCGCACCATGCGGCCGATCAGCCGCTCAATGCGGCGCTGGTATTTGATGACCAGCATCTCAAAGGCGCGGTTGTCACCACGCTTGGCGCGCTCGACCAGCAGCAGGTCAACATCGTCGGTGGTCATGGCTTGGTGGCTTGGCCGGCATGGAAGCGCAGCGCCAGTTGCAGACCATGCCAGTCTGGCCCCACACGCGCTGCACGCACGGCTTGCCAGCGCCAGCGGCCGCCATCGGTCTGCAGATGCAGCAACTGCCAGGCACCCAGGTCCAGCGCCACGACCACGCTGCGCAGCGGTGCAGCGCCGCTGGCCTGCCGGACCGGGTCAACACCCGGTTCGATCAACAACCAGTGCTGGCCGGTCCAGCAGAGTGCTTGCGCACCGGCGGGCAAAGCCGCCCGAGCAAGCCGCCAGCCCAGCAAGGCCGCCGCCAGCGCTGCACTGGCGGCCAGCAGCCCAAGCTGCAGCGGCTGGCGCAAACCGGCATGGGCCAGCGCCCACACCACCACTGCAACAGCCGCCAAGCCGTACAGGCTGGCGATCAGCACACGCTCGGGCCGGTTGTCATCCAGCAGTGCCCACACTGCCGGTGCCGCATGCATGCCCGCCCTTGCTCAGGCTCACACCCGGCGCAACACCAGCGTGCCGTTGGTGCCGCCGAAGCCGAAGTTGTTCTTGACGGCCACGTCGATCTTCATCTGCCGCGCGGTGTTGGCGCAATAGTCGAGATCACAGGCCGGATCGGGGTTGTCCAGGTTGATGGTGGGTGGCGAGACCTGGTGGTACAGCGCCAGTGTGGTGAACACCGATTCGATGCCCCCCGCGCCGCCCAGCAAATGCCCGGTCATGGACTTGGTGGAGCTGACCACCAGCTTGCCGGCATGGTCACCAAATGCCAGCTTGATGGCGTTGGTCTCGTTCAGGTCACCCAGCGGGGTGGAGGTGCCGTGTGCGTTGAGGTATTGCACCTCAGCTGCATTGACACCGGCATCCCGCAGCGCGGCTTTCATGGACCGCTTGGGGCCGTCCACATTGGGCGCTGTCATGTGGAAGGCATCGGCGCCCATGCCAAAGCCCGCCAGCTCGGCATAGATGCGGGCGCCACGCGCCTTGGCGTGTTCGTACTCTTCGAGCACCAGCACGCCGGCGCCCTCACCCAGCACAAAACCGTCACGATCGCGGTCCCAGGGGCGTGACGCGGCCTGCGGGTCGTCATTGCGGGTGGACAGTGCCCGGGCAGCGGCAAAACCGCCGATGCCCAGTGGTGAGACGGTGCTCTCGGCACCACCGGCCACCATCACGTCCACATCACCGTGCTCGATCATGCGGCCGGCCATGCCGATGGCATGCAGGCCGGTGGTGCAGGCGGTGACGATGGCCAGGTTGGGGCCGGTGAAGCCGTACTTGATCGAGATGTGGCCGGAGATCATGTTGATGATCGAGGCCGGCACAAAAAACGGTGAGATACGCCGCGCACCACGCGCCGCGTATTCAATCTGGGTGGCTTCGATCAGCGGCAAACCGCCGATGCCCGAGCCCACCAGGCAGCCGATGCGTTCGGCTTGTTCTTCGCTCAGCGCGTCGCCGGTGGGCAGGCCGGCATCCTGCACCGCCTGCATGGCTGCTGCCAGGCCGAAATGGATGAAGGCGTCCATATGGCGGGCTTCTTTGCCGGGGATGTAATCCTCGATGTTGAAGCCCTTGACCTCACCCGCAAAGCGGCACGACAAACCCGACGCATCAAAACGCGTGACGTTGGCGATGCCGGAGCGGCCGGCCACAAGATTGGCCCAACCCTCAGCCACGGTATTGCCCACCGGGCTGATGAGCCCGAGGCCGGTGATGACGACGCGACGACGGCTCATGTCAGAAACAGTTATGCCTTCTGGTGGTTTTGCGCGTAGTCGATCGCCAACTGCACGGTGGTGATCTTCTCGGCTTCTTCATCGGGGATCTCGATGCCGAACTCGTCTTCGAGGGCCATCACCAGTTCCACCGTGTCAAGTGAATCGGCACCCAAGTCAGCCACAAAGGCCTTCTCGTTGGTGACGTCGCCCTCAGGCACACCGAGTTGCTCGGCAATGATTTTCTTGACCCGTGATTCGATATCGCTCATGACTCCTCCAGGAGTAAAAATGCTCAAACAGCCCAAGATTCTAACGGTGGCTGTGCACAGCTTCACGCTGGCACTGCCGCCGTGCCGGTCGGGCCCCCTGACCGGCAAACCGCAGCAAGCCGCCGCACCCGCAAGTGCAGCAGCTTGATTTCAGATCAGCCCATGTACATGCCGCCGTTGACATGCAGCTCAGTGCCGGTGATGTAACCCGCCAACGGTGAGGCCAAAAAAACCACCGCGTGGGCAATCTCGTCGGCTGTGCCCAGACGGCCCAGCGGGATCTGCCCCAGCAGCGCGGCCTTCTGGGCCTCGGGCAACGCGGCTGTCATGTCGGTGGCGATAAAGCCAGGCGCGATGCAGTTGACAGTGATGTTGCGGCTGCCCAGCTCACGCGCCAGCGCGCGGGTCATGCCCGCGACACCGGCCTTGGCGGCCGCGTAGTTGGCCTGGCCGGCATTGCCGCTGGCGCCCACCACCGAGGTGATGTTGATGATGCGGCCGAAGCGCTGTTTCATCATCGTGCGCAACACGGCGCGGCTGCAGCGGAACACGGCTTTGAGGTTGGTGTCCAGCACCGCGTCCCAGTCGGCATCCTTCATGCGCATGGCCAGCGTGTCGCGGGTGATGCCGGCGTTGTTGACCAGCACCTGCAGGCCGCCGTGGGCCTTGACCATTGTGTCGATGGCGGCGTCCACGGCGGCTGCGTCGGTCACGTCCAGGCGCAGGCCGTGGCCGCCGTGGGGTGCCAGCGCGTCGCTGATGGTTGCGGCGCCGGCATCGCTGGTGGCGGTACCGATGACGGTGAAGCCTTGGGCGGCCAGCGCCAGCGCGATCGCGCGGCCGATGCCGCGCGTCGCGCCGGTCACGAGGGCGACTTGGCGGTCAACGCCGGTGACAGGGCTGACTTGGCGGTCAACGCCGGTGACAGCGGCGACTTGGCGGTCAGCCGTGGTGGCAGCGGCCTCGCTCATGCCAGCATCCCCTGCACATCCTGCAGCGACGCGGGATCAAACAGCGCGCCGCTGACGGCCTCGGCATCAATGCGTTTGACCATGCCGGCCAGCACCTTGCCGGGACCACATTCAACAATGTGGCTGGCACCACGCACCCGCAACGCCTGCACCACTTCCACCCAGCGCACCGGGCCTGAGGCCTGGCGGTA
This sequence comes from Betaproteobacteria bacterium, assembly GCA_031428185.1. GTDB lineage: Bacteria > Pseudomonadota > Gammaproteobacteria > Burkholderiales > Burkholderiaceae_C > Pseudaquabacterium. The sequence goes on along the minus strand of JANPOW010000150.1, from coordinate 8,649 downwards.
CAGCGCGTCACGGATGGCCGCCGCGTCCACCGGCGCCGCCACATCGATGTTGTTGACCACCGGGATCTGCGGCGCGGCCAGTGTGAGCGTGGCCAGCCGCTCACGCAGCACCTCGGCCGCCGGCTGCATCAGCGCGCAGTGGAACGGTGCCGACACCGCCAGCAGCAAGGTGCGCTTGGCGCCCATGGCCTTGAGCAGCTCACAGGCTTTGTCCACACCGGCCTTGCTGCCGGAGATCACGGTCTGCTTGGGGTCATTGAAGTTGGCGGCCGAGACCACCTCACCGCTGGCTGCTGCCGCCTGGGCGCAGCCGCTCACCACCGTTGCAGCGTCCAACCCCAGGATGGCCGCCATCGCGCCCACACCCACCGGCACGGCCTGCTGCATGGCCTGAGCGCGCAGGCGCACCAGCGGCAGCGCGTCACTCAGGCTCAGGCAGCCGGCGGCCACCAGCGCGCTGTACTCGCCCAGTGAATGGCCGGCCAGCGCCAGCGGGGCCGCACCACCCTCGGCCATCCAGGCGCGCCAGCAGGCGATGGCCGCCGTCAGCATCACCGGCTGGGTGTTGGTGGTGAGGTCGAGTTGGTCTTTTGGGCCACCAGCGATCAGCGCGGCGATGTCCTCACCCAGCGCGGCCGAGGCCTCTTGCAAGGTGCTGCGCACGGCCGGGTGGTCACCCCACGCGTCGAGCATGCCAACAGCCTGGGAGCCCTGGCCGGGGAAAACAAAGGCGAACGAGGTCATGGTGGTGGACGCTGCAGGCGCGGAGCGCTGAAAACGATAGGTGGAAAAGCCGGGCGGCGTGGGCTGCAAACGCTCAAGCGCTCAAGCGCTCAATAGTCCAACAGCACCGCGCCCCAGGTAAAGCCGCCGCCCACGCCTTCCAGCATCAGGGTGTGACCACGCTGGATGCGGCCAGCGCGCACCGCCACGTCCAGCGCCAGCGGGATGGACGCGGCCGAGGTGTTGCCATGCTCGGCCACCGTGACCACCACTTTCTCCATCGGCAGGTGCAGCCGCTTGGCAGTGCTTTGCATGATGCGGATGTTGGCCTGGTGCGGGATCAGCCAGTCGATGTCGGACTCAGTGCGGTCCGCCTTGGCCAGCGTGGCGCGGGCGGCTTGCTCCAGCACGCCCACCGCCAGCTTGAAGACCGCTTGGCCGTCCATCTTGAGCAGTGGGTCGCCCAGCACCTGGCCACCGGACACGGTGCCCGGCACACACAGAATGCCGACATGGCGGCCATCGGCATGCAGGTCGGTGGCCAGCAGGCCGGGGTCGTCGCTGGCCTCCAGCACCACGGCGCCAGCACCGTCACCAAACAGCACGCAGGTGCCGCGGTCATTGAAATCGAGAATGCGCGAAAACACCTCGGCGCCGATCACCCGCGCGCGGCGCGCGGTGCCGGTGCGGATCATCGCGTCAGCGACTGTGAGCGCGTAGACAAAACCCGAGCACACGGCCTGCACATCAAACGCCGGGCAACCGACGATGCCCAGCTTGTTTTGCACGATGCAGGCGGTGGACGGGAAAATCATGTCCGGCGTGGACGTGGCCAGGATGATCAGGTCGATGTCCTGCGGCTGGCAGCCGGCGGCCTCAATGGCATGGCGGGCGGCGCCCACGGCCAGATCGCTGGTGGTGGTGCCGGCATCCACAAAATAGCGCGCCCGGATGCCAGTGCGCTCGACGATCCAGTCGTCAGACGTCTCGATGTTGCGGCCGGCCAGTTCAGCGGCCAGATCGGCGTTGCTGACACGGCGGGTGGGCAGCATGCTGCCGGTGCCGGCGATGCGGGTGGTCTTGGGCAGGTTCGGCGTCACAGGCATCGGGCAAGGGTGGTGCGGCGTGTTGATGCAGCGTCGTTATGCGGCTTTGGCGGGGTGCGCTTGACCGGGGCTGTTGGCTTGCTCCAGCGCCGTGCCGGGCTGGGCCACCTGCAGGCCCGGCAACACCGCAAAGGTGTCCCGGATGCGGCCTTGCACGCGGTCCAGCAACCGGTTTCGGGCGGCATCATAAGCCCGTGCCAGCGCCCGATCAAAGGCGTAAGCGTCGGACGATCCATGCGCCTTGAACACCAGCCCACGCAGCCCCAACAGCGCACCACCGCTGTAGCGGCGGTGGTCAACGCGGTCCTTGAACCGGTTGAGCACCGGCAGCGCCACCAGGGCCGCCAGCCGTGTCAGCATGTTGCGGCTGAACTCCTGCTTGATGAACTGGCCCATCATGCCGGCCAGGCCCTCGGACGTCTTGAGCAGCACATTGCCAACAAAACCATCACACACCACCAGGTCGGTGGTGCCTTTGAAGATGTCATTGCCCTCCACGTTGCCGTAGAAATTGATCTGGCCGGCAGCGGCTGCCGCGCGAAGCAACTCACCAGAACGCTTGATCGTCTCGCTGCCCTTGATGGCTTCTTCACCGATGTTGAGCAGGCCCACGCTTGGCGTCTCGTTGCCGTCCAGCGCACTGACCAGCGCACTGCCCATCACCGCAAACTGCAGCAGTTGCTCGGCGCTGCAATCGACATTGGCGCCCAGGTCCAGCACCTTGGTAAAGCCACCCCGCATATTGGGCAGCAGCGCGGCGATGGCCGGGCGGTCAATGCCGTCAAAAGTCTTGAGCAGGTAGCGCGCCACGGCCATCAAGGCGCCCGTATTGCCGGCGGACACACACACGTCGGCAGCCGCTGGCAGCGCTGCGCCGTCGTCCGCCTTGCCAGGCTTGAGCTGCGCGATGGCCACCCGCATCGACGAATCCCGCTTGCGGCGCAGCGCCACTTCGACCGGGTCGTCCATCAACACCACCTCGGTGGCGGTGATCAAGGTGCAGCGTGGCCAGCCTTGCGCGGCTTGCAGCGCCTGGGCGCTGCCGACCAACAACAACTGCGCATCCGGATGGGACTGCAAAAAGCTGCGGCAAGCTGGCAAGGTGACCGATGGGCCGTGGTCGCCACCCATGCAATCAACGGCGAGGCGCACACGCTGGAGCGGCTGCAAGACGGACGGTGACTGATGCGGCATGGGCAAGCTGTTGGGGCGCAGGGAGCCGGTCAGGTGGGCAGTCAGGCAGGCCGGCGGGCCGGCGGGCTGGGTGAAATCCACCCGCTTGTTGGGCCTACACACCACCACGCAACGGTAGGCGATGCGGCAAAGGCACACAAGCGGGCCAGCCCGCAAGGCTGCCAACGGGCTGGCCACAGGTGCCGTCGCAACAATGCAAAAACCCGGCCGCACAGGATGCAGCGCCGGGTTTGGTGCAGTGCCAACACAGGCTTGGCAGCTTTGCAGCCGCCGCAAGCTGACTGGTGCACCACCGGCACGGGCCAGCAGCGCGCCGGGTCAATCGCTCAGGCGTCAGCCTTGGTCTTGAAGATCTTGCGCCCACGGTAAAAACCGGTAGGGCTGATGTGGTGGCGCAGATGCACTTCACCGGTGGTGGGCTCAATCGCCGTACCCGGGGTCACCAGGGCATTGTGTGAGCGGTGCATGCCACGCTTGGAAGGTGACTTCTTATTCTGCTGAACGGCCATGAAATTCTCCTGAACTTGCGCTGGATTGGCGCTGAACTTGCGCCGAACTGGCGGACTGACTTGTGGACGGGCTTGCGGGCTTGCGGGCTGACTGGCGGGCTGGCTGACGGCTTGGCGACCTGCCTGACTGCCCAAACCAACGGCTGTGTCGTCAACTGACCTAATCACAGCTACAACCGCTGCGCGCGCCTGTCCGCGTCAAAAAGCCCATGAGTATAGCGCACCCAAGCGGCAACGGGCAGGTTTCAGCCGCCACCCTTCTTCAGCGCTGCCAACACGGCGAAGGGGTTGGGCTTGGTGGGCGGATCATCGTCTGCCGGCGCTGGTGGCTGGGTGTCCAGGTCATCCTCCAGCCTGTCGTCGTCGGATTCGGCCTCCAACCGCACTGGTACGGGCAGCGGCTGCGGGCACACAGCGTGCCGTGGCACCAGCGGCAGGCCCAGCAGCAACTCGTCCTCAACCAGCTCACGCAGGCTCATCCAGCGGTTCAGCGCCAGCACGTCGTCGTCGCTCTCGGCGTCCAGCGCCTCGGCCTGGGCCTCGCCCTGCACAAAGCGCAGGCGCCGGTCAAGCGCCAGCGGTGCTGACATCGGTTGCAAGCAGCGCTGGCAGGTCAGCCACACCGGCGCCTGGGCCTGCAGCGTCAGCCATAGCTCGGGCTCACCCACTGGCACCACACGCCGCTCGCCCTGGGCCTGCCAGGCCACAGCGGGCAGCCCGCTGTCTTGCGGCGCGGTTTGCAACTCGGCCAGCCGGGGCAAGGATGCGCCCGGCCAGGTGCCGGACAGCACGCTGCCATCGGCGGCAAAAGCGGCCATGTCCAGGCGTAGTGGGTCATGTCGCGAGGGTCTCATGCGGCCAGTGTACGGTGCTGCAATGGGACAATCCGGCCCATGCCAACTGCCTCTGCCCCTCACCCGCCAGCGCTGATCCTGGCGTCCACCTCGCCCTACCGGCGTGAGTTGCTGCAGCGGCTGCGGCTGTCGTTTGACTGCATTGCGCCGCTGGTGGATGAAACGCCGCGGGCCGGTGAATCCGCCGGCGCGCTGGCCCAGCGCCTGGCACTGGAGAAAGCACACGTTGTGGCCGCGCTGCACCCGGGCGCGGTGGTGATCGGCGCGGACCAGGTGGCCGAGCTGGATGGCCAGACCATCGGCAAACCAGGCACCCACGCCCGCGCCGTGGCGCAATTGCAGGCCATGCGCGGGCGCAGTGTGGTGTTCCACACCGCCGTGGCAGTGGTGCAGCAGCAAGCCGGCTTTGCGCAGTGCGCGCTGGCCGAGGTGCAGGTGCAATTCCGGCCGCTGGACGACGCGCAGATTGAGCACTACCTGCGCGCAGAAGCCCCGTATGACTGTGCCGGCAGCGCCAAATGCGAAGGCCTGGGCATCAGCCTGCTGGCCGCCATCCGCAGCGATGACCCGACCGCGCTGATCGGCCTGCCGCTGATCCACACCTGCACACTGCTGCGCCTGGCTGGCGTCGACATCCCGGGGCGGTCGTCTTGAGCGCGAAAGCCGGCACGCTGGTGCTGGTGCCCAACACGCTGGACCTGGGCACCGGTTGCGAGGTGGATCTGCAGGACGTGCTGCCGCTGGCGGTGATCCAGCGCGCCGCCACCTTGGGCCACTGGGTGGCCGAGAGCGCCAAGACCACCCGGGCGCTGCTCAAGCGGGTGGACAAGCTGGTGCCGCTGGCCCAGCCGCTGCAGCAGATTGTGATCACCGAGCTGCCACGGCCGGTGAAAGGCAACGGCGCCGGCCGCAGCCCGGCTGCCGCACCCGATCTGCGCCCACTGCTTGCCGCTGCGCTGGCCGGGCAGGATGTGGGCTTGTTGTCTGAGGCCGGCCTGCCCGGCGTGGCCGACCCCGGCGCGGCACTGGTGCAAGCCGCCCATGCACTGGGTATCACCGTGCAGCCGCTGGCCGGCGCCAGCGCACTGCTGCTGGCCTTGGCCGCCAGTGGCTTGAATGGCCAGAGTTTTGCGTTTGTCGGCTACTTGCCGGTGGACGCCGCAGCGCGCGCTGCCCGCATCCGTGAGCTGGACGCTTTGTCGCGCCGCCAGGGCCAAACCCAGATCGTGATCGAAACGCCCTACCGCAATGACGCACTGCTCAAGGCCTTGGCCGAGCATTTGCAGCCCGGCACACGCTTGTCAGTGGCCAGCGGGCTGACCTTGCCTGACGGCCGCTGCCAGACCCGCAGCGCGCAGCAGTGGCGCGCCAACCCGGGTGCGGCGCTGGGTGGCCGCTTGCCGGCGGTGTTTTTGTGGCTGGCGGGTTGATCCGACAAGCCTGCTGCAGCACGCCGGCAGGCGCTCAGACCTTGCCACCGCCCAACAACGACCCCACCTTGCGCTTGCTGCGGATGTTGGGCGACAAGCCCCGCGCCGGCATCGCCGCTACGCTTTTTTGCTCCCAGGCCGGCTTGTCGTCTGACAGCGCGGCCGGCTCATAGGGTTTGTCAAAAAACGGGTCAAGCGCCACCGGGGCCGGTGCAAATGTGCGGCGTGGGCGGTCGGTGTCGCGGCCTTCACGCGGCTCGCGTATTTCACGGGGGTAACGCTCGGGCTCACGCGCAAAACGCTCTACATCACGCGGTGCGCGCTCGGTGGCCGGGCCGGCTGCGGGCAGGCGCTCATCAGCCCCCTCGCGCGCCCGGTACGGCGCGCGGCGCGGCCGGTCGTCCACCAGATCGATGGGTTCCAGCTCGATCTTTTTCTTGATCAAGCGTTCGATGTCACCCACCAGACGGACGTCGTCGCGGTCCACCAAGGTCACGGCCAGGCCGGATGCACCGGCCCGGCCGGTGCGGCCGATGCGGTGAATGTAGTCTTCAGCGTTGAACGGCACATCAAAGTTGAAGACGGCCGGCAGGTCAGCGATGTCCAGCCCGCGGGCGGCCACGTCGGTGGCCACCAGCAACTCCACCTCACCACGCTTGAAAGCGGCCAGCGATTTGAGCCGCTCATCTTGTGACTTGTCGCCATGCAGCGCGGCAGTCTTCAGGCCTTCACGCTCAAACGTGCGCGCCAGCCGGGCCGCGCCAAGCTTGGAGTTGACAAACACGATGGCCTGGCTGAGTGCCCGGGTCTTGAGCAATTGCATCACCACGGCGCGCTTGTCGTCCTCATTCACGCTGTAAAAACGCTGCTCTACATTGGTGGCGGTGGCGTTGGCGCGTGCCACTTCCACCGTGATCGGGTCTTGCAGATAACTCTGCGCCAGCTTGCGGATCTCGGGCGAGAAGGTGGCCGAGAACAGCAAGGTCTGGCGGGTCTTGGGCAGGTAGCTGAGGATGCGCTGCAGGTCAGGCAAAAAGCCGATGTCGAGCATGCGGTCGGCTTCGTCCAGCACCACGTATTCCACCTGGTTGAGCACGCAGTTCTTGGCTTCGATGTGGTCCAGCAGCCGGCCCGGCGTGGCGATCAGCACCTCCACGCCTTTTTTCAGCTCGGCGGTCTGCGGCTTCATGTCGATGCCACCAAACACCACCATGCTGCGCAATTGGGTGTGTTTGGCGTAGGTCTTGACGTTGTTGGCCACCTGATCGGCCAACTCACGGGTGGGCGTCAGCTCCAGCGCCCGCACCGGGTGCCGTGCCGGCGACATCGACGTGGTCTCGTGCTTCATCATCTTTTGCAGCAACGGCAGCGAGAAAGCCGCCGTCTTGCCGGTGCCGGTCTGCGCCGCGCCCATCACGTCACGCCCGGCCAGCACCAGCGGGATCGCCTTGGCCTGGATCGGCGTCATGGCGGTGTAGCCCGACTCGGTGACGGCGCGCAACAATTTGGCGTCAAGTGGGAGCACGTCAAAGCGCTGTGGCGGCGCCTCAGGCGCTGCAGCAACTGGGGTTTCATCCACGCTGGTGGACAGGTCGGCTTGGGGGGTGATGTCGGTCATGAGCCGCTGATTATCCCCTGCGGCGTGTTTTTCGCGCATGGGCGGTGCGGGGACAAGGTGCTGCGCAGTGCCCAAGCTCCTTAGAATGCGCGGCTTTGCGCCACCCATGAACATTGTTTTGCTGGGGCCGGACGGCCAGGTTGGCTGGGAGTTGCAACGGGCCTTGCTGCCACTCGGCCAGCTCACCTGCCTGCCCCGTGTCACTGCGGGCAGTGATTTGTGTGGTGACCTGGCCCAGCCTGAGCGCCTGGCCGCCAGCCTGCGCAGCCTGCGGCCTGATGTGGTGGTCAATGCGGCTGCCTACACGGCGGTGGACAAGGCTGAATCCGAGCCCGAGCTGGCCCACACCATCAACGCGCTGGCGGTGGGCCGGGTGGCCCAGCTGATGGCCGAGCTTGGTGGGTTGCTGATGCACTACAGCACCGACTATGTGTTTGATGGCAGCGGTGATCAGCCACGCAGCGAGACCGCCGCCACCGGCCCGCTCAGCGTGTACGGCCGCAGCAAGCTGGCCGGTGAAAACCTGGTGCGGGCTAGCGGCTGCCGGCACCTGATCTTGCGCACAAGCTGGGTGCACGCAGCGCGTGGTGGCAACTTTGCCCGCACCATGCTGCGCCTGGCCGCTGAGCGTGACCGCCTGACCGTGATTGACGACCAGATCGGCGCACCCACAGGCGCTGACCTGCTGGCCGACATCGGCGCCCATGCCGTGCGCCAGGCACAGCACGACCCCACCCTCAGCGGCACCTACCACGCCACGGCTGGCGGCGCGACCAGCTGGTGCAACTACGCCCGCCATGTGATCGGCTGGGCCCAGGCGCGCGGCGTGGCGCTGCGCTGCACGCCCGACGCGGTGCTGGCCATCCCCACCCGTGACTACCCCACGCCGGCGACACGGCCCTTGAACTCCCGCCTGGACAGCAGCAAGCTGCAAAGCCGCTTTGGCCTGGTCTTGCCCGCCTGGCAGATCGGCGTTGACCGCATGCTGCTGGAAACCGTCACCCTGCCACCGGCCACCCGATGAAATTCACCCCCACCAGCCTGCCCGGCGTTGTCCTGATCGAACCCACCGTGTTTGGCGATGCCCGTGGCTGGTTCATGGAAAGCTTCAGCCAGCAGCGCTTTGATGCCGGCCTGGCCTCGCTAGGCCTGCCCGCCACGCGGCCGTTTGTGCAGGACAACGAATCGTCATCGGCCGCCGGTGTGCTGCGTGGC
>JANPOW010000149.1:0-8824 GCA_031428185.1 Betaproteobacteria bacterium | reverse complement strand
GTGGCGGTGGCCGCCCCGGTGGCCGGCCGGCCGGCCCCAAGCGCTGAGCGATCACGGGCCAGTGGCCTTCAGCCGCCGGTTCGGATGCATCCAAGCCGCCGCAAGGCGGCTTTTTTGTGTGCTCGGTGTATACCCGTGGCGCCTGACCCCGGTTGGTGCACCATGCGGCCTTGATCACTGCACGCACAGGCCATGACCAAAGCAAGATCAAACACGCCCATCGCGCCCGCAGCAGCCGCTGCACCCATGCGGGTACTGGTGGCCGGCGCCACCGGCCTGGTGGGCCGGGCGCTGTTGCAACGCCTGGCCGGTGGCACACCCATGGGCCGCGTCACCGCGCTGGTGCGCCACGCCGCACAGGCCACGGCGTTGCCGGCCGGTGTGCGCAGCACGGTGGTGGACTTCAAAACCCTGGGCCAGGCCGGCCAACCCGGCTTGCCCGCCACCGACTGGGCGCTGTGCTGCCTGGGCACCACCATCAAGGTGGCAGGCTCACAAGAGGCCTTTCGGGCGGTGGATTTTGATGCGGTGCTGGCCTTTGCCCGTGCCGCCAAGGTGGCCGGTGTCAACCGGCTGGGTGTCGTGTCGGCGCTGGGCGCGGACGCCCGCTCGGCGGTGTTTTACAACCGTGTCAAAGGCGAGATGGAGCAGGCGCTGCGCGCGCTGGGCTTGCCACAACTGGTGCTCGCCAGGCCATCGCTGCTGCTGGGTGAGCGCACCGCGCTGGGCCAGGCACCACGCTTGATGGAGACCTTGGCACAAGCCTGGATGCCGGCCGTCGGCTGGTTGATCCCGCGCGCACTGCGGCCCATCAGCGCCGATGCGGTGGCGGCAGCGCTGATCGCCGCGCTGGCCACCGACAAACCCGGCGTGCAAGTGATCGAGTCCGCCGCGCTGCAAGCACTGGCCGACAGCAGCGCAGCCGACTGAAGCCGTTGCTCAGTGCCCGCCGCACACCGGGCAGCCGGCCTGCCTGGCCATGCGGATCTCGGTCCACTCCATCGTGCGGCCGTCCAGCATCTGCAGCCGGCCGGCCAATGAGCTGCCCACACCCATCAGCAGCTTCAGCGCTTCGGCCGCCTGCATGCTGCCGATGATGCCCACCAGCGGTGCAAACACACCCATGGTGGCGCAGGCCACCTCCGCGGTGGTGGCCTCGGGCGGGAAGATGCAGGCATAACAGGGCGCCCCGGGCTGCCGGATGTCGTAGACCGAAATCTGGCCGTCAAAGCCAATGGCGGCGCCCGACACCAGCGGCTTGTGGTGGTGGGCACAGGCCATGTTGACGGCGTGCCGGGTGCGGAAGTTGTCGCTGCAATCCACCACCACATCGGCGCCCCGCACCGCCGCATCCAACCAGGCAGCATCCGCCCGCTGCATCACCGGCAACACCTGCACATCCGGGTTGATGGCCAGGATGGTCTGGCGTGCGGATTCGGCCTTTGGCATGCCCACCCGGGCCAAGTTGTGCGCAATCTGACGCTGCAGGTTGGTCACATCCACCGTGTCGTGGTCCACCAGGGTGATGCGGCCCACACCGGCCGTGCCCAGGTACAGCGCCACGGGTGAGCCCAAGCCCCCCGCACCAATCACCAGTGCGTGGCTTTGCAGCAGCCTGGTCTGGCCCTCGATGCCGATCTCGTCCAGCAGGATGTGGCGCGAGTAGCGCAGCAGTTGGTCGTCGTTCATTGGGGGAGCATAGCGCCGGGCCGCAGGCTGGCGCAGCGCGTGAAAAAGCCCGCTGATGCGGGCTGGATGTGAACAAGCCCGCCGAAGCGGGCTTGTCGACACGGCAGAAGCGTTTTATTGCTTGTCCGTGTCCAACGCCGCCTTGCGCTCACTGGCTGTCTTGCTGACCGCCACCGGCCGGCCCTTCAACTGGTTCAGCGCCTGCAGCAGCGGGAAATCATCTGCCGTGCCAAATTCAGGCAGCGGCTTGGGCGGCTCCTTGCTCTTGGCGGACAGCTCTTCCAACTTCTTGCGCGCTTCTTCACGGGCTTTCTCGCGCGCTTCGTCCTTCACCTCTTTGCCGTTGTTCAGGTGTTTTTCCAGGTCGGCTTCGCGCATGCGCAGGGCGGCAAACACATTGCCGTCTGCCGTCTCGTCAATCCACACGTCGGGCACGATGCCCTTGGCCTGGATGGACCGGCCGTTGGGCGTGTAGTAGCGGGCGGTGGTGATCTTCAGCCCGGTATCGGCCGGCAGCGGCCGCACGGTTTGCACCGAACCCTTGCCGAACGTTTGTGCGCCCATGATGGTGGCGCGTTTGTGGTCTTGCAGCGCACCGGCCACGATCTCGCTGGCCGAGGCTGAGCCTTCATTCACCAGCACCACCAGCGGCACGGTCTTGAGCGCGGCTGGCAGCTTGCGCAGTGGGTCACCGTTGCCACGGCGGGCGTAGTACTCAGGCGATGCCTTGAAGGTGGCGCGTGATTCGGCAATCTGGCCGTTGGTGGTGACCACGGTCACCTCGGCCGGCAAGAAGGCTGCCGACAAGGCCACCGCGCCCTCCAGCAGGCCACCCGGGTCATTGCGCAAGTCCAGCACCAGGCCCTTCAGATTGGGATCGGCCTTGTACAACTCCTCGATCTTGCGGGCGAAATCGTCCACCGTGCGGTCTTGGAACTGGCTGACACGGATCCAGGCATAACCGGGCTCGATGGCCTTGGCGCGCACACTTTGCACCCGGATTTCTTCACGCACGATGGTGACCTGGAAGCTGCGGCTCTCGTCCTTGCGGAAGATCATCAGCTGCACCTTGGTATTGGGCTCACCGCGCATGCGCTTGACAGCCGCCTCCAGCCCTAAACCTTTGACGGCTGTGTCATCGATCTTGGTGATCAGGTCGCCCGGCTTCAAACCCGCGCGGAAGGCCGGGGAGCCCTCAATCGGTGAAACCACTTTGACCAGGCCGTCTTCCATGCCGATCTCGATGCCCACGCCGACAAAGCGGCCGGTGGTGCCCTCGCGGAATTCTTTGAAGCTCTTTTTGTCGAAGTAGACCGAGTGCGGGTCGAGCCCGGCCACCATGCCGCCGATGGCGTCAGAGATGAGCTTTTTCTCGTCCACTGGCTCGACATAGTCACTCTTGACCATGCCGAACACTGCCGCGAGCTGTTGCAGCTCTTCGATCGGCAGGGGTGCGAGCGAGCCCCGCGCAAAGGCTTGCAACTGCATGGTGGTCAGTGCGCCTGCCACGGCACCCACGGCCAGCAGACCCACCACCTTGAACTTGCCTGTCATCTTGCCCCGCCTTGGCCTGTACAGGCCCGCCAACGAATCGATTGAATGGTCAGTATAAGACTGCGCAATTGCTGGGAGTGCGCGGCTGCCTGCGGAGTTGCATGCGCTTTGCCCGCTATTTCACCCGGCATTCGCGCAGCATTTCCGTGCGCTGCCACGACGCGGCGGGGCTCAGCAACCCAGCCTGTCGGCCAACTCAGCCAAGCTGCCCACCACATGCTGCGCCCTGCCGCGTGGCTGCCCCGTGTCCGGCCCATCCTGGCGCCGCACCCAGGCCGCCTGCAAGCCGGCGTCCAGCGCGCCGTCCACATCAAGTGCGGCGTCATCACCAATATGCAAGGTGTGCGCCGGCTTGGCGCCGGCGCGCTGGCAAGCGGCAATGAAGGCAGCGGCGGCCGGCTTGCTGTAGCCAAGTGATTGCGCGCTGACGGCGGCGTGAAACCATTGGCCCAGCCCCGGCACCCGCTGCACGTCGGCATTGCCGTTGGTCAGCGCCACGATGGGCCAGCGTGCCGCCAGGCGTTGCAGCGCGGGCAGCACATCGGCGTACAGGTCCACCTCATGGCGGGCGGCGTAAAACACCTCAAACGCCGGCTCGGCCAGCGCCGGGTCATCCCCGGCGGCCAGCAGCGCGCGGCGGGTGCATTCACGGCGCAGCCGGCCCAGGTCATGGGCCCAGTCCGGCCGCTCTGCCAGCAGGGTGGCGCGCAGGCCGCGCAGTGCTGCGGCGTCATGGCGGGCCACGGTGGCCGGGGCATGCTGCAGCAGCCAGGCCTGCATACGGGCCTCGGCGCGGCGCAGCGTGGGCAGCACGGGCCACAGGGTGTCGTCCAGGTCCAGGGTGAGGGCTTGCAGCGTCATGGGCCGCCAATGTAGCCGTGCAGCAGGCGATAAGCTGCGCGCATGGACACCAAGCACCCTGAACTGACCGCTCGCAACTTCCCCAGTGCCGAGCAGGACGCCAATGACGCCGCGCCGCCGTCGCGCTATGGCGGCCCGGAAAGCGCATTCCGGCTGGCCTTCACCGACACCGAGTTTTTGCTGCGTGAAGAGCTGCGCCCGGTGCGCATGCAACTGGAGCTGCTCAAGCCCGAGTTGGTGCAGGCCGAGCTGAACATCCGCTCAACCATCGTGATTTTTGGCAGTGCGCGCATCGCCAGTGCCGAGTTGGCCGGCCAGCGCCTGGCAGCGGCCCAAGGCGGCACCGATGAACAGGCCATCAAGCGCGCCGAGGCCGGCCTGGTCATGAGCCACTACTACGAGGAGGCGCGGCGCTTTGGCGCGCTGGTGACCGAGCGCTCACGCAGCCTGGACACCCCCATCTACGTGGTCACCGGTGGTGGCCCCGGCATCATGGAGGCCGGCAACCGGGGTGCGTTTGAGGTGGGCGGCAAAAGTATCGGCCTCAACATCGTGCTGCCACACGAGCAAGAGCCCAACGCCTACATCACGCCCGAGCTGTGTTTCCAGTTCCACTACTTTGCGCTGCGCAAGATGCACTTTTTGATGCGCAGCATTGCGCTGGTGTGCTTCCCGGGCGGCTTTGGCACGCTGGATGAGCTGTTCGAGACCATGACGCTGATCCAGACCGGCAAAAGCCGAAATCGGCCCATCCTGCTGTTTGGCCGCGCGTTCTGGCAGAAGCTCATCAACTTCCAGCACCTGGTGGACACCGGCATGATCAGCGCAGGGGATCTGAACTTGTTTCACTTTGTCGAGACCGCCGAAGAGGCCTGGGCCTGCCTGGCCCAGCACTACGGTTTTGAAGCGGACATCGCTGCGTCCGGTAATGCGGGATGACGGCCGCAGCATGAAATCAGCCGCATGAAACCCACCATCAGCCTGATCGGCGCGCCCACCGACATCGGCGCCGGCAGCAAAGGCGCCCGCATGGGGCCGGAGGCGCTGCGGGTGGCCGGCCTGCAGCAGGTGCTGGAGGGCCACGGCCTGAGCGTCACCGACCTGGGCAACCTGGCCGGCCCGGCCAACCCCTGGCTGCCGCCGGCTGATGGTTACCGCCACCTCGCCGAGGTGGTGGCCTGGAACCAGGCCGTGCATGACGCGATGCTGGCCGCGCTGCGTGCCGGCCAGTTGCCCATCCTGCTGGGCGGTGACCACTGCCTGGGCCTGGGCTCGATCAGCGCGGTGGCGCGCCACTGCAGGGATGTCGGCAAAAAGCTGCGCGTGCTGTGGCTGGACGCGCACGCCGACTTCAACACCAACACCCTGACTCCCAGCGGCAACATCCACGGCATGCCGGTGGCCTGCCTGTGCGGGCTGGGGCCGCAGGCCTTGATCGAAATGGGTGGCCGGGTGCCGGCCATCAACCCGAAATGGCTGCGCCAGATCGGCATCCGCTCGGTGGACGCGGGCGAAAAACGCCTGGTGCATCAGGTCGGGCTGGAGGTGTTTGACATGCGCTACATCGACGAGATGGGCATGCGCCACACGATGGAGCTGGCCCTGGCCACGTTGGATGCCAACACCCACCTGCACGTCAGCTTTGATGTGGATTTTCTCGACCCGCCCATCGCGCCCGGTGTGGGCACGGTGGTGCCCGGCGGCCCCACCTACCGTGAGGCCCAGCTGTGCATGGAGATGATTGCCGACACTCACCGACTGGCCAGCCTGGACGTGATGGAGCTGAACCCGGCACTGGATGTGCGCAACCAGACGGCCGAATTGGCGGTGGACTTGATCGAGAGTCTGTTTGGCAAGAGCACCTTGATGCGTGCGGGTTGAGCGGGGCCACAGCATGAAACGACGACATCTGATCCTGGGCGGGCTGGGCCTGGGTGGCGCGCTGGTGCTGGGCTGGGGGCTGTTGCCCACACGCCAACGCCTGCGCCCCGCCAGGCCCTTGCCCAGCAGCGCCGGCCAACACGCCTTCAACGGCTGGGTCAAAGTTGCCACCGACAACAGCGTGACGGTGATGGTGCCCAAGAGCGAAATGGGCCAGGGTGTGCTCACCTCGCTGGCCATGGTGCTGGCCGACGAGCTGGACGCCGACTGGGCCACGGTGCGCATTGAGCACCCGCCGATTGACGCCATCTACAACAACCTGTCCACCGTGGTGGACGGCCTGCCGTTCCACCCGGACAACCACAGCGCGCTGCAACGCACTGCGGCCTGGATGACGGCCAAGACCATGCGCGAGATCGGCCTGATGATGACCGGCGGCTCGTCCAGCATCAAGGACAGTTGGCTGCCGATGCGGCAGGCCGGTGCCAGCGCCCGCGCCATGCTGGTGGCCGCTGCGGCGCAGGATTGGGCAGTGCCGGTGGCTGAATGCCGGGCCAGCAAAGGTGTGGTGATGCATGCCGGCTCGGGCCGCAGTGCACGGTTTGGGGCCTTGGTCGAGGCCGCCGCCAAGCAGCCCCTGCCCGACAACCCCACGCTCAAGACCGCCGCCCAGTGGACACTGATCGGCAAGCCCATGCCGCGCCACGAGGCGGCGTCCAAGCAAGACGGCAGCGCGCGTTTTGGCATCGACACTGTGCTGCCCTACATGCTGTACGCCAGCGTGCTGATGTGCCCCACGCTGGGTGGCAGCGTGGCCACATTCGATGGCAAGGCCGCGCTGGCCCTGCCGGGTGTCAAACAGGTGCTGGCCGTGCCCGGCCAACGTGGCGGCAGCGGCGCTATCGCGGTGGTTGCCGACACGCCCTGGCACGCGATGCAGGCCGTCAAGGCCGTGCAAGTGACCTGGGACCACGGCCCGGCGGCCACGCTCAGCAGCGCCGGCATCCAGGCCCAGCTGAGCCAGGCACTGACCCAGGCATTGGCCCAGGACGACGGTTTTGCCTACTTCAAGCACGGTGATGTGGCGGCCGCGCTCAAATCCGCCAGCCGCAGCCTGACGGCCGACTACCACGCCCCGCTGCTGGCCCATGCCACGCTGGAGCCGCAAAACTGCACCGTGCTGGTGGTGGGCTCATCGGCAAAGTCCGCCGGTGGTTTCAAGGCCCAAGTCTGGGCGCCCACCCAGGTGCCGGGGCTGGCGCGCTGGGCGGCGGCGCAGGCGCTGGGGCTGGACAGCGACCAGGTGCAACTGAATGTCACCCTGCTTGGCGGCGGCTTTGGCCGCCGGCTGGAGGTCGATTTCATCGCCCAGGCGGCAACCATCGCCAAAGCCCTGCCCGGTGTGCCGGTGCAGACCTGCTGGACCCGTGAGCAAGACAGCACGCATGACTTTTACCGCCCGCCCTGCGTGGCGCGCTACCACGCGGGTTTTGACGCACAAGGCAAGCTGATCGCCTGGCAGGCCACGTCGGCCGGGCCGTCCATCATCCAGCAGTTTTTGCAGCGCCAGTTTGGCCTGCCCGGTGCCGGGCCGGACAAAACCACCGCCGAGGGCGCGTTTGACCAGCCCTACGAATGGCCCGCCGCCCGCATCAGCCACCAGATCGTGGCGTTGCCGGTGCCGGTGGGCTTCTGGCGCTCGGTCGGCCATTCGCACCAGGCGTTTTTCAAAGAGAGTTTTGTCGACGAAGCGGCCTACACCGCCGGCCAGGACCCGTTGGACTTCCGCCTGGCGCTGCTGCGCAAACACCCGCGCCACGCCGCCGTGCTGCGCCGTGCGGCTGCCAAGGCCGGCTGGGGCCAGCCGCTGGCACCGCACAGCGACGGTGCCAAAAAGGCCAGGGGCATCGCCCTGCACCAGAGCTTTGGCAGCATCGTGGCGCAAGTGGCCGAGGTGTCACTGGACCCGGCCGAGCTTGCACAAGGACGCAAACGCATCCGCGTCCACCGCGTGGTGGCGGCGATTGACTGCGGCACCGCCGTCAACCCGAATGGCATCCGCCAGCAGATGGACAGCGCGGTGGTGTTTGGCCTGAGCGCCGCGCTGTTTGGTGAGATCACGCTGGACCAGGGCCAGGTGCAGCAGCGCAACTTCCACCAACAGCCGCTGCTGCGGCTGGCCGACTGTCCGGTGATTGACACCGAGATCCTGCCCAGCACCGAGCCGCCCGAGGGCGTGGGTGAGCCCGGCACACCGCCCATTGCGCCGGCCGTGGCCAACGCGCTGTTTGCGCTGACCGGCCAGCGCCTGCGCAGCTTGCCGCTCAAGCTGGCCTGACCTGCTGGTTTGACCGGCATGGCTTGACCCAACCGACGCCCCACCAACATGACCACCACCCTCACCGTCAACACCATTGCCCGCAAAGTGCAGGCCGAGCCCGACACCCCGCTGCTGTGGGTGCTGCGCGGTGAGCTGCAACTTACAGGCACCAAGTTCGGCTGCGGCATCGCCCAGTGCGGCGCCTGCACCGTGCAGGTGGATGGCCAGCCGGTGCGGTCGTGCGTCACACCGCTGGCCGCCGTGGGCGGGCGGCCAGTGACCACCATTGAAGGCTTGCAAGGCCGCGAGATCACCGCCCTGCGCGCCGCCTGGACCGAGATTGACGTGGTGCAGTGCGGCTACTGCCAAAGCGGCCAGCTGGTCAGCGCAGCAGCGTTGCTCAAGGCCAAGCCCCAACCCAGCGATGCCGACATCGATACCGCGATGAACGGCAACCTGTGCCGCTGCGGCACCTACCCCCGCATCCGGGCGGCCATCCACAGCGCGGCGCGGCGGCTG
>JANPOW010000148.1:0-3329 GCA_031428185.1 Betaproteobacteria bacterium | reverse complement strand
CACGGCTTGCAGCAGGCCGGGCGCAATCACCGCGTCGGTGGCCACAAAGCCCAGCATGGTGGCCATGTTGGGCCGGATCATGCCGGCGCCCTTGCTGATGCCGGTGATGGTGACGCTGCGCCCACCAATCTGCAGCTGGCGTGATGTGGCCTTGGGCAGGGTGTCGGTGGTCATGATGCCCTGGGCGGCGGCTAGCCAGCCATCAGCGCGCAGGTCCGCCAGCGCAGCGGGCAGGCCGGCCACCAGGCGGTCCACCGGCAAGATTTCCATGATCACGCCGGTGGAAAACGGCAGAACCTGCGTGGGCTGCAAGCCCATCAAACCGGCCAGTGCGGCGCAGGTGCTGCGCGCCCGCACCAGGCCATCGGTGCCGCTGCCGGCGTTGGCATTGCCGGTGTTGATCACCAGCGCACGCACGGCGTTTGCACCACCATCAGCGCCAGCGCCCGCCAGGTGTTCACGGCAGATTTGCACCGGCGCGGCGCAAAACCGGTTTTGGGTGAACACACCCGCCACAGCGGTGCCAGGGTCCAGCGCGATCACCACCAAATCGGTGCGATTGGCCTTGCGGATACCTGCTTGGGCCACCCCCAGCCGCACGCCGGAGACCGGGTGCAAGTCGGCCAGAACGGGTGGACGCAAATTGACGGGCATGGTGGTGTCCTGGGCTGCACGGTTGGGGGCGGCGGATTGTAGGTGCGGCAAAAGACAACACAAGAGGCAACAAAAAAGCGGCCGCAGCCGCTTGTTGGGGTGCCAGGGCCGCTGCCGCGTCAAGCGTTTTGCCGGCGTCGGGCCAAAAAGCCCAAAGCACCCAGGCCAGCCAACATCATGGCGTAGGTTCCGGGCTCTGGCACCGGCGGCGGTGCTATGGGGGTGTTGAACAACACCACCGACCCGGTGAAACCGACTGTTGAGCCACCCACCGCAGCACCCGTCACCACGATGGTGTACGGCTGGTGCGCCAGATACTCCCCAAGTTTGGCAGGCCTGCTGGTAAGTGTTTGTAGAGCCGGCCACAGCGCAGCTATGGCGGGCCTCAGGCCAACTGCCCGTGGCAGGCCTTGTACTTCTTGCCACTGCCGCAGGGGCACGGGTCATTGCGGCCCACGCGGGGCACCTCAGCGGCCACCGTGCTGGGGTCGGTCTCCTGGCTGACGCTGCCGTCCTCGTTGGGGTGGGTGTAGGTGACGTTGCCCAACTGGCTGGCTTGCAGCTCCAACGCCTCGGCGGCTTGCGCCACTTGCTCCTGGCTCTGGATGCGCACGGTCAGCAGCAGGCGCGTCACCTCCATCTTCACCACATCCAGCAACTGGCTGAACAGCTCAAACGCCTCGCGCTTGTATTCCTGCTTGGGGTTTTTCTGGGCGTAACCACGCAGGTGGATGCCCTGGCGCAGATAGTCCAGCGCGGCCAGATGCTCACGCCAGTGGCTGTCGATGGCCTGCAGCAGCACCATGCGCATGAAGGGGTTGAACTGCTCCACACCCACCAGCGCCAGCTTGGCCTCAAACACCGCGTCTGCGGCCTTGACCACCTGGTCCAGCACGTCTTCATCGGTGATGGAATCGCTTTTTTCCACCAGCGCGGCCAGCGCCACCGGCACCTGCCCTTCCTCGGTCAGGGTTTTTTCCAACGCGGGCAGGTCCCACTGCTCTTCCACACTTTCAGCCGGCACCCAGGTGCGCACCACGCCGGTCATCGCGCTCTTGCGCAGGTTGGTGATCTGGGCCTGCACCGACGCCGATTCGAGAATCTCGTTGCGCTGCTGGTAGATCACCTTGCGCTGGTCATTCGACACATCGTCGTACTCCAGCAACTGCTTGCGCACGTCAAAGTTGCGGGCCTCCACCTTGCGCTGCGCGCCCTCGATGCTGCGGCTGACGATGCCCGCCTCAATCGCCTCACCCTCGGGCATCTTCAGCCTGTCCATGATGGCCTTGACCCGGTCGCCGGCAAAAATGCGCATCAGCGGGTCTTCGAGCGAGAGGTAGAAGCGGCTCTGGCCCGGGTCGCCCTGGCGGCCGGAGCGGCCACGCAACTGGTTGTCGATGCGCCGGCTCTCATGCCGCTCGGTGGCGATGATGCGCAGGCCGCCGGCCGCCTTGACCTGCTCATGCAGGCCTTGCCATTCGTCTTTGAGCTGCTGGCTGCGGCGGGCGGCATCGGCCTGGCCCACGCTGGCATCGGCCTCGATCAACTGCACTTGTTTTTCGACATTGCCACCCAGCACGATGTCGGTGCCCCGGCCGGCCATGTTGGTGGCAATGGTGATCACACCCGGCCGGCCAGCCTGGGCCACGATCTCGGCCTCACGTGCGTGCTGCTTGGCGTTGAGCACCTGGTGCGGCAGGCTGGCGGTTTGCAGCAGGCCGGAGATCAGCTCGGAGTTCTCGATCGACGTGGTGCCCACCAGCACCGGCTGGCCCCGCTCATGGCAGCTGCGGATGTCGTCAATCACCGCGTTGTATTTTTCGCGGCCGGTCTTGTAGATCAGGTCCAGCTCGTCCTTGCGCAGCGTGGGCCGGTTCGGCGGGATCACCACCGTTTCCAGGCCGTAGATCTCCTGGAACTCATAGGCTTCGGTATCGGCCGTGCCGGTCATGCCGCCCAGCTTGGCGTACATGCGGAAGTAGTTCTGGAAAGTGATGGACGCCAGCGTCTGGTTCTCGCTCTGGATTTGCACCCCTTCCTTGGCCTCCACCGCCTGGTGCAGGCCGTCGCTCCAGCGCCGGCCGGTCATCAGGCGGCCGGTGAACTCGTCCACGATGATGATCTCGCCACCCTGGTTCACATAGTGCTGGTCGCGGTGGTACAGGTGGTTGGCACGCAGCGCGGCGTAGACATGGTGCATCAGCGAGATGTTGGCCGCGTCATACAGGCTGGCACCCTCGGCCAGCAGGCCGGCCTCACCCAGCAGGCGCTCGGCGTTTTCATGGCCGTCTTCGGTCAGGAAGACCTGGTGGGTTTTCTCGTCGACCGTGAAGTCACCCGGCTCGATCACACCTTCACCGGTGCGCAGGTCGGCTTCGCCGATCTGCTTCTTCAACCCCGGGACGACGGCGTCGATGCGAACGTACATCTCGGTATGGTCCTCGGCCTGGCCGCTGATGATCAGCGGCGTGCGGGCCTCGTCGATCAGGATCGAATCGACCTCGTCGACGATCGCGAAGTTCAGGCCGCGCTGCGAGCGGTCGGCCAGCTCGTAGACCATGTTGTCGCGCAGGTAGTCGAAGCCGAACTCGTTGTTGGTGCCGTAGGTGATGTCGGCGGCGTAGGCGGCCTGCTTTTCCTCGCGCGACAGCCCGGGCACGTTCACCCCCACCGAC
>JANPOW010000147.1:0-15325 GCA_031428185.1 Betaproteobacteria bacterium | reverse complement strand
GCGCAGCTTGTCGATGTTGAACTCTTCACTGCCAATGCTGGTGCCCAGCGCGGTGATCAGCGTGACGATGCTGTCACTCGACAACAGCTTTTCGTAGCGGGCTTTTTCCACGTTCAAAATCTTGCCGCGCAGCGGCAGGATTGCCTGGAACTTGCGGTCCCGCCCTTGTTTGGCGCTGCCACCGGCGCTGTCGCCCTCGACGATGTAGATCTCGCACAGCGCCGGGTCTTTCTCCTGGCAATCGGCCAGCTTGCCGGGCAGGCCCATGCCGTCCAGCACCCCTTTGCGGCGGGTCATCTCGCGGGCTTTGCGGGCGGCCTCACGGGCACGGGCAGCTTCCACAATCTTGCCGCAGATGATCTTGGCGTCGATGGGGTGTTCTTGCAGCCAATCCGTCAGCAACTTCGACACGATCTCTTCGACCGGGCCACGCACTTCGCTCGATACCAGCTTGTCCTTTGTCTGGCTGCTGAATTTGGGCTCAGGCACCTTGATGCTGACGATGCAGGCCAGGCCTTCACGCATGTCGTCACCGGCAATCTCGACCTTGGCTTTTTTGGCCAGTTCACTGTCGTCGATGTACTTGTTGATGACGCGCGTCATCGCCGCGCGCAGGCCGGTCAAATGCGTACCGCCATCACGCTGCGGGATGTTGTTGGTGAAGCACAGCACGTTTTCGTTGTAGCCGTCATTCCACTGCATGGCCACTTCAACACCCACATTGGTGCCTTGGTCACTCACCTTGTCACCGGCCGCATGGAAGATGTTGGGATGCAACACCTTCTTGCCTTTGTTGATGAACTCAACAAAGCCTTTGACGCCGCCAGCAAAGGCAAAGTCTTCTTCCTTGTTGTTGCGCTCATCCACCAGGCGGATGCGCACACCGTTGTTCAAGAAGCTCAGTTCACGCAGACGTTTTGCCAGCACGTCGTAGTGAAAATCGACTTGGCTGAAGATCGATTCGTCGGGTGAAAAATGCACCTCGGTGCCACGCTTCTCGGTGTCACCGCTGATGCGCAGCGGGCGCGTCTCAACGCCATCGCGCAACTCGATCAAACCGTCTTGCGGAATGCCTTTGGCAAAGTCCATGAAATGCACTTTGCCCTCACGGCGCACCGTCAGGCGCAGTGATTTGCTCAGTGCATTCACGCAGCTAACGCCTACGCCGTGCAAGCCGCCCGACACCTTGTAGCTGTTCTGGTTGAACTTGCCGCCGGCATGCAGCTCAGTCAGCGCAATCTCGGCCGCACTGCGCTTGGGCTCATGTTTGTCGTCCATCTTCACGCCGGTGGGGATGCCGCGGCCGTTGTCGATGACGCTGATGCTGTTGTCGCTGTGGATGGTGACGATGATGTCGTCGCAATGCCCGGCCAATGATTCATCAATCGAGTTGTCCACCACCTCAAACACCAGGTGGTGCAGGCCAGTGCCGTCACTCGTATCGCCGATGTACATGCCCGGGCGTTTGCGCACCGCCTCCAGGCCTTCCAGGATCTGGATGTCGCCTTCGCCGTAGGCCACAGAGGCCTCAGCGCCTGTGGAGGCCACATAGCCCTCGGCAGACGGCAATTCACGCTGGGTGACACCCGCGTTTGGCGTGCCGGCAGGGTCTTTGGGCAGGGTGGAATCGGTCATCACAAGCTCTCTCTGGTCTGGTGCTGGCCACAAATCAGCCGGCCTTTAAACGCTGAAGCGGGCTCTGGGCCCGCTGCTGCTGTGCTGGGTGCAATGCGCGCTAAATGCGCATCGGCATCACCACGTACTTGAAACCGGTCTGCTCGGGCACCGTGATCAAGGCGCTGGCATTGCCGTCTTGCAACTCGATCTTGACCATGTCCTGCACGATGTTGGACAACGCGTCCATCAGGTAAGTGACGTTGAAGCCCACCTCGATGCTGTCACCGCTGTAGTCGATCTCGATCTCTTCTTTGGCTTCTTCCTGCTCGGCGTTGCTGCTGGCAATGCGCAGCACACCCGGCTCGATGTTGACGCGCACACCCTTGAACTTCTCACTCGTCAGGATGGCCGCCCGCTGCAAGCTGGCCAGCAGCGTGGCCCGGCCCAGGATCACGCTGTTCTTGTGGTTTTTGGGGATGACGCGGTTGTAGTCGGGGAACTTGCCCTCTACCAGCTTGGTGACAAATTCAAGGCCCGAGAAATTGAAACGCGCCTGGTTGCCGGCAAAGCGCATCTCGATCGGGGTGTCTTCGTCCTTGAGCAGGCGCTGCAGCTCCAGCACGGTCTTGCGCGGCAGGATCACCTCCTGCTTGGGGATCTCCGTCTCCAGCTGGGCCTGGGCCAGGCCCAGGCGGTGTCCGTCGGTGGCCACCAGGGTCAACTGTTTGCCTTCGGCCACAAACAGGATGCCATTGAGGTAGTAGCGGATGTCATGCACCGCCATTGCAAAGTGCACCTGGTTGATCAGGGTCTTGAGCGTCTTTTGGGGCACGCTGAAGGTTGGGCCAAAGTCGGCTGCTTCGTTGACCAGCGGGAAGTCGTCTGACGGCAGTGTCTGCAGCGTGAAACGGCTTTTGCCACCGGTGAGGGTGAGCTTGTTTTGCGCCGCAGCCAGGGTGACGGTCTGGTCAGCCGGCAGGCTGCGCAGGATGTCGATCAGCTTGCGGGCGCCCACGGTGGTGGCAAAGCTGCCGGCGTCCCCTCCCAGCGTGGTGCTGGTGCGCACCTGGATCTCCAGATCACTGGTGGTGAACTCGATTTCATCGCCGGATTTCTTGAGCAGCACGTTGGCCAAGATGGGCAGGGTGTGGCGCCGCTCCACGATGCCGGCCACCGATTGCAG
Source organism: Betaproteobacteria bacterium (assembly GCA_031428185.1). Taxonomy (GTDB): domain Bacteria; phylum Pseudomonadota; class Gammaproteobacteria; order Burkholderiales; family Burkholderiaceae_C; genus Pseudaquabacterium. The sequence continues at coordinate 12,525 of JANPOW010000147.1, read as the reverse complement.
GGCCTCGAGCAGTTTTTGTTGCGGTGCTTTCAGAACGATCATGTGTTCCTCTTGAACTTAAAGATCTAACTGGTAGTACTAGTAGGGGGTGGAACTTTTTGTGAACAACCCCATTTTCGCCTGTCTTTTCAACGCTTTAACGCGGGCTGAACCCTGTGGGGCGCGGCGGTTGAGCGCGGCAGTTAACAGACAACAACTTTTGGTTTCTGCCTGGGCCTGTGGACAGGGGTGGTGTTGTGCCAGGCTTGTCCACACTGTTGTGCCTTGACAGGGTGGGCAGATTGCGCTGCCTAAAACAAAGCGTGCAATGGCGGCTTGTTCAACCTTTCAGGGTCTGTTCCAGCACATGCAACTGCTGGTTCAGCTCACTGTCTTTGGTGCGGTCACCGCCAATCTTGCGCACCGCATGCAGCACGGTGGTGTGGTCACGCCCGCCAAACAGCTCACCGATCTCGGGCAGGCTTTTTTGCGTCATCTCCTTGGCCAGGTACATCGCAATCTGGCGCGGCTTGGCAATGCTGGCCGGGCGTTTCTTGCTGTACATGTCGGCGATCTTGATCTTGTAGAAATCAGCCACAGTCTTCTGGATGTTCTCCACGCTGATCTGCCGGTTCTGGATGCTCAGCAGATCTTTCAGCGCCTCGCGCGCCAAGCCGATGTTGATGTCTTTGTGGCTGAAGCGGCTGTAGGCCAGCACCTTGCGCAAAGCGCCTTCAAGCTCACGCACGTTGGCGCGCACGTTTTTGGCCACGAAGAAGGCCACGTCCTCGGGCATCTCGGTGCCCTCGGCCAGCGCTTTGCGGATCAGGATGGCCACCCGCATTTCCAGCTCGGGCGGCTCGATGGCGACGGTGAGGCCGGCGTCGAACCGGCTGGTCAGACGCTCGTCAATATCGACCAGGCCTTTCGGGTAGGTGTCGCTGGTCATGATGATGTGGGCCCGTTTTGCCAGCAGCGCCTCGAAGGCGTTGAAGAACTCCTCCTGGGTGCGGTCCTTGCCGGCAAAAAACTGCACATCGTCGATCAGCAGCAAGTCCAGGCTGTGGTACTTGGCTTTGAGCTCATCAAACGTCTTGCGTTGGTAGTTCTTGACTACGTCGCTGATGAACTGCTCAGCGTGCAGGTACAACACCCGGGCGTTGGGCCGGTCTATGAGCAGGGCATAGCCCACGGCGTGGATCAGGTGGGTTTTGCCCAGCCCCACGCCGCCGTAGATGAACAAGGGGTTGTACATCACACCCGGTGCGCCGGCCACATGCAGCGCTGCGGTGCGGGCCATCTGGTTGGCGCGGCCGGGCACCAGGGTGTCGAAGGTGAGCGCGGTGTTGAGCTTGTGGCTGTTGGCGGCCGGCGGCAGGTGGATTTGCGGCAAGTGCGGCGGTGGGCGCTGCGCTGCGCTGTCCAGTGCATCGGCCACGCCGGCAAAGTCATGCGGCCCGGCCTGCGGGCCAAAAGAGGCCGGCCGCACACTGGCACTGGGCGCCACGGCATGGCCGTTGATCAGCGCGGCGGCGCGTACCGGTGTGTTGCTGGGCAGCGGCCGGCCTGCCGGGACGGCATCTCGCGCCGCCAGCGCCAATTCAAGCCGTACCGGCTTGCCAGCCAGCCCAGACAGGATTGCCTCGATGCGCGGTGCGTACTGCGAGCGGATCCAGTCGAGCTTGAAGCGGTTGGGCACCCGCACCTGCACCACCGCCCCCACGCTGCCACTGTCGACAATGTCAGCCGGCGGCAAGGGGCGGATCCAGGTGTTGAATTGCTGTTCAGGCAGTTCGGTGGCGAGTTGCTCGCACCCACGCTGCCAGAGGTCTGGGCTCATTGTGGACAAGTTGTTTTTTGAGCGACTGGATTGTAGGCCAGGAGACTGGCCAGGGCGAGGTTATCCACAGTTCGCGGCGCGCCGTCAATGGGCACGCCAAGCCACGGGTTGTGGCGTAAGTGTTTGACCGCAAAGGCAGTTTTTGCTCTAATAGTGGGTTTCCCCGACGCGCAAGATGTTCTTGCGGCCACGACGGCGCTTGAGAACGGCAGTGCAGGGCAACCTGCGGCAGCCGAAACAGCAGCAGCCGGATCAGCAGCAGCCGAAACAGCAGCCGGTTCAAGCGCTATTTTCAAGTGCCGTTTTCAAGTGCCGTTTGCGGACGGGCCTCCAAAAGCTGGTCAGCCAGCTTTCAATCACTCTGACAAGACTTCGCAAGAAGTGGGCTGTTCAAGCCCAAGGACACCATCATGAAGCGCACTTACCAGCCGTCCAAGACCCGCCGTGCCCGTACCCACGGTTTCCTCGTGCGCATGAAGACCCGCGGTGGCCGTGCGGTGATCGCGGCGCGGCGCGCCAAGGGCCGCAAGCGCCTGTCGCTGGTCTGATCCCGCACGGCGTCGTTGCACGGCGCTTGTGGTGGAGTTGTCGTGCGCTGACACTGAGCCTGTCGGCCGCTTGCTGCGGTCGGCGGATTTCCAGCGTGTGTTGGCCACGCCGCCACGGTCGCGCAGCGCGCACTTCTCGGTGCACCATGTTTCGGCTTGCCCCAGCGCGCCTGCAAAACCGGTGCGCAAGGCCAGCAAAAATGCCGAGTCTGCCGAGTTATCCACAGGTAACCCACCCGGTTGCACACTGCTTGTGGATACCTTGCCCGCCAGCACTGTTGCATCACCGACCAGTTGTTGGTTGGGCTTGGTGGTGCCCAAGCGGCATGCGCGCCGGGCGGTCACCCGCAACCTGCTCAAACGGCAGATGCGCACGCTGATGCAGGTGCATGCACCCGCATTGGCGCCAGGCCTGTGGGTGCTGCGCTTGAAGGCGCCGTTTGACCGCAAGCAATTCACCAGCCCTGCATCAGATGGCTTGCGCCGTTGCGCCCACGATGAGCTGGCTCTGCTGCTGCAGCGTGCGGCCACGCGGCGCTGAGGCGCGCCGGGTGCGTCTGATGCCGACACAGCGTTTGCCCAGCCGCCGCCTGGCCCGCCAGGTCGCTGACCGCCTGCGCGCCCTGCCGCAGCGCCTGTTGATCGGCGCGGTGCAGGGTTACCGGTTTTTCTTGAAGCCCTGGCTGGGCAATGCCTGCCGGTTTGAGCCCACCTGCTCGGCCTACGCCTTGACGGCGCTGCGCCAGCACGGTGCTGCTGCAGGCAGCTATCTGGCCACCCGGCGCATCCTGCGCTGCCATCCGGGATGTGACGGCGGGCTTGACCCGGTGCCCGCCACACCACCGGCTTTGTTCACCCGATTTCTCTCTCCAAAGACCCGCCCATGAACGACATGCGCCGCACCATCCTGTGGGTGGTGTTCTCCGTCTCGCTCGTCCTGTTGTGGGACGCCTGGAACAAGCAACACGGCGGGGTGTCGATGTTCAGCCCCAAGCCGGCTGCAGTGGCTGCGGCTGCCGGTGCAGCACCGGCATCTGGCGCCGGCGCCATCACGGCGGCTGGTGGCATGGCTGCTGGCCTGCCGACGGCCGCCGCGCCGGTGGCCGGCGAGAAGGTGACGATCAGCACCGACGTGCTGCGCGCCACGCTGGACAGCAAGGGGGGTGACCTGGTCCGGCTGGAGTTGTTGAGGCACTTTGAGCTGGCCTACCCCAAGCAGCACGTGGTGCTGTTTGACCAGACCGCGCAGCGCATCTACCTTGCGCAGACCGGGCTGTTCCGCAGCGATGCCGGCCCCGCCCTGCCCAACCACCTGACCGTGATGCGCCTGGTGCCCGGTGAGCGCAGCCTGAAAGACGGCGACAAGACCTTGAGCGTGCGCTTCGAATCGCCCGAGCAGGGTGGCATCAAGCTGGTCAAGACCTACACCTTCACCCGGGGGCAATACACCGTGGCGGTCAGCCACAGCGTCAAGAACGTGTCGGCCGCTGCGGTGGCACCCAAGCTGTACCTGCAGTTGGCGCGTGATGGCCGGGTGGACAACCCATCCAGCTTCTTGGCAGCGCCCACGGCCTACACCGGCCCGGCGATGTACACCGACAACGGCAAGTTCAAGAAGGTTGAGTTCACCGACATCGACAAGTCACTCAAGGACAAAAAGCCGCTGGACATTGACAAGACCGCCGACAACGGCTGGGTGGCGATGGTGCAGCACTACTTTGCGTCCACCTGGATCGTCAACGCCAAGCAGGCGCGTGAGTTCAGCTTTGAGCGCATCGACGCTGACCCGGCCAACTTTGGCCAGCCGCTCTACCGCACCGCGATGGTCTTGCCGCTGGGTGAGCTGGCCCCCGGCGCCGAGCGGGTGCAAGAGGCCACGCTGTTTGCCGGCCCGCAAGAAGGCAAAAAGCTGGACGCCCTGGCGCCCGGGCTGGAGCTGGTCAAAGACTACGGCTGGCTGACCATCCTGGCCAAGCCGTTGTACTGGCTGCTGGACCAACTGCACACGCTGATCGGCAACTGGGGCTGGGCCATCGTGGTGCTGGTGGTGATGCTCAAGATTGCGTTTTACGCACTTAACGCCCACGCCTACAAGTCGATGGCCAAGATGAAGGCCATCAACCCCAAGGTGATGGACATGCGTGAGCGCTACAAAGACCAGCCGCAGCAGATGCAGCAAGAAATGATGCGGATCTACCGCGAGGAGAAGGTCAACCCGCTGGGTGGTTGCTTGCCAATCCTGGTGCAGATGCCGTTTTTCATCGCGCTGTACTCGGTGTTGTTGTCCACTGTGGAGATGCGCAACGCACCGTGGATCGGCTGGATCCATGACCTGTCCACCCAAGACCCGCTGTACATCCTGCCGCTGCTGATGACGGCCAGCACCATGTTCCAGACCTGGCTCAACCCGACACCACCCGACCCGGTGCAGGCCAAGATGATGTGGATCATGCCGCTGGTGTTCAGCGTGATGTTCTTCGTCTTCCCGGCTGGCCTGGTGTTGTACTGGTTGACCAACAACGTGTTGGGCATTGCGCAGCAGTGGTACATCAACAAAAAGCTGGGCGTCACGTAGGCGCGGCATTGCCGTGACGGCTTGCACACCAAGCCCTCGCCCGGCCCCCGTCCGGGGATTGACGGCGACCAAACGCGGCCGATGATGGTTTGACCGAGGCCCGCCGCACGCAGCGCGCGGGGCCCGGCCACCGATCAATGCGGGGACAACCGGCGCAGCCCAGTGCCGGCGCTGGAGCGTGTAAAGCGGGGGGCTCACGCGAGGCCCCCGGCGCTCCACCCCGCGCCATTCAGCGCACGGCGCGCAGGCGCTGCGTGCCCAGCCACTCACCGACAATCCGACGGTGTCGCTGCAGCACCAACAAGACCCCATCACCGCCATCGCCACCGCCCCCGGGCGGGGCGCGGTGGGCATCGTGCGGGTGTCTGGCCTGGGCCTGGCGCCATTGGTTGAGGCCCTGTGCGGCCGGCTGCTGCCAGCGCGCCAGGCGTGTTACCTGCCGTTCAAGGCGGCCGATGGTCAGGCCATCGACCAGGGCCTGGCGCTGTGGTTCCCCGCGCCACACTCTTACACCGGTGAGGACGTGCTGGAGCTGCAGGCCCACGGCGGCACGGTGGTGCTGCAGCTGCTGCTGGCGCGCTGCCTGGAAGCGGCTGCCGAGCTGGACCCCAGCACCCAGCAACCGCGCTGCCCACACCTGCGCCTGGCCGGCCCGGGCGAGTTCACCCAACGCGCTTATCTGAACGACAAGCTGGACCTGGCCCAGGCCGAAGCCGTGGCCGACCTGATCGACGCCAGCACCGAGGCCGCAGCGCGCTCCGCCGGGCGCAGCCTGTCAGGCGCGTTCTCGCACGAGATCGACGCCCTGCGCCAGCGCACCGTGCGGCTGCGCACGCTGGTGGAGGCCACGCTGGACTTCCCCGAAGAGGAGATCGATTTTTTGCAGCGCGCTGACGCCCACGGCCAGCTGGACGCCATCGACGCCACCCTGGCCAACGTGATGGCCCGCGCCCGCCAAGGCGCGCTGCTGCGCGAGGGCCTGCAAGTGGTGCTGGCCGGCCAGCCCAATGTGGGCAAAAGCAGCCTGCTCAATGCGCTGGCCGGGGCCGAGCTGGCCATCGTCACCAGCGTGCCCGGCACCACCCGCGACAAGGTCAGCCAGACCATCCAGATCGAAGGCGTGCCGCTGCACATCACCGACACCGCCGGCCTGCGCGCCGACGGCGAGGCCACCGACGAGGTGGAGCGCATCGGCATTGGCCGCAGCTGGGACGCCATCGCCCAAGCCGATGCGGTGATCTTTTTGCATGACCTGACGCGGCGCGGTGAGCCGGCTTACGAAGCCGCCGAAGCCGCCATCGCGCGGCGTCTGCAAGTGGGGGACGCGGCGCGCATCCTGCATGTGGACAACAAGGCAGATGTGTTGGTGGCACCGGCGATGGTGGCAGCTGCGTTGATGGCAAATGCGGTGATGCAAGACGCGCCTGCGGTGGCTGCGGCAGGCGACGACACCAAACAAGGCACCGGCCACATCACCCTGTCCGCCCGCACCGGCAGCGGCCTGGACAGGCTGCGCCACACGCTGCTGCAGCGCGCCGGCTGGCAAGCCGCCCCGGAGGGCGTGTTCATCGCCCGCAAGCGCCATGTGCTGGCCTTGCAGCGCACGGCCGATCACCTGGCCGCCGCGCGTGCCCATGCCGCCGTGGGCGATACCGCGCTGGACCTGTTTGCCGAAGAGCTGCGTCTGGCGCATGACGCCTTGAGCGAGATCACCGGCGTGTTCACCGCCGATGATTTGCTGGGCGAGATTTTTGGCAAGTTCTGCATCGGCAAGTGAGGCTGCCGCATCGTCAACACTCGGGGCTGACCAACAGAGCAACACAAGTGCCCATGGCGTCTGATCTTGCCGCAGTAGAAAACCGCCTCTGGGCCACCGCCGACCAACTCTGGGCCAACACTGGCCTGAAGCCCTCCGAGTTTTCCATCCCGGTGCTGGGGCTGATATTTTTGCGCCACGCCGACAAGCGCTTTACCGACCTGACGCACGCCCTGGCTGAGCAGGGCATGCCTGCCGACGAGATCGACGCGGTGGACTACCAGGCCGAGGGCGTGCTTTACCTGCCCGATGCGGCCCGCTTCTCGGACCTGCTCACGCTGACCGAAGGCGCCAACCCGGGCGAGGCCATCGCCACCGCAATGCAACTGGTGGAGGAGCACAACCCCGAGCTGAAGGGCGTGCTGCCGCGCGGCTACAACCTGCTGCCCAAGGCCACGCTGGTGGAGCTGCTGCGCCTGCTCAGCTACCTTCCCTCGCATTGAAGTGGTATCGAATGTAAGCGTACAAGCGTCCAACGTGGGCGCAAGTTCCACCAAAGGGTCACGGCATCACTCTCGGATGTGGCGCCGCCGAAGCTTTTTTTGCGGGACAGGATCGAGCGCCTTCTCCTGGGTCACAACCCTAATCCCCATCCCCAGGGTTCCCCCCACCCGGGTTTCCGAGTGCGTAATCCCGCCTAGCCCTCCTGCGTAGTCAAGCGGTGGCGCGCCGCGTAGCCAAAGCGCACACTGCCCGCCGACCCCGCTACTGCTGCGCCCTGTACATCGGCGCACCGGCGTGCATGTGCCGCATATGCCAATCGCATGCGTCCCACCCCGATCAATCCCCACCCGGAGACTTGTCCCATGAAGCTGTTCACCAAGACCATCAGTGCGGTAGCGCTGGCTTGCACCATGACGCTGGCGTTGGCGGCCGACCCGATCAAGATCGGTGTAGCGGGCCCGTTCACCGGTGGCTCGTCGTCAATGGGTGTCAGCATGCGTGACGGGGTGCGCCTGGCCACCGATGAGATCAACAAGGCCGGTGGTGTGCTGGGCCGGCAACTGCAGTTGATTGAGCGTGACGACGAGGCCAAAAACGAGCGCGGTGTGCAAATTGCGCAAGAGTTGATCAACAAAGAGAAGGTGGCTGTGGCTGTGGGCTACATCAATACCGGCGTGGCGCTGGCGTCGCAGCGTTTCTATCAAGAGGCCAAGATCCCGGTGATGAACAACGTGGCCACCGGCTCATTGATCACGCACCAGTTTGATGACCAGCCCGAGAACTACATCTTCCGCAATTCCGCGCATGACAGCATCCAGGCGCCGATGATTGTGGAAGAAGCGATTACCCGCCGCAATTACAAAAAAGTGGCCATCCTGGCGGACAGCACCAACTATGGCCAACTGGGCCGCGCTGACCTGGAAAAGGCGCTGGAGCTGAAAGGCATCAAAGCCGTGGCGATTGAAAAGTTCAACATCAAGGATGTGGACATGACGCCCCAGTTGTTGAAAGCCAAAGAGGCCGGTGCTGAAGCCGTGCTGACCTACGCCATTGGCCCTGAGCTGGCGCAAATTGCCAACGGCATGACCAAGCTGGGCTGGAAGGTGCCGATGATCGGTAGCTGGACGCTGAGCATGGCCAACTTCATTGACAACGCCGGCCCTGGTGGTGAGGGTGCACGCATGCCGCAAACCTTTATTCAAGAGCCCACCACGCCCAAGCGCCAAAGCTTCATCATCAATTACTTGAAGACCTTCAACCCCAAGAATGCCCGCATTGATTCACCGGTGTCGGCAGCCCAGGGTTATGACTCCATCTACCTGCTGGCCGCCGCCATCAAGCAAGCCGGCAGCACCGACGGCCCCAAGATCAAGGCCGCACTGGAAGATTTGAAAGCGCCGGTGGAGGGCGTGGTCACCACCTACAACAAGCCGTTCACCGCCAAAGACCATGAGGCCATCACCGCCAACATCCCGGTGTTTGGTGAGGTCAAGGGCCAACGCGTGGTGTATGCCTACCCGGACGACCAGAAAAAGGCGTCTGAAGTGCGCATGAAAGACGCCAACGCCAAGGGCGCGCTGGCTGTGAAGAAGTAAGCTGCCACCCGCAACAATGCAGCGCTGCGGTCAGCCCGCAGCACCGCGCCGGCCACGCCCAAGAGGGGCAGGCGCGGTGCGTTTTTTTGTGTGCAGTGCTGGCTAAAAGCCCTGCCAACCCCTCCAGAGGCGCCCATGCAAATCCTCACCCAACTTGTGTTCAGCGGCATTGCGCTGGGCATGATTTACGCGGTCATCGCGTTTGGCTACCAATTGACGTTTGCCACCTCAGACACCCTGAACTTTGGCCAGGGTGATGCGCTGATGCTGGGCGCACTGGTGGGCCTCACGCTGGTGGGTTTGGGCGTCAACTACTGGCTGATGATCCCGCTGGTGTGCCTGTTTGGCATCGTGCAGGGCGCGGTGGTCGAACGCATTGGTGTGCGCCCGGCCATCAAGATCAAAAGCGAGTTTGGCTGGATCATGTCCACCATTGCGCTGGGCATCATTTTCAAGAACGTGGCCGAGAACGTGTGGGGCCGGGATGATTTGAAGTTCCCGTCACCGCTGCCTGAATCGCCCATTCAATTCTTGGGCGCCAATGTGTTGCCAATGGAGATTTTGGTGGTGGTGGGCGCCATCGGCATGATGTTGGCAGTGGAGTTGTTCAACCGCCGCTCGATTTACGGCAAAGCCGTGGTGGCCACCTTCAATGACCGGGACGCAGCCAAGCTGATGGGCATCAATACCGGGCTGGTGATCACCTTCTCGTATGCGTTGTCGTCACTCACTGCCGCGTTTGCCGGTGTGCTGATTGCGCCACTGACGTTGACAGGTGCCACGATGGGCGCAGTGCTCGGATTGAAGGCCTTTGCAGTGGCCATCATCGGCGGCTTGAACAGCGGCATGGGCATCATCGTGGGCGGCATCATTCTTGGCGTGGCTGAGACGACAACGGGCTTTTACCTGTCCACCGGCTACAAGGATGTGCCCGGCCTGGTGCTGCTGCTGGTGGTGCTGGCCGTCAAGCCGGCCGGCCTGTTTGGCAAGAGCGCGATCAAGAAAGTCTGAGCCCCATGAACCGCCGTCTTGTCCTGATTTCCATCATCGGTTTTGCGCTGGTGGGTGCATTGCCACTGGCTGTGCACAACCCGTATTACATCCACCTGGTCGAGACCATCATGATCTACGCGATCGTGTTGTTCGGGCTGGATATCGTGGTCGGCTATACCGGCCAGGTGTCGCTAGGCCATGCCGGTTTGTTTGGCATCGGCAGCTACACCGCCGGTGTGCTGGTGATGAAGCTGGCCGCGCCGCTGTGGATCACCTTGCCGGCGGCCATTGCTGTTACCGCTGGGTTTGGCGCCTTGCTGGCATTGCCGGCACTGCGTGTCACGGGGCCGTATCTGGCCATGGTCACACTGGCCTTTGGCACCATCATCCAGATCCTGATCAATGAGATGACTTTCCTTACCGAAGGCCCGCTGGGCATCAAGTTGGGCAAGCCCGATCTGTTTGGTATCAAGCTGGGTGAGCGCGAGTTTTACTGGGTGGTGCTGGCCTTGCTGATCTTGAGCCTGGTGGTGGTGCACCGCATCCTGCGCTCGCATCTGGGTCGGGCATTTGAGGCGCTGCGCGGCAGCCCGGTGGCGTCGGATTGCATGGGCGTCAGCGTCTACCGCTACAAGGTGTATGCCTTTGTCATCAGCGCCGGCCTGGCCGGTTTGGCGGGTGGTTTGTATTCGTACAGCGAGCAATACATCTCGCCCAACACCTACAACTTTGAGCTGACGGTGTTGTTCTTGCTGGCCATCATCATGGGTGGGCGCAAAACCCGCAGCGGCGCGCTGCTGGGCGCCACCATCATCGTGCTGCTGCCCAAGCTGCTGGATGACCTGGCGATGTTCCGCAGCGTGGCGGTGGCGATGGCGGTGTTGGTCACTGTCGGCGCGGCCGTCTCGGTGCAGCGTGGCAAGAGCAGCTGGCGTGGCGCGGCAGTGCCGGTGGTGGGCAGTATCGCGCTGGCTGCGGTGTCGTTTGTGCTACAGACCATGACCGATTGGCGCCTGTCCATCTTTGGCCTGATCACGCTGTTTGTGGTGTATTACCTGCAAGACGGCATCATCGGTTTTGTGCGCAACGCGCTCAATCTGAAACCGCGTGCTGACCAGTTTGACGAAGCGGCCGTGATGCCCATGCGCGGCGATGCGATTGCCGATGCCAAGGCCGGCGATCCCGGTGCGGTCAGTGACGACTTGTTGGTGGCCGACCATGTGCTGATGCAGTTTGGTGGCCTCAAAGCGCTCAATGATGTGGCGCTGCGTGTCAAACGCGGCACGGTGCACGGCCTGATCGGCCCCAACGGTTCGGGCAAGAGCACCATGATGAATGTGCTGACCGGCATCTACCTGCCCACGGCCGGTGAGATCGCCTTTGCCGGCCGCAGCGTGGTGGGCCGCACCTCTTCGGACATTGCGTTGTCCGGCATTGCCCGTACCTTCCAGAACGTGCAGCTCTTCGGTGAGATGACCGCGCTGCAAAACGTGATGGTGGGCCTGCACCACAGCTTTGCCAGCAACCTGGTGGACGTGTCGCTGCACACGCCGCGCTACAAACGTGAAGACGCTGCCGCCACCGCCCGCGCACTGGGCCTGCTGCAGTTTGTCGGCCTGGCCGACATGGCGCATGAAGAAGCGCGCAACCTGCCCTACGGCAAACAACGCCTGCTGGAGATTGCCCGTGCGCTGGCGCTCGACCCACAACTGCTGCTGCTGGACGAGCCCGCCGCCGGCCTGACCGCGCCCGACATCAAAGACCTGATCGCCATCATCGGCAAGATCCGCAGCCACGGCATCACGCTGATCCTGATCGAGCACCACATGGACGTGGTGATGTCAGTCTGCGACACGGTGTCGGTGCTGGACTTTGGCCAGAAGATTGCTGAGGGCAAGCCTGCTGCAGTGCAGGCTGACCCGAAGGTGATCGAGGCTTACCTCGGCGGCACGGCTGCCTGACCCGCTGCAGGACGCTCACCATGCTCACCATCACCAACCTGCACGCCGGCTACGGCAAGATTGAAGTGCTGCAAGGCATCTCGATGACGGTGCCACGCGGCAAGGTCGTCACCCTGATCGGGTCCAACGGCGCCGGCAAGACCACGACCATGCGCGCCATCAGCGGCATGATCGCGCCCACCGCCGGTGAGATCACGCTCAACGGCAAGCGCATCGACGGGCTGGAGTCCTTCCACATTGCGCGTTTGGGCCTGGCCCATTCACCCGAAGGCCGGCGTGTATTTGCCACCATGACGGTGACCGACAACCTGCGGCTGGGGGCATTCCCGCGTTACACCGGCGCCCGGCCCAAGGGTGATATTGCGGCCGACCTGGAGCGCGCGATGGCACTGTTCCCACGCCTGCAAGAGCGCCGCCTGCAACTGGCCGGCACCTTGTCGGGTGGTGAGCAGCAAATGCTGGCCATGGCCCGCGCGGTGATGCTCAACCCCGAGGTGGTGCTGCTGGACGAGCCGTCGATGGGCCTGGCGCCCATCCTGGTGGAAGAAGTGTTCCGCATCATCGCCAGGCTCAAGAGCGAGGGCGTGACCATGCTGCTGGTGGAGCAGTTTGCCGCCGCCGCGCTGGCCGTGGCCGATTACGGTTACGTGCTGGAGAACGGCCGCATCTCACTGCATGGCCCGGCCGCGCAGTTGCGCGATGACCCGGCGGTGAAGGCGGCTTATCTGGGTGCTGGGCACTGACGCGCCGGGATTTCTAGGAGCCTGTCGGGCT
>JANPOW010000146.1:0-3176 GCA_031428185.1 Betaproteobacteria bacterium | reverse complement strand
CAAGTTTCAATCCGCGCCCGCCATTGCTGGCGGGCGAATCCGTTCGCGCGTAACCCACTGTGGCTGCTGGCGTTTTTCAACCATTTCCGCGTACCTGCCTGTACTGCAAGCTGATAGCAGGTGCGGGCAAACGGTGGGGGGATGAATCAAGGCAGTCACGGCAGGTACTTGCGTCCGGCGCGAACCTGCGCGTGCCCGGAGGGCACTTCAGGTGCGCGCAACGATGTTAGGGCAAGGCTGAGCCGATCCACCGCTGATCGTGGCGGCCTGTTGAGCGCAGCCCCAAGCCACCGCAGCAAAAAAGCTACAGCACCAGCGGAGCCTCAAAGTCGATGGCTTTGAAGTTGCCGTGTTCACGCACTTCAGCGCCTCGGGTGTCTGGCAAGCGGTACAGGCGCAGACAGTCTTGCGTGGGTTCAATCTCGCGCAGCAAGCGGCGCTCCAGCGCTTCAAACTCGGCCAGGGTCACCTGGCATTCAAAGACCGACTGTTGCACCCGTTGCCCGGTGCTCTCACACACTTTGGCCACACGGCGCAACCGGCGGCGGCCGGCTTTGGTCTCGGTGCTGACGTCATAACAAACGATCACCAACATGCTGGCCTCCTGTCATTGCTCAGGGTTCTGGTCACTTGGCGGTAAAGGGCAGGTAGCCACCGGGCTGGCCATCCGTGTCCATTTCACCGCGCACCGCGCGTGCCAGCAACCGCGCCTGCACCAGCGGCACCAGGCCCAGCGGCAGGGTCTGGGCCAGCAACGGGTGCGTGATGTCCTCCTGCTTGCGCTGCTGGTAGGCCACCACCACGGTCTTGCGGGCCTCGGGCGTGAGCGACACACCACCACCCTCACGTAGCGCAAAACCGTCGGCGCCAACTTGCTCGCGGTTGACGAGCGACAGCGCCAGCCTGTCCGCGTAGGGCCTGAACTCTTCCATCAAGTCCAGCGCCAGGGCGGCGCGGCCGGGCCGCAGGGCGTGCAAGAAGCCGACTTGCGGGTCCAGCCCAGCGGCCTCGATGGCGCTGCGGCAGTCGTTCATCCACATCGCGTACAAAAACGACAGCAGCGCGTTGATGCGGTCACGCGGCGGGCGGCGGTTGCGGCCGTCCATTGCAAAGTGCGGCCGGGCGTCAGCGCGCACCAGCAGGCTGATGCAGCCAAAGTACTGGCGTGCGGCCTCGCCCTCCACGCCGCGCAGGCTGTCCAGATCAGCGGTGCCGGGCAGGGCGCGCAGGCTGGCGGCCAGGTCATCCGCACCCCGGGTGAGGCGGGCGGCCTCGTCGGGCAGTTTGGATTCACGCGCGCCGCGTTGCAGCACCTGGCGGCAGTTTTTGAGCTTGCCGGCCACAAAGGCGCGGGCGGTGTCCAGCGCAAACACGGGGTCCATCGCGCGCAGATGTTGGGCGCGGCGCAGCAGCACGTTGCCAGCGGTGGCGCCCTCCAGCCTGGCTTTGAAGCGGCCGTTGTCGTCCAGCAGCACCAGGCCGATGGCCGATTCGGCCAGGCGGTGCATCAGCGGCGCGGACAAGCCCACCGGGCCGAAGCACACCACCGCCTGCAGGTGGTGCAGCGGCACCCGCAGCTTGGCCTCACGCTCCACCTCCACACGCAGGGTGTCGTTGTCCAACCGCAGGTAGCTGCCGGGGGTGTTGACGTAGAGGGTGTTGAGCAGTTGCATGGCCAGTGCCGGGTTGGGCCGCGTGCGGGCACGGGCCGTGGGTGTCAGGGTTGGGGCGGTTTGGGGGATCGGGTTCAGGGTCGGGCCGCTGGGTCAAAGATCAACGTCAACGGGCAAGGTCAAAGCTCAGGGTCGAACAGGCGCGCCCGCAATGTGGCCAGCAGGCTTGGCGCGGCCACGGCCGGCTGGCAGCGGTCTAGCAATGAGCAGCCTTTGCAGCGCTGCGCCGCCAGCTCACCCGTCAATGGCAGCGGCAGGCGCTGGCTTTGCAGCATCTGGCGCACGGCGGCGGCGGTGGCCACCACGGCTTGCTGCAGCTCGGTGCCGATGGCCACCACACGGCGGCGCTTGCTGCTGGCGTAATAGATGGCGCCTTCGGGCACATCGCGGCCGGTCATCGCCGCCAGGCACATCGCCTGGGCGGCCAATTGCAGATCATCACAGGCGGCAATGGACGCGGCCTTGTTGCGGTTGCCGTGTTTGTATTCCACCGGGTAGGGCGCGCCCCCGGGGCTGAACTCCACCACATCGGCCTTGCCGATCAGGCCCAGCGTGTCATGCCACAGCGGCAGCGCACGCTCACTGCGCACGCCTTTTGCGGTATCCACGCCAGGCTTGTCCACCTGGGCATGCACCGCGTTGCCACGCAGGGTGTGCAAGTTGTCGTCAAAGGCCTGCTCCAGGTGGATGAGGGCGCATTGGCGTGGGCAATAGGCCCAGTGCTGCAAGGCGGACAGGGGGATGGGGTCGGGCTCGTCCACGGTGTGGGTCCGGTAGGTTGACTAAACTTTCAGCACTGTGAAACCGGCCTGGAGATTTGCATGACCACCTCCCTCGACAGCGTCACGGCTGACGCGTTGAAACTGTCGGCTGAAGACCGCGCCGCCTTGATTGAGCGCCTGGCCGACACGGTGTTACCCGCACCGCCACTGCACCCGAGTTGGGATGCCGAGATGGCGCGGCGTTTGGCTGAGTTGGATGCGGGCACGGTGGCCTCCGTCCCCATCGCGCAGGTGTTGGCGCAGGCGCGGGCCTTGATTGACGCGCAGACACGCACGCCGTGATTGCCACTTTCCGGCCAGCGGCCGGGCAAGAGTTTCTGGATGCCATTGCCTGGTACCTGCAAGAGGGTGGGCCGGTGGTGGCGGATGACTTCAACCGCGCAGTACAGCGCGCATTGCAACTGCTGGCCTTCATGCCCCACCTGGGCACACCGGCGTACCGCAGCGCCCGGCTGTGGCCGTTGAAGGGCTTCCCGTACACGCTGATCTACCACGTGCAGGGTGACGAATTGACGGTGCTGGCCGTGGCGCACCAGCGGCGGGCGGCAGGGTACTGGCAAGGCCGCCGGTAGTCGGTTTGGCTGGCCCTGCCGGTGCGACTACAGGCGCCTCAACAGCGCCGCAACACCGTGACACCCGGCGCCGCCTCACGCTCCTCACCAATCTCCAGCACCTGGCCATCAAACAGCACCTCGTAGGCCTCAAAGCCACGCGCCGGTGC
>JANPOW010000145.1:0-3311 GCA_031428185.1 Betaproteobacteria bacterium | reverse complement strand
GAAGCTCACCGGTTTTTAAGCGGCGAGGGCGTACGAGGTATCGTTCGCAGTTACTTTGTTTCCAGTGGTTTTACGAGCGAACTGGTGCTCGGCATGCCCTGAACCGACTCCGTACCCACGTCGAAACCAGGTCGGCCCCTGGAACTAGGCAGTTTAGGCCAGTTCCAGCCAATGCAAGAGTTGGCCAGGTGAAGAAAGAATGCTGTCTGCGCCCCAACCGGTGACCGTCTCACCCTGGCCCAGGTAGCCCCAGGCCGCGGCCAACGTGGTCATGCCGGCAGCCCGACCCGCCTCAACGTCGCGCGGGTCATCACCCACGTAGACGCAGGCTGCCGGCGGCAAGGCCAGGCGGCGGGCCGCTTCCAGCAAGGGCTCAGGGTGTGGCTTGGCGTGCGGGGTGGTGTCGCCGGCGATGAAAACCGCCGCACGCTCGGCCAAGCCCAGACCTTGAACCACGGGCTGGGCAAAGCGCGTGGCTTTGTTGGTGACGATGCCCCAGCGCATGCCGGCCGCGTCCAACTTGTCAAGCACAGGCGCCATGGCCGCAAAAACCACGGTTTCCAGCAGCAGGCGCTGCGCATAACGCGCAAGAAACGCGTCGCACAGATCGGCAAAGCGGCTGTCGTTGGGCGTGACGCCAAACGCCGCACCCAGCATGCCGCGTGCACCCGATCCCACCATCGGCCGCAGCGTGGCATAGGGCATGGCAGGCAAACCGTGGGTGGCGCGCAAATCATTGGCTGCACCGGCCAGGTCGGGTGCGCTGTCGATCAGGGTGCCGTCCAGGTCAAACAAGACTGCTGTGATGCGGCTGCTCATGTGTCAGCCCTGCAGGCCAGCAGGTAGTTGACCGAGGTATCACACGACAACGTGTAGCGGCGGCGCAGCGGGTTGTATTCCATGCCTTTGAAACCCTGTGCAGACAAGCCTGCGTCACGGCACCAGCGCGACAGTTCGCTTGGCCGGATGAAGCGGGCGTATTCGTGGGTGCCTTTGGGCAGTAGTTTGAGCACATGCTCAGCGCCAACAATGGCCATCACAAAGGCCTTGGCGTTGCGGTTGAGGGTGGAGAAGAACACCCAGCCACCAGGTTTGACCAAGGCGGCGCAGGCCTGCACCACCGACGCTGGATCGGGCACATGCTCCAGCATCTCCATGCAGGTGACCACGTCAAAGCTGTGCGGCGCTTCGGCCGCCAAGGCCTCTGCCGCCACTTCGCGGTAGTGCAGACGCTCAACACCTGTTTCCAGCGCATGCAACTGGGCCACCCGCAGGGGTTTGACGGACAGATCGATGCCCAACACCTCTGCACCGCGCAAGGCCATTGATTCGGCCAGGATGCCCCCACCGCAGCCGATATCGAGCACCTGTTTTCCAGCCAGCCGGGCCTGGCTGTCAATCCAGTCCAAGCGCAGCGGGTTGATCTGGTGCAGTGGCCGGAAATCACCGTCCATGTCCCACCAATGGTGCGCAAGGTCGCCGAATTTGCTCAATTCCTGAGGGTCTGCGTTTATGGTCATCTTGGCATCGTAAAGGACATGGCCCATGGGCCTTGCGGATCAGGCCAACCCTGCAGCGACGGTGCTGCACTTGGCACTGCACGATTCATGGCCACAACGGAAAAACCCCGCCAGGGCGGGGTTTTGAGGGGCGTTGCAGTGCTGCAATGCCAACCGGCAAGCCCGAAGGCCACGGCTTATTTCTTGGCGCGGGTACCGACCACTTCGATTTCGACGCGGCGGTTCTTGGCCCGACCTTCGGAGGTCTTGTTGTCAGCAACTGGCTGCTTCTCGCCCTTGCCTTCGGTGTAGACGCGGTTCTTCTCAATGCCTTTGCCCACCAGATACGCCTTGACGGCTTCTGAGCGATGCACAGACAGCTTCTGGTTGTAGCCATCGGTGCCGACCGAGTCAGTGTGACCCACGGCAATGATGACTTCCAGAGCGACGGCCGAGGTCTTGGCGACCAGGTCGTCCAGCTTGGCCTTGGCTTCAGGCTTCAGCACCGACTTGTCGAAGTCGAAGAATGCATCGGCAGCGAAAGTGACTTTCTCGCTGACCGGTGCAGCAGGCGCTACAACTGCAGCCACTGGTGCAGGCGTTGGGGCCGCAGCAGGTGCCGCTGCCGGTGCCGGCGCTGGTGCCGGCGCCGGAGCAGGCATGGGTGCCGGCGCCGGAGCAGCCGCTTTGATGGCACCGTCGCAGGCCGCATTGGCCGTTGCTGGTGTCCAGTTGGCGTCACGCCAGCAGAGTTCGTTGGTGCCGTTTTTCCAAACGGTGCCGTCCGCAGCGCGCCAATTGTCAGCGCCGCTGGACTGTGCGAAAGCCGCGATGGGCGCGGCAAGAGCGGCCGACGCGAAGAGCACCGCCACCTTGTTCAGTTTCTTCATGATTCTCCTCTCGAGGAAAGCCGCAGATCGTCTGCGTAATGTCCAAATCGGAAGCAAAAAAAGCCGGCAAACACCCCGGTTTGGCAAGCGTTAACCACCGATCCTTCATTGTGCCATAGGGCTTTGGGCCGGCTGGATTTTCGACCAGCAGACGCAAATGACGCACCGTGTTGTTGCACAGCCGCGACAAACTGCCCCGCTTAGAATCGAAAGCCGATGTGCAGAACGGTCTGCCTCAGTCCCATATTTCTCGGCGCTACCACGCCGCATCTGCATGACGCCCTTCGCCAAGGAAACACTGCCCATCAGCCTCGAAGAGGAGATGCGCAGGTCCTATCTGGACTATGCGATGAGCGTGATCGTCGGGCGCGCCCTGCCTGACGCGCGAGACGGCCTCAAGCCGGTGCATCGGCGGGTGCTGTTTGCCATGCACGAGCTGAACAACGACTGGAATCGCGCTTACAAGAAGAGTGCGCGCATCGTCGGCGATGTGATCGGCAAGTATCACCCCCACGGCGACACGGCGGTGTACGACACCATCGTGCGCATGGCGCAGGATTTCTCGTTGCGCCACATGTTGGTGGACGGCCAGGGCAACTTTGGCTCGGTGGACGGCGACAACGCAGCGGCGATGCGCTACACCGAAATCCGCCTGTCCAAGATCGCCCACGAGATGCTGGACGACCTGGACAAGGAAACGGTCGACTTTGCGCCCAACTACGACGGCAGCGAGAAAGAGCCCACCGTGTTGCCGGCGCGGCTGCCCAACCTGCTGGTCAATGGCTCGTCCGGCATTGCGGTGGGCATGGCCACCAACATTCCGCCGCACAACCTGAATGAAATCGTCGACGCCTGCTTGCACCTGTTGAAAGTGCCGGGCGCCACGATTGAAGAGCTGATGGAGATCGTGCCGGCGCCCGAC
>JANPOW010000144.1:0-1705 GCA_031428185.1 Betaproteobacteria bacterium | reverse complement strand
CGACGATGCGCTGGGCCAGGCCCTCGACTATTGCCGTCTTGCCCACGCCGGGCTCGCCGATCAGCACCGGGTTGTTCTTGGTGCGGCGCTGCAGCACCTGGATGGCGCGGCGGATCTCGTCATCGCGGCCGATCACCGGGTCGAGCTTGCCTTGGCGCGCCCGTTCGGTCAGGTCGAGGGTGTACTTCTTCAGCGCCTCGCGCTGGCCTTCGCTCTCGGCTGAATCGACCTTGGCGCCACCGCGCACGGCGGTGATGGCGGCTTCCAGCGCCTTGCGGCTCAGGCCGTGGCCGCGCACGATGCCGCCGATGTCGCTCTTGCTGTCGGCCAGGGCCAGCAAAAACATCTCGCTGGCGATGAACTGGTCACCGCGTTTGCTGGCCTCTTTGTCGGCCGCCTGCAGCAACTGCACCAGGTCACGGCCGGCTTGCACCGCGGGCTGTTGACCAGCCGCACCTTGCACGCTGGGCAGCGCGTTGATGGCCACCTCCATCGCGGTTTTCAGCGCGGCGGTATTGGCGCCGGCGCGGTCGAGCAGGGCTTTGGGGCCATCGGGCTGGGCCAGCATGGCCGCCAGCAGGTGGCTGGGTTCAATGTAGGGGTTGTCACGCGCCACGGCGGCGCTTTGCGCCTCTTGCAGCGCCTGCTGGAAGGCGGTGGTGAGTTTGTCGGTGCGCATGTCGGGTGTCCTCCGGGTTGCTCAAGACATGGGGCAATCCACCGGCAATTCAAGGCATTGCGGGCCACCCGGCAGCGCCGCACTTGCGCCAGATCAAGCTGGGTGGGCCGGCGCAGCCGGACTGTGGCGACTGGCCGCTCCGTAAAATCCCGCCAGTGGACATCCATCAAATGCAAGTGCGCTACGACCCGGCGGCCGACCGCGTGCTGTGGCAGGTGCGTACGGCCGGTGGTGAGTTGTATGCGCTGTGGCTGACCCGGCGCATGCTGCGCAATGTGTGGCCACCGTTGAACCGCTTGGTCACGCAGGCCGGCATCAGCCAGGTGGCACCCCATGCGGTGGTGCTGCCCGAGGCACAGGCCATGATGGCGCAGGCCGCCCGCAACAGGCCGCTGCCGCAGGCCGATTTCTCCAAACCGTTTGATGCCACGCCGGCCACCAGGCCGCAAGGGCCCGAGCCTTTGCTGCCCACCGAGATTGACCTGGGCCCCGGCCCCACCGGCGCCGGCCTGGCCCTGGCCGCGCGTGAGCCCGGTGGCAGGCGCCTGGCGCTGCAACTGACGGCGGACCTGGCCACCGGCCTGCAGCGTTTGCTGGAGCAGGCGCTGCAGGATGCCGACTGGGGGTTTGGCCCGGTGCCCGCCAAGCCGGCCGATGCGGCGGACCTGGCGGACCTGATTGACCCGGCCGCTGCGCCAGCCCGTGTGTTGAATTGAACGGCTGCGCGGCGGCGGCTGGCTGCGGCCCGCTGGCGCCACGTGCTCAAGCCAGGCTGTGCAGGCGCGCCAGCAAATGGGCACGCAAGGCCGGTGCACTGGTCAGGCCGATGGCGCGCTGCCAGGCCTGCCGCGCCGCATCGGCCTGGCCTTGTTGGCTGGCCACATGGCCTAGGAGCCTGTCGGACTTGGGGCGTCGATAGCGAGAAACGGCCCCAGCGAGGACAGTTTTTGCCGGATTTGCAGGCCCATAGTTCAACTATGGGACAAAAAGCCGGTAAAAAATGGACCGCTGAGGCCGTTTCGCAGC
>JANPOW010000143.1:0-5128 GCA_031428185.1 Betaproteobacteria bacterium | reverse complement strand
CGCCAGCCCGGCGGCGCCACCACCCACCCTGCCCTACGACCAGGCCGTGCTCAGCGCGGCCACCAGCGTGCTCAAGCCCGCTGCTGGCGCCGCCGCAGCACCGCCGCCCAAGCCGCAAGCCATCGTGATCGACCCGCTGATCGACGGCATGACCGGCATGCAATCGGCCACCACCCAGGCCACCGGCCAGCGCCTGGCACAGTTGATCCGCACCCAGTACCCGCAGTTGGCGTTGCTGCCGTTCTCGGCCGCCAGCGTGGCCAGTGCGCCGTTGGTGTTGATCGGCACCATCACCGGCGTCAACGCCCAGCGCCAGGCCGCTGGCGCACGTGAGGCGTTTCGGATCTGTTTTGCGCTGGCTGACCTGAAAACCGGCAAGCTGGTGAGCAAAGGCTTGGCATTCGCCCAAGGCGCCGGGGTGGATGCCACGCCGCTGGCTTTTTACCGCGACGCACCGGCCTTCACCGACGACCCGGCCACGCTGGGCTATATCCGCACCTGCCAGGGCACCAAGGCGGGTGACCCCATCCACCCGCTGTACGTGGACCGCATCCTGGTGGCGGCCCAGGTGGCCGAGGCAATTGAGGCCTATGACGCTGGGCGTTATGCCCAGGCGCTATCGCTGTACAGCAGCGCCCAGCGCAGCCCGGCGGGTGACCAGTTCCGGGTCTATAACGGCCTCTACCTGAGCCACTGGAAGCTGGGCCACCGGGCCCAGACCGACGCCGCCTTCAAGCAGATCGTGGACCACGGCCTGGCGCAAAAACGGCTGGCGGTGAAGTTCTTGTTCCGCCCCGGCGCGGTGGCGTTTGCGGACGCCAAGCTGAGCGCGCCCTACCCGGGCTGGATCAGCGCCATCGGCAGCCGGGCCAGTGCGGCCGGCGCCTGCCTGGAGGTGGTGGGCCACACCAGCGCCACCGGGCCTGAGCCGCTGAATGAGCGGCTGTCGCAACTGCGCGCCGAGCACCTGAAATCGCTGCTGGATGCCAGCGCGCCACTGCTGGCCAAACGCACGATTGCCAGCGGCATGGGCTCACGCCAGATGCTGGTGGGCAACGGCCGCGACGACGTGTCGGACGCGCTGGACCGGCGGGTTGAATTCAAGGTGATCGGCTGCTGATGCCCTGGGCTGGCCTGCGCACCCCGGTTGCTGCCGGGGTGCCGGCAGCGCAGCAACCGGCGCCGCCACTGTCCTACAGCGCGACGGCCTGCAGCCTGCGGCCAGCCCCGGCCCTGCGCTGACAGCCGCCGCCGGCAGCGCCGCCTAGATTGGCCGCAGCGTGCCACACGGGTGCGCAAGGAGCCCCCGCATGCAGCCGTTCAACACCATCCCCACCCCGCTGCCAAGCCGGGCCGCAGCCAGCGCCACCCGCCACGCGCTGGCCCTTTGCACGGCCGTGCTGGCGGCTGGCAGCGCGCTGGCCGCAACCCCACCCGCCAACAGCGCGGCCCAGGCGCGTTACCAGCAAGAGCGCGCGGTTTGCCTCAATGGCCAGTCCAACCAAGACCGCGCCACCTGCCTGCGTGAGGCAAACGCCGCATTGGCCGAGGCCAAGCGTGATGGCCTGGACAGCGGCGGCGCCAACCTGATCGACAACCAGCGCAAGCGCTGCGACCGCCTCAGCGGCGACGAGCGCAGCGCCTGCAGCGCCCGCATGCAGGGCGCCGGCAGCACCAGCGGCAGCGTGGCCGGTGGCGGCATCCTGCGTGAACTGGTGACCGTGCAGCCGGCCGCGCCTGCGTCGCCCGCTGCGCCGGCGGCAGCCAAACCGATGCCGATGCCCATGCCCATGCCCATGCCGGATCCTGCGCCCACCAAACCCTGAGCCAGCAAGCGCACCGGCCTGTCGCGCCGGGCTCGGTGCAGCGCTGGCGGGCTGGCTATGCTGTTGGCATGACCAGCCACCTCACCATCATCACCGGCGCCTCACGCGGCCTGGGCGCCGCGCTGGTGGCGCAGCGCCTGCTGCCCGGCCACCGCGTGCTGGGCATTGCCCGCCAGCCCAACAACACCCTGCAGGCCCAGGCCGATGCGGCCGGTCTGGCCCTGGAGCAATGGCCCGTCGATCTGGCCGACGCCACCCCGGTGGCGCTGCGTCTGCAGGCCTGGCTGGGCGGCTTTGATGGCGCCAGCATCCGCAGCGTCAGCCTGATCAACAACGCCGGTGTGGTGGGCACACTGGCGCCGCTGCACAGCATGCCGCTGGGCGATTTGGTCAACGCCATGCGGGTGGGGCTGGAGGCCGCGCTGCTGCTGTCGGCCGCGTTTTTGCACAGCACCCACGCTTGGCCGGGTGCCCGCCGGCTGCTCAACATCTCGTCCGGCCTGGGCCGCAACGCGATGGCCGGCAGTGCGGCTTACTGCGCCGCCAAGGCCGGCATGGACCACTTCAGCCGTGCACTGGCGCTGGAGCAAGCGGCCTGTGCCAACCCGGCGCGGGTGGTCAGCATGGCGCCCGGGGTGATCGATACCGACATGCAGGCCGCGTTGCGCGGCAGTGATGCCACGCTGTTCCCCGAGCGGGCGCGTTTTGTGGCGCTGCAAGCCGCTGGCCTGCTGATGGACCCGGCCGACTGCGCCGCCAAACTGCTGGCCCGGCTGGAGCGCGCCGACTTTGGCCAGCAGCCGGTGGCTGACATCCGCGAGGGTTGATCTGCGCAAGGGCGGGCATCCACAAGCGCTGACAGCCGCCGCACTGACATCCGCCGCATTGACATCCGCCGCACTGACAGCCGCCGCATTGACAGCCGCCGCACTGACATCCGCCGCACTGACACCGGCCGCGGCTGGCATCCACAAGCGCTGAGCGCCGCCGCAGCACGGGCTGCCGGTCTGGCTGCCGGTCTGGCTGCCGGTCTGACTGCCGATCTGGCTGCCGGCCGGCCAGCGCGGCGATACGCCAAACCTAAAATCCCCGCTTGTCCGCCGCCCTCACCAGCCCCCCGGCGCCCGCCGCCGGCCCGCCAAGCCCGCTCGCCAGCCTCAGCCTGTACCGCTTGATCGCTGGCTTTGTGCGCCAGCACTGGCGCGCCTACGCCGCTGCCGGCAGCATGTTGGTGGGCATTGCGCTGGTGGGCGTGTGGTTGCCACGCCAGATCGGCCAGATGGTGGACGGCCTGGTGGCGCACAGCCTGCAAGGCTTTGGGCTGTGGCATGAGACGGCCTGGCTGCTGGCCGCTGCGCTGCTGAACTACGGCCTGCGCGTGGCCTGGCGGTTGCAGCTGTTTGCCACCGCCTACAAGCTGGGCGCTGACCTGCGGCAGGACTTGTACCAACGCCTGCTGCTGCAAGGCCCGGGCTTCTACCAGACCCAGCGCACCGGTGACTTGATGGCGCTGGCCACCAACGATGTGGATGCCGTGGAGCTGGCCGCCGGTGAGGCCATGCTGGCCGGCTTTGACGGCAGCATGACCCTGCTGCTGGTGGTGGCCATGATGGCGCTGGGGGTGGACTGGCGGCTGGCGCTGGTGGTGCTGCTGCCGTTTCCGCTGATGGGGCTGGCGTTCTGGTGGTTGTCGCGCCATTTGCAGGTGGCGGCGCGTGCTGCGCTGGACGCATTTGGCGCCCTCAACGACCAGGTGCAAGAGACGCTCTCCGGTGTGCGCACCCTGCGCGCCATGGGCTTGCAGGCGCACAGCAGCGCGCAGTTTGGCGCGCTGGCCGCCACGGCTGCGGCCACCAGCCTGCGCGCCCAGCGCTGGGAGGCGGGCTATGAGCCCGCCGTGGGCCTGGCCATGGGCACGGCCAAGGTGTTGTCGCTGGGCGTTGGGGGTTGGCTGGTGTGGCGCGGTGAGATGACGGTGGGCCAGCTCACCAGCTTCGGGCTTTACCTGGGCCAGCTGATCTGGCCGATGTTTGCCGCCGGCTGGGTGCTGGCCTTGATCGAGCGAGGCCGGGCCGCCTGGGCGCGCCTGGGGCCGGTGCTTGACCAGCCACTGACGGTGCACGACCACGGCCACCTGGCCCGGACGCAGCCCGGCCTGCTGCAGCTTGAAGCGCTGCAGTTCCACTACCCTGGCCAGGCCCAGCCGGCGCTGCAGGACGTGGGTTTCAGCTTGGCCGCAGGCCAGACCCTGGGCTTGGTCGGCCCCACCGGCAGTGGCAAAAGCACCGTGCTCAAACTGCTGCTGCGCCAGTGGGCGCCGCAACAGGGCCGCATCACCTGGGCCGGCAAGCACTTGGACAGCCACAGCCTGCAGGCCTTGCGCAGCGCAACGGCCTGGGTGCCACAAGAGCCGTTTTTGTTCTCGGCCAGCGTGGCCGAGAACATCGCGCTGGCCAGGCCGGGCGCCAGCCAGGCGCAGATCGAGGCCGCCGCGCGTGGCGCTGCGGTGCATGACGACATCGTCCACCTGGCCCAGGGCTACCACACCCCGGTGGGCGAGCGTGGTATCACGCTGTCGGGCGGCCAGCGCCAGCGGGTGGCGATTGCGCGGGCGCTGCTGGTGGCGCCTGCAAGCGTGGCCGACACCGCACCCGACACGCCGGTTGGCGTTGTTGATGCCACCACCGCCCACGCAGACGCCGGCAGCCAACTGCTGCTGCTGGACGACGCCTTGTCGGCCGTGGATACCGGCACCGCCGCCCGCATCCTGGCCCACCTGCGCCTGCAGCGCAGCGGCCGCAGCACGCTGATCGTCAGCCACCGGCTGGCCACGGTGATGGACGCGGACCAGATTGTGGTGCTGCGCCACGGCCGCATCACCGAGCGTGGCAGCCACCTGCAACTGCTGGCGCTGCGCCAGCCCGACGGCACGCGCGGCTGGTATGCCACCCAGTGGCAGGTGCAGCAACTTGAGGCCTCGCTGGACGGTGACGCGCTGGTGGAGGCCAAGCATGTCGCTTGATCCCGCTGGCGCCAACAGCAAGGCCAACACCAGCGGCAACGCCGCCGAGCGCCGCGCCGCGCTGGGCCTGCTGGCGCACAGTGCCGCACCCGACGCCCCGGTGCTGCGTGGCGCCGTGGCCTGGCTGCTGCTGGCCGCCGGCCTGGAGGCCTTGGGCCCGGTGCTGGGCAAGGCCTTGATCGACGGCCACCTGCTGCCGCATCTGGGCCAGCGTGTGCCCGTTGATCTGCCGGCTGAACTGCTGCAGATTGGCGGCCTGCTGGCTGGTGCACTGCTCGCC
>JANPOW010000142.1:0-4089 GCA_031428185.1 Betaproteobacteria bacterium | reverse complement strand
CGGGTGCGTCGGGGTTGGTCTTGCCCATCACGATGGCGATCTTGCAGCGCGGGTCTCCCACGCCGGACGACCACCACTTGCGGCCGTTGATCACGTAGTCGTCACCATCGCGCACGATGGAGGTCTGGATGTTGGTGGCGTCGGACGACGCCACGTCCGGCTCGGTCATCAAAAACGCCGAGCGAATCTCACCGGCCAGCAGCGGCTGCAGCCAGCGGGCTTGCTGCTCAGGTGTGCCGTAGCGGGCCAGCACCTCCATGTTGCCGGTGTCGGGCGCCGAGCAGTTGAAGGCCTCGCTGGCAAAACCCACTTTGCCCATTTCTTCAGCGCAAACGGCGTATTCGAGATTGGTCAGCCCAGCGCCGCGCCAGGGGCTGTCCTCCGGCAGGGAATCGACCGGCAGAAACAGGTTCCACAGGCCGGCCGGTTTGGCCTTGGCTTTGAGGTCTTCAACGATGGGCACCACCTGCCAGCGGTTGCTGCCAAAGGCCGCCATCTGGGCGTTGAACACCGGCACGGCGGGGTCAATGTGCTGGTCCATGAAGGCCACCACGCGGTCGCGCCAGTGGGTCTGTCGATCAGTCATCGTGAAGTTCATGGCGTGTCTCCTGGGGTGCGTTCGCAGCCCGGCGACGATAGCAGAGCACCCCAGCGTCTGGCAAACCAAGTTTTCGAAAACCACCTAACTTTGCAAGTTTCCCTGCAAGATTGAGGGAAAACGAGAACGTACCTGCAGTTCTATTTTGCGCATCATCGCGGCCAGCAACGGTGGCATGCACTGCCGACAGCAAGGAGACACATGGCTTTGTTTGCACACCGACCTGCACCCCATCGGCGGCAATCGTTTGCGGCCCGTGCTTGTCGCGTTGCCGCTGGTTCCGGCCGCGCGGCATCGGCAGCAGTAGCAGCGCCGAGCGGGTCCGCCTGATGCGCGCTTATGTGCTGCGCCGCTTGTTGGCGCTGCTGCCCACCTTGCTGCTGGCCAGCATCATCGTGTTTGTCACCGTGCGGCTGATCCCGGGCGATGTGATCGATCTGATGCTCAGCCAGAACGATGTGTCGGCCGACCGCAAGAGCCGCGACCAGCTCATCAACCTGCTCGGCCTTGACCTGCCGATGTGGCAACAGTACGCACGCTGGATTTCGGCCATCGTGCTGCATGGTGATCTGGGCAAATCGCTGTGGCAAGGCACCTCGGTCAGTTCGATGCTGCTGGCGCGTATGCCGGTCACCTTCGAACTGGGCGCCATCGCGTTGGTGGTCGGCCTGCTGATCGCCTTGCCGATTGGCATCTATTCGGCAGTGCGGCAGGACACCCGCGGCGACTACCTGGCACGCTCGTTCTCGATCCTGCTGTTGGCCGTCCCCAGCTTCTGGCTTGGCACGATGGTGGTGGTGTTCCCGTCCATCTGGTGGGGCTGGTCGCCGCCGATCGAGTACGCCGCGTTTGCCGACGCACCGCTCACCAACCTGGCGCAGATGCTGCTGCCGGGCGCGGTGCTGGGCGCCGCGCTGTCGGCCATCACGATGCGGCTGACCCGCACCATGATGCTGGAAGTGCTGCGCCAGGACTACATCCGCACCGCCTGGGCCAAGGGCTTGGGCGAGCGGCTGGTGATCGTGCGCCACGCCTTGCGCAACGCAATGATCCCGGTGGTCACGCTGATCGGCTTGCAAGCGCCACTGCTGATCGGCGGGGCGGTGATCATCGAGCAGATCTTCGTCATCCCGGGCATGGGCTTGCTGCTGCTCGATGCAGTGCAGCAGCGCGACTACCCGGTCATCACCGGGGTGTTCTTGATGGTCGGTGTGGCGGTGATGCTGATCAACCTGCTGGTGGACTTGAGCTACGGCCTGCTTGACCCGAAGGTGAGGGTTCGCTCATGAGCGCCGTGCTGCCCTTGCCC
The DNA here is from genome assembly GCA_031428185.1 of Betaproteobacteria bacterium. Lineage (GTDB taxonomy): Bacteria > Pseudomonadota > Gammaproteobacteria > Burkholderiales > Burkholderiaceae_C > Pseudaquabacterium. The sequence continues at coordinate 2,182 of JANPOW010000142.1, read as the reverse complement.
GCAGCGGCGCCACAACGTGCCGGCTTCTGGGTCCGCCTGTGGCGCGACAAGCCGCTGGGTGCGGCCGGCGCGGTGGTGTTGCTGGTGTTTCTGGTCTGCGGGGTGCTGGCCGACAGCATCAGCCCCTACGGCTACAACGAGATTGCGCCGATCGACCGCCTGCAGCCACCGAGTTGGCAGCACTGGTTTGGCACTGACAACCTGGGCCGCGACATGCTGTCGCGTTGCCTTTACGGCGCCCGGCTGTCGGTGATCATCGGTTGCTCGGGCGCGCTGCTGGCCACGCTGATCTCGGTGGTGCTGGGCATCGTCAGCGGCTACTTTGGCGGCAAGGTGGACATGGCGCTGCAGCGGGTGGTGGACGCCTGGATGAGCTTCCCCGACCTGATCGTGCTGATCGTCGTGGTCTCGGTGCTGGGGCCGGGCATGCCGCAGATCATCGGCACGCTGGGGCTGTTGCTGGGCATTGGCGGCTCACGCATCGTGCGCTCGGCGGTGGTATCGGTGCGCGAGCACATGTATGTGCATGCTGCGCAGTCGATTGGCGCGTCGTCGCTGCGCATCTTGTGGCGCCATGTGCTGCCCAATGTGATGGCGCCGATCATCGTGCTGCTGACCACCCGCGTGGGCACCGTGATCCTGGCCGAGTCGGGGCTGTCGTTCCTGGGCCTGGGCGTGCCGCCGCCGGCGCCCACCTGGGGTGGCTTGTTGTCAGGCAGCGGCCGCACCTACATGTTTCAGGGGCCGTGGCTGGTGATCGCCCCCGGCCTGTGCCTCACTGCCGTTGTCTACGCCACCAATGTGTTTGGCGACGCGCTGCGTGATCTGCTTGATCCGCGCATGCGGGGCAGCAAGTGAGGTGGCAACAACGGTGGTACCGCCGGCGCGTTGCCCTGCAATCGGACCAATCGGACCAATCGGACCAATCGGACCAATCGGGCCGCCCGGCCCCACTCGAAGGAGACCCGCAATGAGCAATCGCAAATCAGGCCTGCCCCTCTACCGCACGCTCGCGCTGGCCGGCGTGCTGGCGCTCGGGTCTGCCACAGCCGTGGCCCAGGCCGAGAAGCCGCAAGCCGGCGGCACGCTCAACATCGGTTTGGTGTACTACACGCTGTCTCCGCTGTCCTGGGACCCGGCCGACTGGCCCTGGAAGTTTGGTCAGGACACCGGCTTGATGTACGAGCAACTCTTTGCGGGCGACTTGTCCAAGGCCAAAAGCCGAGGTGGCAAACAGGCCTTCGTGGCCGATTCGTGGCTGCCGTCGGACGCCATCCGCGGTGAATTGGCCGAGAGCTGGAAGACGCTGGACAACCCATTCCGGGTAGAGGTGAAACTGCGCAAGGGCGTGATATTCCCCGACAAGCCCGGTGTGATGAAAGCGCGTGAGCTGGTGGCCGACGATGTGGTCTACAGCTTCAACCGCCTGGACAAAAGCCCCAAGAAAATCCCCACCTACTACGACCATGTGGACAAGGTAGAGGCCACCGACAAGCACACCGTGCTGTTCACCTTCAAGAATTACAACGCCGAATGGGACTACCGCTTTGGTTGGGGCTACTACTCGGGCATCGTGCCCAAAGAGGTGAGCGACGCCGGCGCCAAAGACTGGAAAAACGCGAACGGATCCGGCCCGTTTCAACTCACCGACTATGTGCAGGGCAATGCCGCCACCTTCAGCAAAAACGCGCTGTACTGGGACAAGGAGACCGTTGCCGGCCAGGCCTACAAACTGCCGTTTGTCGACAAGATTGTCTACCGCACCATCAAAGACGAGGCGACGATGCAGACGGCGCTGCGTACCGGCAAGGTGGACCTGCTCGAATCGATCCGCTGGAGCGCGGTGGAGGAGTTGAAGAAAAACGCGCCGGCACTCAAATGGAAGCGCTGGGTCAATACCGGCGGTGTGTTTGTGGCCATGCGGGTGGATACCAAGCCGTGTGATGACATCCGGGTGCGGCGCGCACTCAACATGGCCGTCAACAAGCAAGAGATCGTCAAGTCGTATTACGGTGGCAATGCCGAGCTGTTTGCCTACCCGATGCACCCCGACTACGTGGGCTACTACGAGCCACTGGACAAGATGCCGGTGGCCGCACAAGAGCTGTTCACCTACAACCCCGACAAGGCCCGGGCACTGCTGGCCGAGGCGGGGTTCCCCAAAGGCTTCAGCTTCAAGGTG
>JANPOW010000141.1:0-7052 GCA_031428185.1 Betaproteobacteria bacterium | reverse complement strand
CAAGGCCTCGCCCTCGGTCAGCGTGTCGCCGAGCTGCAGCACGCCATGGTTGGGGATGCCGATGATGTCGCCAGCGTAGGCCTCGTCCAGCAGCTCGCGGCGCTGGCTTAAAAAGCTGACCACGGTGTTGGGCCGCAACTCTTTGCCGCTGCGCACCACCTTGAGCCGCATGCCACGCTGGAAGTGGCCGCTGGCCACACGCAAAAACGCGATGCGGTCGCGGTGGCTGGGGTCCATGTTGGCCTGGATCTTGAAAACCACGCCGGTGAACTTGGGCTCCTCAGGGTGCACCACGCGCTGCATGGCCGGCCGGTCGCCGGGTGGGGGTGCCATGTCCACCAGTGCGTCCAGCACTTCTTGCACACCAAAATTGTTGACGGCCGAGCCGAAGAACATCGGCGTCTGGCGGCCGGCCAAGAACTCGGCTTCATCAAACTGTGGCGCGGCGTCGCGCACCAGTTCCACCTCGCTGGCGGCTTGCGTGTAGGCCGCGCCAAAGCGGGTGGCCAGTTGCGGGTTGCGCAGGCCGTCGATGATTTCGTCATCACCACCAGCCCGGTCTTCACCCGGTTTGAACACGCGCATCTGGTTTTTGCGCAAGTCCATCACGCCGCCAAAAAACTTGCCCATGCCCACCGGCCAGGTGAATGGCGTCACCGTCATGCCCAGCTCGCGCTCGATCTCGTCCATCAGGTTGAGCGGGTCTTGCACCTCGCGGTCCATCTTGTTCACGAATGTCAGGATGGGCGTGTTGCGGGCGCGGCACACCTGCAGCAGGCGGCGGGTCTGTGGCTCAACACCATTCGCGGCGTCAATCACCATCAGCGCGGCGTCCACGGCGGTCAGCACGCGGTAGGTGTCTTCGCTGAAATCCTGGTGGCCGGGGGTGTCCAGCAGGTTGATGACGCAGTCGCGGTATTCCATCTGCATCACGCTGGACGCCACCGAGATGCCACGCTGCTTTTCGATCTCCATCCAGTCGGATGTGGCGTGGCGTGTGGCCTTGCGCGCCTTGACTGACCCGGCAATCTGGATCGCGCCCGAGAACAGCAGCAGCTTTTCGGTCAGTGTGGTCTTGCCGGCGTCGGGGTGGCTGATGATGGCAAAGGTGCGACGGCGGCGCACCTCTTTGGCGAGCGGGCTTGTGCCGACGGGGCTGGTGGCAACCGGGCTGGTGGCAGCAGTCACAAGGGCCGGGCTGGCGGGGGCGGAATCGGACATGGCAAACCGGCCAAGCCGCCGGTGTCAGCAAGCCCGCCAGCCCTGTGATGGTGGAAGCCCGCGATTATCGGCGGTGGCTGCCGGCCGGCAGAGCAGGCCATCAGCGCCGACCATCAGCGCCGGCCATCAGCGCCGGCCATCTGGCGGGCGCCGCAGCACCCGGGTGCCGGCGATGCGGTCGGGCAGCGTGCGCCGCAGTGGCCCCAAGGGCAGCCAGGTGACATAAAAAAGCGTGCCTGAGAGCAGCTTGCTGAGGTGGCGGCCAAAGCCGCGCCAAAAACCCAGGCGCTGGCCCAAGCGGTCGGTCACCACCAGGCCCAGCAGGCGTTTGCCCAGGGGCGCCTGGCGGTCCGAGCGCATGGACCAGGCCTCCAGGCCGCACAAGGCCAGCAGCGTCAGCACGATGACCTGCATTTGCTCGCCCGTGATCGCGCCGTCGCCAATGTCGGGCACCGTGAGCAGGCCCTGGAAAAAGGCGCCGACAAAGGTGTAGAGCATCACGGTCAGCGCCACATCGATCAGCCCTGCGGTCAAACGCCGGCCCCAATGCGGCACGGCGGCCGGGTTGGCGGCCCACGCGGCGGCGGCGTTGCGGGCCAGGTCTGGCGCGGGCGCCAGCGCAGCCGGAGCGGGGCGCACAGGCGCCGCTGCAGCGGCAACCCCGGCCGGTGCGCTGGTTGCAGTGGCCAGCACGGGCGCGGCGGGCGCAGGTTGCAGTGGCGGCGCTGAAGGCGCTGAAGGCATTTGCACCGGCGCATCCACCCGCACCGCATCGGCCGCCGCGCTGATGGCCTGCACCACAGCCGGCCGGGCCATGGCCGCATGGCGCAGGCGCGCCTTGGGCTCCAATAAGTCATACAGCCACAGCGCCGGCAGGCCCGCCAGCACATGCGACAGCACGTCCATCAGGATGCGGCCAAAGGTCTGGTGCAGCGCCATGAACTGCTTGAGGCGCAGCATGTCGATCAGCTTGGCCGACAGCGGCACACTCAGCGCAATCTGCACCACGATGAAACCCAGCGCGATCACGCCGATCAGCCCCAGGCGCCAGCGGGCCTGCCACTGGCGCTCGATCTCCAGCTCCACCCGCGCGGCCAGCCGCACAGTGCGGCTTTGCTGCACAAACGCGGCCACCGTGTCGTAGCCGCCGCCGTACTGCGCGGCCCAGGTGGTGTTGGGGCTGGCGTGGCGTTGCCAGTCCAGCGCCAGGTCCAGCTCGCTGTCGGTCAGCAGTGGCGCCCGGCCCTGGCTGTGCAGCGCGGCGGTTTCGGCCAACCGGCGGTACTGGCGGGCGGCGGTGGCCTCTTGGTCAGCCCACTGCCCCAAGCGCTGCCAGACGCGCAACAGGCTCTCGTGCGAGATGTCGATGCGGGTGCCGGGCAACAGCGGCTCGCCCTCAGGCGGCATTAAAAAAGACCGGCTGCCTTTGCGGAACACCGCCAGCACCGGCGCCAGCTGGGCCGGGCTGGCGCCGGTGATGGCGGCCAGGTCAGACAGCGCGGTGGGCCGGCGGATGCCACGCGCATCGGTGCCCTTGTCGGTGAGGGTGCGAAAAATGCGCGCAGCCAACTGCTGCTGCGGGGAGTCAGGCACCACTGTTGCCGCTGCGGCGCCGCCGTATGCCGCTGGTGCATCCACAGCGGCCGGGCCGCCGGGCCGCGCCAACTCGGCAAAGGCTTTTTCGGCGTGTTGGTCCAGCGCGCCGCGCATGCCGCCGATTTTTTCGTAGTGCGGGATGTCCAGCGGCTGGTGGCTGCTGCCGGGCTGCAGCTCCCACTGCGCCCAGGTGCGGTTGAGCGCGTGCTGCAGGATGGACAGCTGGTCGGGGTTGTCGCCCACATCGTTGAGCAGCCGGGTCAGCAGCACCGGGCTGATCTGCGCCTGCGCACCCAGCACCGGGCCGGTTATTGCCGCACGGATCTCGTCGCGGGTGAGGCGCGGCACCAGGTACTGGCCCTCGTTCATCACCTCGGGAAGGCCGCGAAACTGGGCGCAATCGCCCAGAAAGTCAGACCGCATGGTCAGCACCACGTAGATCGGTAGCTGGTTTTGCGCCACCGCTTCAAGCAGCAGTTTGACAAAGGCCACCGCCGCGTCGGCCGGGCCGTGGCCGGCCGGGTTGGCGGCCTGGTTGTCTGCCGGGTTGTTTGCATCCGCTCGGCCCTGGTAGCGGAACAGCTCCTCAAACTGGTCCACCACCACCAGCAAATTGGTGCCAGCCGGCAGGCGGGCCTGGCGCACGATGTCCACCAGGCCCAGGCCGCTCATGCGCAGGGTGCCCTGCACCAGCTCTTCGGGCGTCATCGCGGGCGCCGGGCTGCCCTCGGGCGGTGGGTCAAACAGCACCTCGGGCTCGGCCAGGGCTTGGGCCAGCGCGGCGATAGGGTCATGCCCCGGCCGGCAGGTGGCCGTGCGCCAGTGGGTGCCGGCGGCAGCCATGTAGCCCCGGTGCAAGGCCGGGCGCAGGCCGCAGTTGACAAGTGAGGACTTGCCGCTGCCCGAGGTGCCCACCACGGCCAGAAAGCGTTTGAGCGCCAGCCTGTCCACCATGCGGTCGATCTGCCGCTCGCGGCCGAAAAACAGCCGTTCTTCGTCGGTGCGGAAAGGCCGCAGGCCCGGGAAGGGGTTGCGCACCGGCGCGGGCGCGGCTGTGGCTGTGGTTGTGGCTGCGGCTGTGGTTGCGGCTGTGGCTGTGGCCTCAGCCATGCTGGGCTGCCGGGGTGGCTGCGGGGGTGTCTGCTGGCGCACCCGCCAGCGCCGCCGGCGCTGCGGCCTGCACCGCGGCCTGCACTGCACCCTGCGCCGCACTCTGTGCTGCACCCGCCAGCGCGGCGTCCAGCAGCGCACCCAGCGCGGCTGCACGGGCGGCATCAAAGCCGCTGATGCCGTTGAACACGCCGGGGTAGCCTGGCCGGTCGATGCGCTTGTTTTTGTCATAGTTGGCCGGCGTTGCCAGCCAGGTGGCTGTTGCGGCAATCGCCCGGCCCTGGCGCCACGCGGTGGCGGTGGCCACATCGCCCAGCGCAGTGGCGTACCACTCCTTGCTGCCGGCGCCGTAAAACACCAGCACCGCGTCGCACTGGGTGAGCTGGGTTTTATGCGCCTCGCGCACGGCTTGCGCGCTGCCGCTGGATGCCGACACCTGCACCTGCCAGCCCTGGCCGTCCAGCCATTCGCCCAGCGCGTCCACCGCGTCGCCGTCCTGCGGGTCGCACACCAGGTACAGCAGCTTGCTGCCGGCAGCAGTGGCGGGCGCGGCGGGCGGTGGCTGTTCGATCAACGCCAACGCGCTGAAGATGGCGGTCTTGAGCGCCTCCAGGTCGGCGGTGATCAGCTCACCGCGCTGCACCTGGGCGTCGGTGTGCAGGGCTTGGATGAAGGCCAGCTGCGGTGCATCACTGCCCGCCGTGCCCGCCGGCAGTGACACCACCCGGCGCAACCCACCGGCAAGCGAGCGGGCCACCGATTCAGCGTTTTGCAGCGCCACGCCCGGCACCGCGTCTGCGCCATCGGGCGCCCAGCCGCTGTGCGCGCCCACCAGGTGCACCGCCAGCGCGCAGCGGGCCAGTGCGGCCTGCACTGCCTGGCGGTAGTCGGCGGCGTCACGCGGCAGCACCCGGTCGGGCAGCACGCTGTAGCCCCGGCTTTGCAGGTCGATGGCCAGCGCGGCGCGGTCAGCCCGGCGGTCGTGGTCGCATTCGGCCAGGTAGACCAGCGGCTTGGCAGCACCCGCGCCGCTGGCGCTGCCGTCGTTGGCCGCTTCTTCGTCCAGCGTGTTGATGAGGGACGACAGGTGAAAGGCCAGCGTCATGATCTGGTCCACGTACTTGTCGCGTGAGGCCTTGTTGAAGTCGGGGTCCAGCTCTTTGGGCACGTTGCTGCCGATGCGCTCAAAAAAGTCATAACCCGTCATCTCGCGCATCACCGCCGGCAATGGGTCCAGCGTGGCGGGCGGGGCCTTGACCACCTTGAACACACGGGATTTGTTGTCGCGTGTCAGGCCGCCCGATTGCTCAGCGGCGGCGCAAAAGGCGGCGGCCTCATCGCGGCACCACTGCGAGTTGACGTAGCCCTCGCTCAGCACCGCCAGCAGCACGGCGGACACGGGCAGCTGGGCCATGATCTCGGGCGTGAACACCTCGTTGCCCTGCAGCCGCAGGTCACGCCAGATCTCGGGCGCACGGCCCAGGCGCTGCTCCAGCACCACGCTCAGCGTTTTGTGGAAGCGGCTGACCCAGCCCTCGGCGCCATCGCTGAACAGCGGCGTGTTGTCTTTGTGGGTGTAGCTGATGAACAGGTGGCGTTTGAAGCGCATGGCGGCCTCCGGCGGATGCAGCAGCCTAGGCCGCTGCCATTGCCGATGCAAGCCCCAGTGCCCAGTGCCGAGTGCCCAGTGGCGCTGGGCGGTCAGTCCTCCAGCAGCGAGCGCAACATCCACGCGGTTTGCTCATGCACCGTCAGGCGCTGGGTCAGCAAGTCGGCAGTGGGCTCGTCACCGGCACTGTCGGCCAGCGGAAAAATGCCGCGTGCGGTGCGCGCCACCGCTTCATGGCCTTCGACCAAAATCTTGACCATCGCCAGCGCCTTGGGTGGCAGGGCCGGTGCGTCGGGGATGGAGGCCAGCGCGCCAAACTGCGCATACGAGCCAGGCGCCGGGTGGCCCAGCGAGCGGATGCGCTCGGCAATCGGGTCCACCGCCGTCCACAACTCGGTGTACTGGGCCATGAACATGGTGTGCAGGGTGTTGAACATCGGCCCGGTCACGTTCCAGTGGAAGTTGTGGGTGGTCAGGTACAGCGTGTAGGTGTCAGCCAGCAGGCGCGACAGGCCGCTGGTGATGGCGGCGCGGTCTTTGGCGCTGATGCCGATGTTGATGCTGGACGGGCTGGTGCTGGACATGCCGGCAATCAACGCTTTGTCGGATTTGGTTTTGGCCATGGGCAGGGTCCTCTTTGGGCTGGGTGGATCAATTGGTAAATTGGAATGGGGCGTGTGGGTGGCGTGGGCGGCACGGTGTGGTGCAGTGCCGGCATCACTTGCCGGTGAGCTTGGTCTTCAAATCCTGGCCCACACCCTTGTTGACAAATTGCAGTGTGGCCACTTTGGACAAGTCCACCTCGCCGGCCTTGTACAAGCCGGCCTTGACCATCTGGGCGTAAAAGTCCTGGATGCGCGCGGCGTTCATCGCGCCGATGCCTTTGCTGGCGGCCTCGCCTGAATCAACGATGCCTTGCGCCTTCATCAGCGCCACGCTGGCCTCCATCTCGGCGTCGCTCATCTCGGGGTTGTCCTTGGCCATCAAGGCCGATGCGGCTGCGCGGTTGCCGTATAGGTAATTCACCCAGCCGATGGCGGACGCATCGACAAAGCGCTGCACCAGGTCAGGCTTGTTCTTGACGGTGTCGGTGCGGGCCTCGATCAGCGTGCTGTAGGTGGAGAACCCGTGGTCGGCCAGCAGATGCACCACTGGTTTGAACTTGCCCTGGTTCTGGATGTAGATCGGCTCGGCCACCGAGTAGCCCTGCTGGATGGCTTTGGGGTTGGCCAGAAACGGGGCCAGGTTGTAGTTGTAGGGCTTGAGCGCTTCGTCCTTGAAGCCGTGGGTCACCTTCAGCCACTGCCACCAGCTGAACTGGCCGTCCTTGGCGATCAGCGCCAACGGCGCGTTCTTCAGGTTGGCAAAGCTGTCGTAGCCCTGGCCGGGGTGGGCCAGCAGGGCCTGCGGGTCCTTCTGGAACATCGAGGCCACCACGATGGTGGGCACCTTGTTCTTGACGTTGTCGAAGCTGTGCAGCAGGTTGCCGGTCATCAGGAAGTCGATGCGGCCGGCC
>JANPOW010000140.1:0-3697 GCA_031428185.1 Betaproteobacteria bacterium | reverse complement strand
GCCACACCCTGGCCAAGCAGATTTACTGGCTGACCGGCAGCGACGCGCACAACAACAGCCACTACCAGCTATTGGCGCCGCTCTACCCCACATCGCTGGCGCATCGGGTGTACCAAACCCTGCAGGACGACCGCTTCAGCGACGCCGCCAAAGCGGCCCGCGCAGCCAAAAAAGCCGGTGAACCGCACGAACGCCCAGTGCGTGACTACCCCAACCTGGCATTGCAAGGCCTGGGCGGCACCAAGCCGCAAAACATCAGCCAACTCAACAGCGAGCGGCGGGGTGACAACGCCTTGCTGGCCTCACTGCCGCCGGTGTGGATATCGGTAGACATCAAGCCGGTGCTGCACACCGAATCGCTGTTTGCGGTTTATGGACGGCGACCGGACGTACGACGAACCGCACGCCAACTGCGTGATTTTCTGATCACCGACCCAGCGCGCAACGTCAATACCCGACAACGCCGCGACGACTGGATTGACGACTTGATCAATGAGTTGCTGCTGTTCACGGCCGAGCTGCGCAGCCTGCCTGCCGGCTGGACGCAGGGGCCTGACTGCGACCTTTCGGCGGCCGAACGCCGGTGGGTGGACCCGGAAGGCGACCAACCCGTGGACGACGCAGCCACTGTCCAGGTGGCCGAAGACTTTGCCAACTGGATCAACAAGCAGTTACGCCCCCCGCTGCCAGTGGGTGACCCGGAGTTTTTGGCCTGGCGCAAACAGGCGCTGGATGCGTTTAAAGCCGACGAGCGGGAGGCGGCATGAGCACCACAAACGACGCAGCCGACATCCCAACGCCAACCAGCGCCAAAGCCGTGCTGGTGCTGCCCCATCTGCGGGTGCAAAACGCCAACGCCATCTCCAGCCCGTTGACTTGGGGCTTTCCGGCCATCACGGCTTTCACCGGGCTGGCCACCGCGCTGGAGCGGCGCTTGGGGCCAGATGCCGGTATCACGGTGTATGGCGTGGGCGTGATCTGCCACGGCTTTGAAGCGCAGGTCACCCAGGCCGGCTACACCCGGGCCTTCAAGCTGACACGCAACCCGGTGCTGGCGGACGGCAGCACGGCGGCCATCGTGGAAGAAGGCCGGGTGCATCTGGACCTGACCCTGGTGCTGGACGTGGAACTGGCTGCAGACAACCGGGGTGACGCCCAGCGCCAGGCCTTGGCCGACAGCGTGGCCGATGCCCTGGCCGGCATGCGCCTGGCCGGTGGCAGCGTGATGCCGCCTTTGCCCAGCGCCAGGCGGCGCCCAAGCAGGCCAACGCTGGAGCTACAACCGTCTGAGCCAGAGGACGCCCGCAAACAGTTCAGGCGTCTGGCGCGCCGCTGGATGCCTGGTTATGCCCTGGTGTCACGCGACGATTTGCTGCAAGACCGGCTGGCTGAACTGCGCACCAGCATGCCTGGCGCCACCGCGCTGGATGCCTGGCTGGATCTGTCGCGATTGACGCACCGCGCGGTGCAATTGCCCACCAAGACCGACGGTGGTGACGCCAAGACCGCAGGCGGTGACGCCAAAGCCGAAGGCGCAGCAGCGGCTACCGAGTGGCAAATCGACCCACGCCCCGGCTGGATCGTGCCCATCCCGGTGGGCTATGCCGCGCTGTCTGCGCTGCACCCGGCCGGCACGGTGGCCGGCGCACGCGATGGCCACACACCGTTCCGCTTTGTTGAATCGGTGTGGTCCATCGGCCAGTGGATCAGCCCACACCGGCTGGGCAAATTGGCGGATCTGTTCTGGGTGGCTGACCATGCCGACAACAGCACGCTGTACCGCTGCCGCAACGCCTACACACCGGCACCCGCACCGGCACCCGCACCGGCACCTGACGACGCCGCAAACCCTGCATCGGCCGCACTGGCCACCCAAGACTGACCCCTCACCCACAGGACTCTCAACACCATGGCCACCTCTGCAAACACCCTGAAGACCGCGTCTGTGCTGGCATTCGAGCGCAAGCTGGACCCGTCGGACGCCATCTTTTTCTCAGGCAACTGGGACCAACGCAACCACGCCGACGGCTGGGCAGCCATCAGCGTGCGCGAAAAATCCGTGCGCGGCACCATTTCCAACCGCCTCAAGACCACACAGCAGGACGCCACCAAGCTGGACGCGGCGATTCAAAACCCAAACCTGCAAAAAGTGGACGTGGCCACGCTGCCTGCCGATGCCGACACCCTGAAAGCCAGCTTCACCCTGCGGGTGCTGGGCGGCGCGGGCACGCCGTCGGCCTGCAACAACGCCGACTACCAGGCCAAGCTGCTGGCCACCGTGGCAGGTTATGTGCAAGGCGTGGGTTATGCCGAGCTGGCGCGGCGCTATGCCCACAACCTGGCCAATGCCCGCTTCTTGTGGCGCAACCGGGTGGGTGCGGAGCAGGTTGAGGTGCAAGTGCAGCACCTGGTGCGTGGCCAAGCCGCCAAGACCTGGGTTTTTGACGCCCTGGCGCTGCCCACGCGCAGCTTTGCAGCACCCGAGGCCAGCGCCCAGGCTTTGCATGAGCTGGCCGCCTTGATTGCAGAAGGGCTGGCTGGCAAAGGCCATGTGTTGCTGCAGGTGACGGCGTTTGCCCGTGTGGGCGCGGCACAAGAGGTGTACCCGTCGCAAGAGCTGATCCTGGTCAAGACCAACGCGGGCAAAAGCAAAACCCTGTACCACGTAGGCGGTATTGCCGGCATGCACTCCCAAAAGCTGGGCAACGCGCTACGCACCATCGACACCTGGCATAACGATGTGCAGGAGCTTGGCCCCATCGCGGTAGAGCCCTACGGCTCAGTCACCACCTTGGGCAAAGCCTGCCGCCCGCCAGTCGAAAAAAAGGACTTCTACAACCTGTTGGACAACTGGTTGCTGAAAGACAAAGTGCCGGAAGTAGACCAGCAGCACTTTGTGATGGCCACACTGATCCGCGGTGGCGTGTTTGGCGACGCCGACAAGGGCTGATGCCATGAGCCATTACCTCGATATCGAGTTGCTGCCGGACCCGGAAATTGCAGCGCACCAGCTCTTGGCCGCGCTGTACGGCAAATTGCACCGGGCGCTGGCAGCGCAGGGTTGCAGCACCATCGGCGTGAGCTTTCCAGACTATGCCGAGCGCCCGGCGCAACTGGGCCAACGGCTGCGCTTGTTTGGGCCGCAATCCAGCCTGGGCCAACTGATGGCGCAAGATTGGTTGGGTGGCATGCACGACCATGTTGTGATCAGTCAGATCGGCGCGGTGCCACCACACGCGGTGGCCCGCCCGCTGCGGCGGGTACAAGCCAAAAGCAACCCGGACCGCCTGCGGCGCCGACAAATGGCGCGGCACGGGCTGAGCGCAACACAAGCAGCAGAACAGGTGCCAGACACGGCTGCAGAGCGGTTGCACCTGCCGTTTCTGCAACTGGGCAGTGCCAGCACCGGGCAACGCTTCAGGCTGTACTTGCGGCTGGGGCCACCTGCGGCACGAGCTATCGACGGCAGGTTTAACACCTACGGACTGAGCACCGCGGCCACGGTGCCGCACTTTTGACCCTTTTTTTGAAGGCGACTGCAAGTGCTTGATTTGCCGGCACTTCGGCGCCGCACGCTGAAGGAGGGTTGAAACGTGTGATGTGTTGAAATCTGTCGAGGCGATAGGCACTTACGGTGCCGATTGCCTCATTCACTGCCGCACAGGCAGCTCAGAAAGCAACCGTCACTGACGTTATC
>JANPOW010000139.1:0-3402 GCA_031428185.1 Betaproteobacteria bacterium | reverse complement strand
CATCGAGCGCCTGCCCGACGGCGGCACCTGGCCCGGCGCGTTGACTTCCACCAGCGCGCACTCCATCGGCACCACCAACGCCTGCACCGCAGGCGCCAGCGACCTCATCGTCACCAACAGCGCCGACATCGCCACGCCGGTCGTCAACCTGACCACGGTCACCTACACCGTCTCGGTCACCAACAAGAGCTGCACCAACACGGTCGGCAGCATCGTGCTGGCCGACACCGGCATCTCGTCCAGCAACTTCTCGGGCTTGTCCAAATCAGTCAGCCAGGGCAGCACATCGCAAGGCGTGAGTGCGCTGACCTGGACCGTGGGCACGCTGGCAGCGGGCGCAACCGCCACGCTTACCGTGTCGGGCAGACCGCTCAACCTGGGCACACTGACCACCACCGCCGCGCTGACGTCCCCCAGCAGCGGGTTGGTCAACACCGGCGACGACAGCGAAGCCGAGACGATCACGGTATTGGCCTACAACTACGTCGGCTTCGACCTGGCGGCGGCCACGGTGACTGAAGGCAGCGACCTGATGTACTCGGCATCGCTCTCGTCGGCCGTGGTGCCCGGCAGCAGCATCACGGTCAACTACACGGTGTCGGGCACGGCCGGCAGCGGCGATAGCAATCTGCCCACTTCGGGCACGGTGATCATCAACCCCACTGACCCGAACTCGCCGAGCAGCACCTCGATCGACTTCACCATCACCAACGACACGATCGGCGAGGTGACGAAGACGATCACGCTGACCCTGACCGCCGTGTCGAGCAGCGACAGCACCGTCAGGCTCGATACCGCAGCCAAAGTGATGAACATCACCCTGATCGACGACGACATTGACCACTACGAGCTGTCGCTGCCCAGCACCAGCCTGAGCTGCCTGCCGACCACCGTGAGCGTCACGGCTTGCGCCAACACCAGCAGCCCGTGCACCAGCCCGTTCAGCTCGGCCGCAGGCAAGACAGCCACCTTGAGTACCAGCGGCGCCACGCTGGGCGCGACCACGCTCACTTTCGACGCCAGTGGGGTGTCCACCACGACGCTGAGCTACCCCCTGGCGGCCGACGGTGTGGCGGTGTCGGTCACACTGTCGGGCGAGCAGCAAGCCGCAGCCAACCCGCGCAAGTGCTGCCCCAACGGCAGCAGTTGCGCGGCCGCCAATAGCTGCGCGACGATCTTCAGCAGTGCGGGCTTCATCATCGCTGCGGCCGCCAACGGCACGGCCACCACGCTGCCCACGCAAACCGCCGGCACGGCGTCGGGCACCTTTTACCTGCGTGCGGTCAAGACCAGCACCACCACCAAGGCCTGCGAAGCCGCGCTGAGCGGGGCCAACACCGTCAACTGGGCGTTGCAATGCAACAACCCCAGCACCTGCAGCACCGGCACCGGCAGCAGCCTGATGGCGCTCAACGGCGGCAGCCCCACCAGCCTGCCCGGTAACCCCAACTCGGGCGTGACCGGCAGCACTGCAGTCGCCATGACTTTCGACGCGAATGGAAACGCGCCGTTCAGCTTTACCTTCGGCGATGTCGGGTCGATCCGACTGTGGGCCAGCAAGATCGTTAACGCCGCGCCATTGAGCGGCAGCTCCAACGCCTTTGTCAGCCGGCCGGCCGGGCTGTTGATCTCGGCCCTGGCACAGACTGCCGCACCCCAGTTGATCAACCCTGCAGCGGCCAGCGCCAGCGATGCAGTCTTTGTCAAGGCCGGCGAGTCGTTCAGCGCCAGCGTGACGGCCACCACCTCGACCGGTGCGGCCGCGCCCAACTTCGGCAAGGAAAGCCCGGCCGAAGCCGTGCTGCTGACACCGCTGCTGGCGCTGCCAGCGGGCGGACAAGTGGGCACGCTGGCCAACGCCAGCATCACCGGTGGCAGCTTTGGCAACGGTGTGGCCACAGTCAACAATCTTGCCTGGGATGAGGTGGGCATCCTCAAGCTCATGGCCAGCATCGCCGATGGCGACTACCTGGGCAGCGGCCCACTCACTGGCGCTGCCAGCGGCAACATCGGGCGCTTTGTGCCCGATCACCTGGCCATCACGGCGGGCACGCCGGTAGCGGCCTGCAGCAATGCGTTCAGCTACTTTGGCCAGGACGGCTTCAGCACACCGTTCACGCTGCGTGCCGAGAACAGCGCCAATACCGTCACACGGAATTACATCGGCAGCTTTGCGCGGCTCAATTTGCTGGGCTGGGGTGCTTATGGCTTCACCGCCGCCGGCCTGCCCGCCGGGTCGGCACTGGCCGCCAGCAGCACCGCACCAACCGGAAGCTGGAGCCTCGGCACGGCCAGCGTCGTGGCGCGCCACCAGGTCAGCCGACCCAGCGTGTTGAGCGCCGAGACCGCTGTCACCGTCAAAGCCGCGCCGGTGGACGCCGACGCTGTCACGCTCAGCGGTGCGGCCACTGCGGTGGCTGCAGCCACGCCGCTGCGCAGTGGCCGCTTGCGACTGTCCAACGCCTTCGGCAGTGCCAGTGCCCCGCTGCAGATCCCGGTGGTGGCTGAATACTGGAGCGGCAACAACTGGGTGCTCAACAGCGCCGACAGTTGCAGCACGCTGGCCGCCGGCAGCGTGGCGCTGTCCAACCCACGCAGCGCCACCGGTGCGGCCAGCACGGCCAGCAGCAGCGCTGGTGGCTTGAGCATCAGCAGCGGCAGCGGCAGCATCACGCTGGCCGCACCCACACCGGCCGGCAGCAGCCTGAGCCTGGACCTGGCGCTCAACCTGGGCAGCACCACTGCTGACCAGTCTTGCCAGGCCAACCACCCCACCACCACCGGTGCGGCCAAGCCCTGGCTGCGCGCGCAGATGGGCAATTGCGCCAGCAGCGCCGACCGCGACCCTGCCGCCCGCGCCAGCTTTGGCATCTTCAGCCCCGAGACCCGACGGACGGTGCACGTGCGCGAGGTGTTCTGAGCGCCCCAAGGCCGGCCAAAGCCGGCCGTCCCCCACGGGGATCAAGCAAAGTGGCAAAGCCACATTTGCTTGAGAGCGCGCTGCGGCCACCGGGCAGGGTGGGCGCAGCACCAGCCCAAACAAGGCACAACATCACGGACTGCCCGCTCAAGTTGCAAGGCGGCTGGCCGAGGGGGTCAAAAGACGCTCAAAAACGCCAAAAACGCACGCCAGTTTCATCACAGATCACTTTGCCTAAAACGCTGTTTTCACCGTATTTTTGACATGCTTCGGCATCACGTTGCTGTCCCCTGCCGACAGCGCATTGCAAGGAGTTTTTATGCGTCGCCTGTCCTGTTTCATCGTCCTGCTGGAGCGCCGTGGTCTAGGAGCCTGTCGGACTTGGGGCGTCGATAGCGAGAAACGGCCCCAGCGAGGACAGTTTTTGCCGGATTTGCAGGCCCATAGTTCAACTATGGGACAAAAAGCCGGTAAAAAATGGA
>JANPOW010000138.1:0-3692 GCA_031428185.1 Betaproteobacteria bacterium | reverse complement strand
CCCTGGTCGATGCTGAAGCTGCCGCTCTTGACGATGCCTTCTTCCAGGCTCCAGCCCTCATGGCGGGTGATCTGAAAGTACAGGTCGGCGTCATCGACCCGGTGCTCGCCGATCACGCCCAGCGCGGCGGCCAGCTTGGCTTCATCGAGACCGAAGGGATCGATCAGCAGTTGCTGGGCGATGGCGAGACGTTCTAGGGTGGGTTCGCGCGAGATCATGCGTCGATTGTAGAAGTGGGGGGCTCGTCTTGCTCGCCGGGCTGCTCACCAGGCGGGGCGCCAGCCTCGCGGCGCAGCGCCAGCGCCCGCTCATACAGCGCATTGCGCGGCGCACCGCTCAACTCGGCCGCCAGCGCCACCGCTTGCTTGAGCGGCAAATCGCGCAGCAGCGGGCCCAGCAGGCGCTCGGCCTCGGCCGGCAAACCGGCCGCGCCGGGCAGCACCACCAGCGCCGGCAGCGCATGCAGCACCAGCACAAACTCGCCCCGGCTGCGGTGGGCATCGGCCGCCAGCCAGGCCGGCAACCCGGCCGCTGGCAAGGTGACGATGGTCTCGAACTGCTTGGTCAGCTCACGGCACAAGGTGATGCGCCGGGTGGGCGCGGCCTCGGCCAGGCCGGTGAGCAGCGCCTCGATGCGGTGTGGTGCTTCAAACAGCACCTGGCAACCCGGCGCAGCGGCTGCCGTTTGCAGCGCGCCGCGCCGGTCTTGCCCCTTGCCGGGCAAAAAGCCGACAAACGCAAACCCCTGGGCAAGCACATCGCCTGCCGCACTGAGCGCAGTCACCGGGCTGCTGGCACCTGGGATCGGCAGCACCCGGTGGCCGGCAGCGGCTACCGCCGCCACCAGCAGCGCACCGGGGTCAGAGATGGCCGGCGTGCCGGCGTCGCTGGCATACGCCACCCGCTGGCCCAGCGCCAGTCGCGAGATCACCGTGCGTGCGGCAGCCTGCTCGTTGTGCTGGTGCAGTGCCAGCAGCGGTTTGTCCAGCGCCAGGTGGCGCAGCAAGGCACCGGTGATGCGGGTGTGCTCGCAGGCCACGGCGTCTACCAGGCCCAGCACGAAGATCGCCCGCAAGGTCAGATCGGCCAGGTTGCCGATGGGGGTGGCCACCACATACAGTGCGCCGGCCGGGTGGTGCTGGCCGCCGGTGGCGGCAGCAGCGGCCTGTTGCAGCAGGAGGGGGGCGATGGTCAAGGGCTGGGGCCGCGTGATGGCGACGGTGGGTGGGATCGTGGGTGGGATCGTGGGTGGGGCGCCTGTAACCACGCCGGCCGGTCAAACCACCAAGGCCGTGGGCGACAGCGCCGAGGACCGCGCCCTGGCGCATTTGCAGCAGCAAGGCCTGGCGCTGGTGTGCCGCAATTATCGGCTGGCCGGTGGGCCGCGCCGGCGTGGTGCCGAGGTGGACCTGATCCTGCGCGACCGCGACGGCACACTGGTGTTTGTCGAGGTGCGCGTCCGCCGCAGCGCGGCGCACGGGGGTGCGGCCGGCAGTGTGTCTGGCGCCAAGCAGCAGCGCATTGCCCGCGCCGCCCGCCACTACCTGATGGGCCTGGCCGAGCTGCCGCCTTGCCGGTTTGATGTGGTGGCCATTGATGGCGACGCGCTGCAGTGGTTGCCGGCGGCGTTTGAGGTGTGACGCTGCAGCCTGATGCCGCCACCGTGCGCTGGCGGCGCGGCGGTCAAAACGCTTCGGCCAGCGTCAACACCCGGCCTGTCTCGGCCGACTCATAACCCGCCAGCGCCGCAATGTCGGCGCGCAGCGCTGGGCTGCGCAGCATCTGCAGCGCGTCACGCACCGGTGATGCGTCCAGCAGCGCCAGCGGCACGGCCAAAAAGTAGCGCTCACGCAGCAGCGGGATGAAGGTCAGGCCAAAGCGCTGCGCGGCGGTCTGCACCCCGATGCCAGCGTCCGCCATGCCGCTGGCAATGAAGGCGGCCACGGCGGAGTGGGTGAATTCCGCGTCGTCATAACCCGCCACATCCCGCGGCTGCAGCCCGGCTTTGTGCAGCAGCAGCTCGGTGAGGATGCGGGTGCCCGAGCCTTCGGGCCGGTTGACAAAGCGCACATCGGGCCGCGCCAGGTCGGCCAGGCCTTTGATCTGTTTCGGGTTGCCGGCCGCCACAAACAAGCCTTGCCGGCGCACCGCCAAATGCACCAGGCGGTGCTCAGCAGCCCGCAGCCAGGGCAGGTAACGCTGGGCGGCGTGCTGCTCAAACTCACCCATGGGCACGTGGAAGCCGGCCAGGTCACACGCACCCCGCGACAAAGCCGCCACCGATTCCAGGCTGTTGCGGTAGCGCAAGTCCACTGGCAGGCCGCGTGATGCCAGCCTGTCCACCAGCGCGGCCACCGCAAAACCGTGGCTGGCGTTGAGGCGCAGGGCGCGCTGCGGGCTTCCGGGGCTGGCCAGGTCACCGGCCAGCTCAGATGCCAGCGACGCCAGCAGCGGTTGCAATCGGGCGCTGATGCGCTTGTCGGCCCAGATCAGTTTTTGCGCCAGCGCTGTCAGCGTGGCGCCTTTGCCCCGGCCACCCAGCACCAGCGCCTGGCCAAACTGCGCCTGCGCCACCTGCACCTGGCCCCAGGCATGCCGGTAAGAGCAGCCCAACGTGCGGGCCGCTTGCGAGAGTGACCCGGTGTCCTGCACGGCAGCCAGCAAGGCCAGCAGGCCGGTGATGTTGAGGCCTGCTGCGCCCGTGGCGGCATCCGCACCGGGTGCGCCAAGAAGCCATTGCGGGCGGATGTGGATGGGCAACATGGTGGCCAAGTTGTGAAGAGTCGAGCATATTTCAAAGCGCACCAATCACTAGGCTGCCAACCCATGACGACCACCGTGATCCCGCTGCAGCAACTGGCTGCGCAACTGCCCACCCAGCGCAGCGCGGCAGACCGCCAACGCCAGCGCCAGCAACCCAAAGGCCGGCGGGTGGATGCACAGGCCCGCAGCGCCGTGCAAGCCGCCCTGGCGGCCCGGTTTGGCACTGCGGCGCCCCGGCGCGATCTGCTGATCGAATACCTGCACACCATCAACGACCAGTTTGGCCAACTCGCCACGCCCCACCTGGCCGCACTGGCGCAGTGGCTGGGCCTGGCGCAGGCCGAGGTGTTTGAGGTGGCCACCTTCTATCACCACTTTGACGTGGTGCGCGAGGATGCGACCACCGGCGCCGTGCCCGCCCCGCCCCGCATCACCGTGCGGGTGTGTGATGGCTTGTCGTGTTGCCTGGCCGGCGCACAGGCCCTGCTCGACAAACTGCCCGGCCTGCTGCAAGCCGATGTGCGGGTGATCCCCGCGCCGTGTGTTGGCCGCTGTGAGCAGGCACCGGTGGTGGTGGTGCAGCAGCGGCCCATCGCACAGGCCCGCAGCGGTGATGTGGTGCTGGCCGTGGCCGCCAACCAGACCCACGACAACGCACCCAGCACTGCGGTGGGCTTTGACGATTACCGCGCTGGCGGCGGCTACCGCCTGTTGGCCGATTGTCTGGCCGGCACGCTGCCGCTGGAATCGGTGTTGACGCAGATGTCCGACTCCGGCCTGCGTGGCCTGGGCGGCGCGGGCTTCCCCACCGGGCGCAAGTGGCGCATCGTGCGGGCCGAGGCCGGCCCCCGGCTGATGGCCGTCAACATCGACGAAGGGGAGCCCGGCACCTTCAAAGACCGTTTGCACGTGGAGCATGTCCCGCGCGG
>JANPOW010000137.1:0-6118 GCA_031428185.1 Betaproteobacteria bacterium | reverse complement strand
CCGGCCCTGCAGCGTGCTGGCCTACGGTGATGTGAAGCGGGTGGAACTGGCGATTGCGATGGCCAACTCACCCAAGCTTTTGCTGATGGACGAGCCCACCGCCGGCATGGCGCCACAAGAGCGCAATGACCTGATGGCGCTGACCAAACGCCTGGTGCTGCAGCGTGGCCTGGGTGTGCTGTTCACCGAGCACAGCATGGACGTGGTGTTTGCCCATGCCGACCGGCTGATCGTGCTGGCCAGGGGCAGGCTGATCGCCGAGGGCACACCGGCACAGGTCCGCGACAACGCCGAGGTGCAGGCGGTGTACTTTGGCACCGGCAAAACCTTTGAGAAGCCCGTGTCATGAATGCGCCGCTACTGCACGCCAGCGGCCTGTGTGCCTGGTACGGCGCCGCGCAAATCCTGTTTGGGGTGGACTTGCAGGTGCAGCGTGGTGAGGTGGTGGCGCTGATGGGCCGCAACGGCGCCGGCAAAAGCACCACCCTCAAGGCCTTGATGGGGTTGACGGACAGGCGCCAGGGCCGGGTGCAATTCATGGGCGCCGACATCAGCCGGGCCGAGCCGCATGCGATTGCCCGCAGTGGCCTGGGCTATGTGCCCGAAGACCGCCGCATCTTCCATGACCTGACGGTGCTGGAAAACCTGGCCGTGGGCCGCCAGCCGCCGCGCCAGTGGCCTGATGGCACAGCAGCACCCAGCTGGACCACCGACGCGCTGTTCCGGCTGTTCCCCAACCTGGGCGAGATGCCGCAGCGCCCCGGTGGCCGCATCAGCGGGGGTGAGCAGCAGATGCTGACCGTGGCCCGCACGCTGATGGGCAACCCGCTGCTGGTGCTGCTGGACGAGCCCAGCGAGGGCGTGGCACCCTTGATCATGGAGCAGATGGCGCAGATGATCCTGGCTCTCAAAGCCCAGGGTGTCAGCATCCTGCTGTGTGAGCAGAACATGCACTTTGCCGCGCTGGTGTCTGACCGGGCGTATGTGCTGGAAAAAGGCCAGATCCGCCACCAATGCAACATGGCCGAGCTGGCGGCCAATACCGAGGTGCGGCGCGCCTATCTTTCAATGTGAGTGGCCTGTCATCGAGTCCATTCAACGATTCAGCAACCGGAGAAGCCCATGTCCACAAGCACCACTGTTCAATCCCGCCGCACCGCCCTGCAGCGCCTTGCGCTGGCCACCGGCGCTGTTTGCACCCCGCTGCCATTGCTGGCCGCCACCAAAGTCAAGCCCGGCAATGACGCTGCGCTGATCGTGGTGGACGTGCAAAACTGCTTTGTCACCGGTGGCACGCTGCCGGTGGCCAAGGGTGAGGAGGTGGTGCCGGTGATCAACAAGCTGGCCGCAGCATTTGCCAACATCGTGGTCACGCAAGACTGGCACACCGCAGGCCACGCCTCATTTGCCAGCAGCCATGCCGGCAAAAAGCCGTTCGAGACCACCAAGCTGGCGTATGGCCAGCAAGTGCTGTGGCCTGACCACTGCGTGCAAGGCACCGACGACGCCGCGTTGCACAAGGATTTGAAATTGCCCACCGCCCAGATCATCCTGCGCAAAGGCTTTCACAAGGACATGGACAGCTACTCGGCCTTTGAAGAAGCCGACCACAAAAGCGCCACCGGCCTGGCGGCCTACCTCAAGGCACGCCGCATCAAGACGGTGTACGTCACCGGCCTGGCCACTGATTTCTGCGTCGCCTGGACCGCGATGGACGCCCGCAAGGCCGGCTTCACCGTCTACGTGGTGGAAGACGCCTGCCGTGCGATTGACCTGAACGGCTCACTGGCCGCCGCTTGGAAGCAAATGGCGGCCAACGGCGTCAAGCGCATCCAAAGCGCGGATGTTGTGCTGGCTTGAGCCGCTTGCTGCCCACCGCCTTGCAGGTCAACGGCCAAGTCCACCACCTGGTGGTGGATGGCCATGTGCCGCTGCTGCAGGTGCTGCGCAATGACCTGGCGCTGAACGGCCCCAAATACGGTTGTGGCCTGGGCCAGTGTGGTGCCTGCATGGTGTTGGTGGATGGTGCGGTGGTGCGGTCTTGCGCCATGCCGCTGGCGGGTGTGGCCGGCCGGGCCGTCATCACGCTGGAGGGGCTGGGCAGCGTGGCCGCGCAGCACGCTGTGCGTCCTGACACGCTGCACCCCGTGCAGCAAGCCTTCATGCAAACCCAGGCAGCCCAGTGCGGCTATTGCCTCAACGGCATGGTCATCGCCACCGTGGCCTTGCTGCAGCAGCAGCCCCGGCCCACCGATGCACAGGTGCGGGCGGCGCTGTCGCACAACCTGTGCCGCTGTGGTTGCCATCTTGAAATTTTGCAGGCAGTCCATTTGGCGGCTGGCCTGCTGGCGGCTGTGGGCGGCATGGCCAGCGCCACACCCGGCGCCTGACATCCCGCATGGCCAGAGACACCAGCACCTGGCGCAGCCGCGCTGATTTCCGCAGCGCGCCTGGGGTGCTGCTGGTGCTGCGCCCGCCAGCCGATGCGCCACCGCCCGCAGCCGGCCAACCACCGGCGGTGCCGGCCGACCCGGCGGAAGGCCTGGAGGTGTTGCTGGCCTTGGTCGATGACGGCCAGGTCATCGCGCTGGCCGGCCATGTGGACCTGGGCACCGGCATCGCAACCGCCTACGGCCAGATCGTGGCCGAGGAGCTGGGCCTGGCCCTGGCGGCAGTGCAGGTGATCCTGGGCGACACCGCGCGTGCGCCGCACCAGGGCGCCACCATTGCCAGCACATCCATCCAGCTGCATGCCATGCCGCTGCGCACGGCGGCGGCGCAGGCCCGGGCCTGGCTGCTGGGCCAGGCGGCAGTGCAAAGTGGTGTGCCGGTGGCCGATCTGCTGACCCAGCACGGCGCCGTCATCACCCCCAGCGCCCAACGCCTGACCTACGCGGCCTTGCTGGCTGGCCAGCATGTGGAGCTTCTGCTGGACAGCACCACGCCCACCAAGCCGGTGGCCGCTTACACGCTGGTGGGCACGTCCGCAGCGCGCACTGACTTGCCGGCCAAGGCCACTGGCCAGGCGGTGTATGTGCATGACCAGCGCCTGCCCGGCATGCTGCACGGCAGGGTGTTGCGGCCACCGTATGCCGGGCTGGATGCGGGTGATTTTGTCGGCCGCTCGTTGCTGGCGGTGGATGAGGCGTCGGTCGCGCACATCCCCGGCATCGAGAAGATCGTGGTCATCGGCGACTTCATCGGCATCGTGGCCCAGCGTGAGGACCAGGCCGATGCCGCCATGCACGCGCTGCAGGTACGCTGGGCGCCACACACGCCCAGCCCGCCGCTGGATGACCTGGCGCAGGCCCTCAGCGCCCAACCCAGCACGGCCCGCGTGGTGGCGCAGCATGGTGATGTGGACGCGGCGCTGGCCGGTGCTGCCCAGCGGCTGGACCGGCAGTACGTCTGGCCCTACCAGCTGCATGCGTCCATCGGGCCATCCTGCGCGCTGGCGGATTGGGCAAGCGGCAAGCCCACCGTCTGGGCCGGCAGCCAGAACCCGCACGCGCTGCGCGCCGACCTGGCCCTGCTCAGCGGCCTTCCGGCAGCGGCCATTGAGGTGATCCGGCTGGAGGCCGCCGGCTGCTACGGCCGCAACAGTGCCGATGACGTGGCGGCTGACGCGCTGCTGTTGTCCCGCGCCGTGGGCCGGCCGGTGCGGGTGCAGCTGACAAGGGCGCAAGAACACCTGTGGGAGCCCAAAGGCGCGGCGCAGTTGATGACGGTGCGGGGTGGCTTGGCGGCTGATGGCGCGCCCGCTGCCTATGACTTTGCCACCAGCTACCCCAGCAACGGCGCGCCCACACTGGCCTTGCTGCTCACCGGCGCGGTGCCGGCCAAGCCGCAGGCCTTTGAGATGGGTGACCGCACGGCAGTGCCGCCCTACGCCATGCCGCACCAGCGCATCACCGTGCATGACATGGCGCCCATCCTGCGCGCCAGTTGGCTGCGAGGGGTCTCGGCCCTGCCCAACACATTCGCGCACGAAAGCTACATCGACGAGCTGGCCCATGCCGCCGGCGCCGACCCGCTGGCCTACCGCCTGCAGCACCTGCCCGACGCCCGCGCGGCCGAGCTGCTGCGTGCCACCGCCAGCCGCGCCGGCTGGTTGCCGCACACCGCGCCCATGGGCCAGCCGGCGCAGGGCACGCTGGGGGAATGGCGCCAAGGCCAGGGTGTGGCCTACGCCCGCTACAGCCACAGCAAGTTCCCCGGCTTTGCTGCGGCCTGGGCGGCCTGGGTTGCCGACGTGCAGGTCAATACCGTCACCGGTGAGGTGCAGGTGAAACGCGTGGTGGTGGGGCAGGACGCCGGGCTGATGGTCAACCCGCTGGGGGTAGTGCAGCAGGTGCAGGGCAATGTGCTGCAGACCACCAGCCGGGCGCTCAAAGAGCAATTGCGCACCGATGCCGCCACCGGCACCGTGGCCAGCCGGGAGTGGGGCAGCTACCCCATCCTCAACTTCCGCGAGGTGCCGGTGGTGGACGTGCTGCTGCTGCCGCGCCCCGGTGAGCCAGCGCTGGGCGTGGGTGAATCGGCTTCGGTGCCCGGCACGGCAGCCATTGCCAATGCCATTTTTGACGCCACGGGTGTGCGGCTGCGCAACCCACCCTTCACACCCGAGGTGGTGCGGGCAGCGTTGCAGCCGCAGGGCGGGGCGGCGGCTGCCGGGCCGCACGCCGGGCCAGGCAGCCTGCAGGCCGGGCCAGCGCCCCAGCCAGCGGCATTGCCCGGCACCGCACCCACCAGCAACCCACAACGCCGCCGCAAGCCCTGGTGGGCCATTGCCAGTGCCGGCGTTGTTGCCCTGGCGGGCCTGTTGGCCACCGCGCTGGGCTGGCGGCCGGCCATCGCGCCGGTATCGGCCACGGCCCAGGGCCTGTACAGCCCGGCTGTGCTTGAGCGTGGCCGGCAACTGGCAGCGCTGGGCAACTGCGTGGGTTGCCACAGCGCCGACGGCCAGACACCCAATACCGGCGGCCGGCCGATCGACACGCCGTTTGGCACGGTCTACAGCAGCAACCTCACGCCTGACCCCGTCAGCGGCATCGGCCTGTGGTCGTTCAGCGCCTTTCAGCGGGCCATGCGGCACGGCGTCTCGCGCGATGGCCATCTGCTGTATCCCGCCTTCCCCTACACCGCATTCAGCCAGGCCAGCGACGACGACTTGACGGCCTTGTACGCCTGGTTGATGGTGCAGCCGGCCGTGGCCTACAGCCCACCGGTCACGCTGCTGCGGTTCCCGTTCAACCAGCGGCACTTGATGGGCTTGTGGAACGCGCTGTACCTGCAGCCCGGCCCGGTTGCCACGCTGCACACTGCCGCAACACCCAGCCGCAGCCCGCAGTGGTTGCGCGGCGCTGGGTTGGTCAACGGCCTGGGCCACTGCAGCGCCTGCCACAGCCCACGCGACGCGCTGGGCGCCGAGCGCAGCAGCGCCTACCTGGGCGGCGCGCTGGTGGACAGCTGGTTGGCCCCGGCGCTGGGTGCGCTGGCCCGCCCGCCGGTGCGTTGGACCGAGGCCGCCATGCGCCAGTACCTGCGCCAAGGCCACCACCCGCAGCACGGCATCGCCGCCGGGCCGATGGCCGCTGTGGTGCAAGCCCTGGCCCAGGCCGATGCGGACGACGTGGCGGCGATGGCGCACTACCTGGTGTCGCTGCAGGCGGATGCGTCAACGGCCGGTGCCGACCAAGACGCCCAGCGCTTGCTGGCCAGTGCTGCAACCCGGGCCGCGCGCCTGCTGCCCGGTCCCACCCAGCGCCTGTTTGAGTCCGCTTGCGGCGCCTGCCACCATGCCGGTGACGGCCCCGCGGTGGCCGGCCTCAACCAGCCGTTGGCGCTCAACCCCAAGCTGCACAGTGTGTTGCCCGACGGCCTGGTGCGCGCCGTGCTGGACGGCATGTGGCAGCCGGCCTTTCCGGCCATCGGCCACATGCCGGCCTTCCGCCATGCGCTGGACGATGCCCAGGTGGCCGACTTGGCGGCATGGATGCGGCAGCGCTTTGCGCCCGACCAGCCGCCGTGGCGTGGCGTGGCGGCCACGGTGGCGCGGCTGCGGGCCGCCGCGCATTGACGCTGCCCGGCACCATCCGGCCGCGGCTGCTGCAGCGCC
>JANPOW010000136.1:0-5618 GCA_031428185.1 Betaproteobacteria bacterium | reverse complement strand
CCTGGTCGGTGACGTGGCTGTAGCCGCGCCCGCCGGGCCCGTCGGGGGGGGCGTCGGCGTGCCCGTACACGCTGCGGGGGGCGCGCCGGCCCACGGCCACTTGGGCCACGTAAGGCATCAGGTTGTTGGGCGTGCCGCGTGGGTCTTCGCCGATCAGGCCCGAGTCATGTGCGCCAACCGGGTTGAAGTAGCGCAGGCAGGCGGTTTGCCACTGCGGCAAAGCCACGCCCAAGTCACGCAGGATGGCCTCGCCCATCAACTTGGTCTGGCCGTAGGGGCTGGTGGCAGACAGCGCTGTGTCCTCGCGGATGGGCAGTGCCGGTGGGTTACCGTAAACCGTGGCGCTGCTGGAAAACACAAACCGGCTGCAGCCGGCAGCGCGCATGGCCTGGCAGGTGGTGATGAGCCCACCCACGTTGTTGGCGTAATAGGCCAGCGGCTGGGCGGTGGATTCACCCACCGCCTTGAACGCGGCAAAGTGCAGCACCGCGTCAATCTGGTGGCGCGCAAAGATGCTGGCAAGGGCCGCTGCATCACACACGCTGGCCTGCGCAAACACCGGCACCTGGCCGCCCAGGTGCTGCAGGCGGGCCAACACCTCGGGTGAGCTGTTGGAGAAATCATCCACCCCCACCACCTGGAAACCACCGGCCCACAAGGCCAGCCAGGTGTGGGACGCGATGTAGCCGGTGGCGCCGGTGAGCAGGATGGTGGGTGCGTGGCTCATAGCGATTGCAGGGTGAATTGGCCGTAGCAGCTGAACAGCGAGGCGCTGAGTGTGGGCAGCAAGGCCTTGTTGCTGCTGTTGCGCTGCTCGTGGCTGATGTCGCAGCCCACCAGGGAGCCGCGTGTGGGTGCCCAGCGGGCACCCAGGGCCAGGGTGGCGCTGTTGTCGCTGGCCTGCTGAATCTGGTTGGACAGCAGCGTATTGACCTGGTTGCTGTTGAGCGTGCGGTGCGCATAGCTCAGGGTGCTGTTGAGGCTGGCCTTGCCGGTCAGCGCATGGTCGGCGCGCAGTTGCAGCGCGCTGGTGATCTGGCCAAAGTCGGTGACCCGGTTGCCGAAGATGCCCAGGCTGCTGGCCTGCGCGCTTTGCGAGGTGTCGCGCGACAGCGTGGCCGCCAGCTGCGTTTTGCCGGTGGCGGCCCAGGTCCAGGCGGCTGAGCCGGTCAGGCCCGAGAAGTTGGTGGCGGTGTCGCGCTCATGGTGGGTGCGGGTGGGGCTCAGGCGGGCGTTCACGGTGCTGGCGCCGCTGGGCTGCCACTGGGCGGTGAAGTCGATGTCCTCACGCCGCAGCTTGTCGGCCACAAACACACCCGGTGTTGGTTCATTGAAGCGGGGGTAGCTGGCTTGTGTCAGCCGCAGCGCCGCACCCAGCGACAGCAGGTCGCTGGGCCGGTAGCGCAGGCCCACCGAGCCGTTGGTCTCGTCGAAGGCATAGGCTTGGTACTCGGTGGCTGAATAGCGCTGCCGGCGCCAGCCCAGCGAGACCTCGGCCGAGTAGCGTGTGACCACGCCCAGCGCCACCCGGGCATTGAGCTGTTCGGTGTTGGACACATTGGGCGCCGTCAGCAGCGTGCCGTTGCGGATGCCGGCATTGAACTGCGCCAGGTTCTGCGCAGCGCTGACGCTGACGCTGCCCGACAAACGCTCCACCGTGGCCCAGTCCAGGCCCAGGTTGAGGTTGTAGGTCTGGCCATTGAGCGTGGTGTTGTGCTGGTAACGGTCCAGGCCCAGCCTGCCGCTGCCATAAACCCGCTGGCGGCCAAACGACTGGTCAATGCCGGCCACCAGTGCCGTGGACGAGATCAGATCGGATTTGCGGATGTTGTCGGCAACCGGCAGGTGTTCACCCTCACCGACGCGCCGCACATTGGTGTTGTAGGCCAGCGTTTGCGCCACCCCGACGTAGTACGGGCTGACCTGCGCAGCCGCAGTGCCGCACAACACCGCAGCCAGCAGCGCAGCAAGACCGGCAGCGGCGCGGCATGGCGCTGGCCGGGTTTGCCGCGGGCACTGCAGCGGGCCGGGGCGGCGTGGTGGGGCAGCGGGTGTGGTCATGGTGGCGGTTGGCGGTTGGGGAAAGTCAGCAGCGGCAGTCAAAACGCGCTGCGGTCATAAAACGCCGTCTTGATGGTGCGCAGGATGATCACCAGGTCCAGCCCCAGCGACCAGTTGCGCAGGTATTCCAGGTCGTATTCCACCCGGGCTTGCATCTTCTCGATGGTCTCGGTCTCACCCCGATGGCCGTTGACCTGGGCCCAGCCGGTGATGCCGGGCTTGACCTTGTGGCGCACCATGTAGGCCTTGATCAACTGGCGGGACAGCTCGTTGTGCGCCACTGCGTGCGGCCGTGGCCCCACGATGCTCATGCTGCCCTGCAGCACGTTGAAAAATTGTGGCAGTTCGTCCAGCGATGTCCTGCGGATGAACGCACCAAAGCGGGTGATGCGCGGGTCACCGCGTGTGGCTTGTTTCACCACCGTGCCGTTGTCCATCGCCCGCATCGAGCGGAACTTGTAGACCATGATCTCGTCACCATCCAGCCCGTTGCGCAGTTGTTTGAACAACACCGGCCCGGGTGAGCTGAGCTTGACGCCCAGCGCAACCACCACCATCAGCGGCGCCACCAGCAGCAGGATCAGGCTGGCCAGCACGATGTCGCTGATGCGTTTGACCAGCAGGTTGGTGCCGGTGAACGGGGTGTCGCAAATGCCCACCACCGGCACGCCGTTGAAGTCTTGCAGCCGGCCCTGGATGATGCTGATGCCAAACACATCGGGCACAAAGTAGATCGACGCGGTGGTGCCCTGCAAATTTTCGAGCAGCGCGATGATGCGCGGCTGCGAGCCCAACGGCAGCGTGATGAACACCTCTTTGACGCCGTGCGCGCGGATATAGGGCCCGGCGTCCTGCAGCTTGCCCAGGCGCTGCGCGGCGCTGTCCGCGTCCACCCGGGCGCCGCTGCGGTCATCAAAATAGCCGGCAAAGTCAATGCCCTGCACCGGGTTGACCGCCAGCGCCTTGGCCACCTTGACACCCAGCGCGCTGGCGCCGATCACCACCGCGCGGCGCCTGTTGCGGGCCAGAGAGGCCTGGTGGCGGATGGCCAGATAGCCCAGCCGCACCGCCAGCAACTGCAGCAGCGGCGTGGCCAGCACCCAGGTGCGCAGCACCTCGTGGTCAAACAAGTCCAGGCTGCGGGTGCCAAAGCCAAAGCCGGCCAGGATGGCCAGCAGCGTGACCCACGAGCCCAGGATGCCAACCGCCGCTGAGCTGAGCCGGTCACGGAAGCGGTTGATGCCCGGGAAGGTGAGGGCCACCATCAGCACACACAGCGTCAACTCAGCCCGGTCGATGGGCTGGTTGTGCCAGCGGCTGGCGGCCAGCAAGACCAGCACCGTGATCAGGGGCTCCAGTACCGTGGCGATGAGCGCCGTGACCGACTGCGGAGCACTGTTGAAGTTGCGTGTGTTTCGGGTATCGAACATCAGGTGCTGTCGGGCGCTGGGCTGGTTGCAGCAAACAGGGTGCAGTGGTCATGGGTCTGCAGCGTGAATGGCGTCAATCCGTCAGAGCGCACCAACACAGTGCGCATTGGGGTCGCTGCCGGCTGGCATTCTCGTTCAAGGCCTGCCACGCGCCGGCTGGGCGCTTGGGGGTGTGGCAGAGCCCTTGCCTACAATCCTTTTGATGTTGCAAAACTTCAACGCGTTGCTCGCGCCCGCCCTGATGGACCGCCTGGTGCTGGTGGTCAACCATGTCTTGTCGGCCGAGCCCCAGGCCGTCGCACGCCTGCTGCCGCACCGCGGCAAGGTGCTGCGGCTGGAGCTCATGCAATTGCCGCGCCTGCTGCCTGCGCCACCACCGCTGGCCTTTGTGGTCACCCCGGCCGGCCTGGTGGAATGGTGCCGTGAGCCGGTGGACGCTGACCTGCGGGTGCGGCTGGAAGCCGCCAACCCGGCCGCGCTGGCGCTGCAGGCCCTGCGCGGCACCATGCCGGCACTGGCCATCGAGGGTGACGCGCAACTGGCCGCCGATGTGGACTGGCTGCTGAAGAACCTGCGCTGGGATGTGGCCGATGACCTGGACCGCCTGTTTGGCCCGGCCGTGGCCCATGAGCTGCACCGCCTGGGCAGTGGCCTGGCCGGCGCGTTGCGCAGCGCGATGCAGGGTGCGTCCAGCCTGGCTGGGCGCGCTGGTGCGCGTTGATGAGCGCATTGATGGGCGCATTGATGGGCGCGGTGCGCTGGCCGTGCGCTGGCCGGCTGCACCGACCGCGACGGACGCATCAACCGCAACGGCTGCGCCAACCGCAGCAACCACAACGTCCGCACTGAGCGCCACGACCTGATGGGCCAACTGCTGCGGCTGATTTTTATCGGCGTCACCGTGCTGCGCTACGGCCTGGACGAGGTGGCCTTGTCCGGTTTCCGCCAGGCCTGGGTGCGCGCACTGGTGCGGGTGGTCACCGTGGGCCGGCGCGCCCGGCTGGACGCACCGCGCGGCGCCCGGTTGCGCATGGCACTGGAGAAACTCAGCCCCATCTTTGTCAAGTTTGGCCAAGTGCTGAGCACGCGGCGTGACCTGCTGCCGCTGGACGTGGCCGACGAACTGGCGCTGCTGCAGGACCGGGTGCCACCGTTCCCGGGTACGCAGGCAGTGGCACTGATCGAAAAGGCCTTTGGCAAGCGGCTGGACGAGATTTTTGAGCAGTTCAACCCGGTGCCGGTGGCCAGTGCGTCGATCGCGCAGGTGCATTTCGCCACCCTCAAAAACGGCCGCGAGGTGGCGGTCAAGGTATTGCGCCCCTGCATGCTGGGCATCATTGACCACGACACCAAGCTGCTGCACACGCTGGCGCGCATTGTTGAATGGGGCTGGGCCGACGGCAAGCGCCTGAAACCGCGCGAGGTGGTGGCCGAGTTTGATGTCTACCTGCACGATGAGCTGGACCTGGTCCGCGAGGCCGCCAATGCCGCCCACCTGCGGCGCAACATGCAGGGGCTGGACCTGGTGCTGGTGCCCGAAATGGTGTGGGACTTCTGCACCCCCAGCGTGCTGGTGATGGAGCGCATGGACGGTGTGCCCATCAGCCAACTGGGCCGGCTGCGTGAGGCCGGGGTGGACATCAAGAAACTGGCGCGTGACGGGGTGACCATCTTCTTCACCCAGGTGTTCAGGGACGGGTTTTTCCACGCCGACATGCACCCGGGCAACATCCAGGTCAGTTTGCATCCACGCAGTTTTGGCCGCTACATCGCGTTGGATTTCGGCATCGTCGGCACGCTGACGGATTGGGACAAGGAATACCTGGCGCAGAACTTCCTGGCGTTTTTCCGGCGCGACTACAAACGGGTGGCCGAGCTGCATGTGGAGTCGGGCTGGGTGCCGGCCGACACCCGCATCGACGCGCTGGAAGGCGCCATCCGCGCCGTGTGTGAGCCGCACTTTGACCGGCCGCTCAAAGACATCTCGCTGGGCCAGGTGCTGATGCGGCTGTTCCAGACCAGCCGCCGCTTCAACGTGGAGATCCAGCCCCAGCTGGTGCTGCTGCAGAAGACCCTGCTGAACATCGAGGGCCTGGGCCGCCAGCTCGACCCCGAGCTGGACCTGTG
>JANPOW010000135.1:0-7320 GCA_031428185.1 Betaproteobacteria bacterium | reverse complement strand
TGCAGTTGGCCGTCGATGGTGACCCACACCGTGCCGCGCTCGCCGCGCAGTTGGTCACCGGCTTGCAGCGGCAGCGACAGCATCGCGGTGGCGCGCAGTTGCAGCGTGGTGCGCACCGGCAGCGTCTCGCTGCAAGGGGTGCTGCGGGGTGTGCTGGCTTGCGTGGTGGTCATGGCTGACTCCGGTGTTGGTTGACGATGGTTGAATTCCACAGCAGCATCGCTCGCTTGACCAACGATTGTTTTGCCCACTTCACATGCGCTGAACGCATGCGAACAGGTGGCAAAAACCCAGCCGACCGACCATGCAAAACGCCCTGTCCCGCCTGCCCTCACTGGATTTACTGCGTGGTTTTGTCGCCGTGGCACGCCGGCTGTCGGTCACGCAGGCCGCTGCCGATCTGTTCCTCACCCAATCCGCCGTCAGCCGGCAGATCCGGGCGCTGGAAGGCCATCTCGGCCTGCCGCTGTTCCACCGCCGCCACCGGGCGCTGGAGCTGACGGATGACGGCCAACGCCTGTTCCGCTCGGCTGATGCCTGGCTCACCCAGCTGGGTGAGCAGCTGGATGCCTTGCGCCAGCGCACTGCGCTGCCGCCGGTTACCTTGACGGCCACCATCGGCGCGGTGTCGTTGTGGTTGTTGCCCAGGTTGGGCCAGTTCCAGGCGGCGCATCCGGGGGTGGATGTGCGGGTTTCGGCTGGCAACCGGCTGGTGGACCTGGAGCGAGAAGCGGTGGACCTGGCGCTGCGTTACGGCCCACCGGCCAGCCAGCCGGCCGGCGCCTTGCGCCTGTTTGATGAGCAGATGATCGTGGTGGCCAGCCCGGGCCTGAATCTGGCGCCGGTGCTGGAGGACAACGATCTGTCCACCCTCACGCTGCTGGAATACGACGAAGCCGCACGCCCCTGGCTGAGCTGGGCCGATTGGCTGGCCGCGCTTGGCCTGCGCGGTGCGCGTGCCAAGCCGCGCACCCGGCTCACCTTCAACCAGTACGACCAGGTGATTTTTGCCGCGCTGGCCGGCCACGGCGTGGCGCTGGGCCGGGCCCCGCTGGTGGCCAGCATGCTGGCGGACGGCCGCCTGTGTGCGCTGCGCCCGCGTGCCCAGCCACTGCAGCCTGACTTTGCCTACTGGCTGATCACCCGCCAGGGCGCAGATTCGGCATCGCGCCAGCAGTTGGTGGCCTGGCTGGCCGATGAAGCGGCGCGCACCCGGGCCTTGGTCGCCAGCCTGGTCTGACAGCGGCTCCACCGAGTCCACCGCGCCGACCACAGCAATCGCGCGCCTACTTCGGCCCCGACAGCGCGTTGCCCACCAGCCTGGCGGTGATGTCCACCAGATGGATCATGCGTTCATAGGCCATGCGGGTGGGGCCGATCACGCCCAGCGTGCCCACGATGCGGCCGTCCACTTCGTAAGGCGCCGAGACGATGGACAGCTCCTCATACGGCACCACACCCGATTCACCACCGATGTAGATGCGCACGCCCTCCGCGCGGCTGGAGTTGTCCAGCAGGCGCATCAGCTCGGTCTTCTGCTCAAACAGATCGAACATCTTGCGCAAGCTGCCCAGATCGTTGCCAAAGTCCTGCACACCCAGCAGGTTGCGCTCACCCGAGACCACCAGTTGCTCGGTGTTGTCGGCCAGCGCGTCGGTGCCGGCCTGCACGGCGGCTTGCATCAGGTGGGCAATCTCGCCACGCAGGGTGTCGATCTCGTGGCGCAGGCGCTGCTGCACCTCATCGATGGCCAGCCCGGCGTAATGCAGATTGAGGTAGTTGCTGGCCTCCACCAACTCGCCCGGCGCGTAGTCGCGGGTGGTGAAGATCACCCGGTTCTGCACATCGCCCTCGGGCGAGACCAGGATCACCAGCAGGCGTTTTTCGCCCAGCCGCAAAAACTCGATGTGGTGGAACACGCTGGCCCGTTTGGGCGACGTGACCACACCCACAAAATGCGACAGGTTGCCGAGCAGGCTGGCGGCCTGCGCAATCACCCGCTGCGGCTGGTCGGGCTGCAATTGCCCAAGCACGCCGGCCATCTCGGGGGTGCTGAGGTGAAAGTCCAGCGGCCGCGCGGTCAACATCGTGTCCACAAACAGCCGGTAACCGCGTGCAGTGGGGATGCGCCCGGCGCTGGTGTGCGGGCTGGCGATCAGGCCAAGTTCTTCCAGATCGGCCATCACGTTGCGGATGGTGGCGGGTGACAGCTCCAGCCCCGATGCGCGTGACAACGTGCGAGACCCCACCGGCTGGCCGTCGATGATGTAGCGCTCGACCAGGGTCTTCAGCAGGGATCTGGAACGGTCATCCATTGGCGGGTTTCACTCCCGGTTGATTGTAAGGATGGGGTCTTGCGCCCGCTGGTAGCTGAGGGGGGCTGTGGTGTAATTCCGGGCATGCCCCAACGATTCCACCACGCAGCGCTGGTTGGCAAATACCAGGCCAACGGCATCCGCCCGCTGCTGGAAGAGATTGCACAATTTTTGGTGCGCCAGGGCCTGGAGGTGTCATTTGAGCACCAGACCGCGCTCAATACCGGCGTCACCGATTTTGATGCGCTCACACTCGATGAGATCGGCGCCCAGTGTGACTTGGCCGTGGTG
Source organism: Betaproteobacteria bacterium (assembly GCA_031428185.1). GTDB lineage: Bacteria > Pseudomonadota > Gammaproteobacteria > Burkholderiales > Burkholderiaceae_C > Pseudaquabacterium. The sequence goes on along the minus strand of JANPOW010000135.1, from coordinate 4,714 downwards.
GTGGGCGGCGACGGCACCATGCTGGGCATTGCCCGTGAGCTGGCGCGCTACAACCTGCCGGTGGTGGGCATCAACCAGGGCCGGCTGGGTTTCATCACCGACCTGCCCATCGGCCACTACCGCGACGCACTGGCACCGCTGATTGCCGGCGATTACGAAGAAGACTTGCGCGCCATGCTGGAGGGTGAAATCTGGCGTGACGGTGAATGCATCTTCGAGGGCTTGTCGATGAACGACGTGGTGGTCAGCCGGGGCGCCACCGCCAGCATGGTGGAGCTGCGCATCGACATCGGCGACGAGTTTGTGGCCAACATGCGGGCTGACGGCCTGATCGTGGCCACGCCCACCGGATCAACCGCTTACGCCTTGTCGGCGGGTGGGCCCATCCTGCACCCGGGCATTGCCGGCTGGGTGGTGGTGCCGATTGCGTCGCACACCTTGAGCAACCGGCCCATCGTGCTGCCCGACACGGCCGATGTGCGCATCACCGTGGTGGCCGGGCGTGACGCATCGGCCAACTTCGACATGCAAGGCCTGGCCAGCTTGCTGCACGGTGACCAGGTGCGGGTGCGGCGCTCCGCCCACAAGGTGCGGTTTTTGCACCCACGCGGCTGGAGTTATTACGCCACCCTGCGCCGCAAACTGCGCTGGTATGAGGGTGTGGTATGAGCCCCCCCCCGCAGCGCCTTCGGTACGCCGGCCGGCAAGCATGCCGGCCGGCCCTCGCGAGCGAGGAACAGTCCGCAGGGACTGTTCCTCGTCACCGCTCAGCCCCCCCAGGGGGGCAAAGCCAGCAGCCCGGCAAAGCCGGACCTGCGGCTTTTGCTTGGCGGTGCAGTTGCGCCATGCAGCGGGGTTGTTGAGATGCTGCGCCGTCTTGCCCTGCGTGATTTTGTGATCGTGCCCACGCTGGAGCTGGAGTTCCACGCTGGTTTTTCAGTGCTCACCGGCGAGACCGGCGCCGGCAAGTCCATCCTCATTGACGCCTTGCAACTGGCGCTGGGCAACCGGGCCGATGCGGGTGTGGTGCGTGAGGGCGCAGCCCGGGCCGAGGTCAGCGCCGAGTTCGACAGCCCGGCGTCCCTGGCCGGCTGGCTGGACGAGGCCGGTTTTGCGGCGCCAGCCGGGGCAGACGAGGCCAACCTGCTGCTGCGCCGCGTGGTGGACGTGCAGGGCAAAAGCCGCGCCTGGATCAATGGCAGCGCGGCCACCGCGGCCCAGCTGCGTGAGGCGGCAGACCATCTGCTGGACATCCACGGCCAGCACGCCTGGCAAAGCCTGACCCGGCCGGCCGCTGCCCGTGCGCTGCTGGACAGCCAGGCCGGGCTGGACACCAGCGTGCTGGCCGCGCACTTCGGCGCTCGCAAGGCCGCCGCCGACGCGCTGGCCCGCGCGCAGGAGCGGGGCGACGAGATCACCCGCGAGCGTGAGCGCTTAGCCTGGCAGATCAGCGAGCTGGACAAACTGGCGCCGGCCGATGGCGAATGGGCCGAGTTGTCGGCCGAGCACAGCCGCCTGGCGCATGCCCAGGCGCTGATGGATGCGGCGCGCAGTGCACTCGATCTGGTGGCTGATGCCGAGCGCAGCAACGCTGACGGAGGCACGGCCGAAACCTTGACCAGCCGCGCCCTGCAAGCCCTGGCCGATGTGGCCCACCACGACCCGCGCATCCAGCCCATCGCCGACACCCTGCACGGCGCGCTGGCGCAGTTGCAAGACGCCAGCCACAGCCTGGGCAGCTACCTGGGCCGGGCCGACCTGGACCCCGGCCGCTTGGCTGAGCTGGACGCCAGGCTGTCGGCCTGGATGGCCATGGCCCGCCGCTACCGCCGGCCGGCTGAGCAATTGCCCGCGCTGCTGGCGCAGTGGCGCACTGCGCTGGCCGCGCTGGACGCCGCCAGCGACACCGCGCTGCTGCAAACCACGCTGGCCCAGGCCGAGCAGCAGTTTCTGGCCGAAGCCCAGCGCATCAGCGCCGCCCGCCAGCGTGGCGCCGGGCCGCTGGGCTTGGCAGTCACCCAGGCGATGCAGGGCCTGGGCCTGGCCGGCGGGCGCTTTGAGGTGGCCTTGGTGCCACTGGCCACAGCGCAATCGCAAGGCCTGGAGGCGGTGGAGTTCCAGATCGCTGGCCATGCCGGCAGCACACCCCGGCCACTGGGCCGGGTGGCCTCAGGCGGTGAGCTGTCGCGGCTGGCGTTGGCCATCGCCATCACCACCGTCGGTCTGCCGGCAAAGCCGGCCCTGCCGGGTGCTGCCGATGCAGCACCCGCTGCCGGCACGCTGATTTTTGATGAGATCGACGCCGGCATCGGTGGCACGGTGGCCGACACCGTGGGCGCCTTGATGAAGCAACTGGGTGGCCAGCGCCAGGTGCTGGCCGTCACCCACCTGGCCCAGGTGGCCGCTTGTGCAGACCACCACTACCTGGTGAGCAAAGCCACCCTGGCCGGCGCCACCACCAGCCAGGTGCTGCCGGTGCAGGGCCAGGCCCGGGTGGCCGAGGTGGCGCGCATGCTGGGCGGTGAGCACCTGGCGGGCACCAGCCTGGCCCACGCGCAGGCCCTGCTGCAGCAGGGCATGACACTGGTTGCGGGCGCCACAGGCGGCGCCATCCCGGCAGCAAGCGCAGTGGCAAGCACAGCGGTGAGCGCAGCGGCAAGCACAGTGGCAAGCACAGCGGCAAGCGCAGCGGCAGCAATCACCGGCGGCCCACGCCGCAGGGCCAAGGCATGAGCATCAGCCACAACATTGCAAGCACCACCAGCACGCGGCTGCGTGAGCTGGTGCTGATCACCGGCATCTCGGGCTCGGGCAAATCGGTGGCGCTGCATGCGCTGGAAGACGCCGGCTACTTTTGTGTCGACAACCTGCCGCCTGAGCTGCTGCGCGATTACATGCAGCTCACGCACCCGCGCTACACCCAGCGTGTGGCCATTGCGGTGGACGTGCGTGCCGCTGGCTCGTTGCCGGCGCTGGTGCCGCTGATGGCTGAGCTGCGGGCCGACGGGGTCACCATCCGGCCGCTGTTTCTGGACGCCAGCACCGACACCCTGGTGCGGCGCTTCTCTGAAACCCGGCGCCCGCATCCGCTGAGCCAGCCCGAATCGGCCGGCAGTGTGCAGCCCGCGCTGATCGAGGCCATCGAACTAGAGCGCCTGATGCTGGCCGAGCTGCGTGAGGTGTCCACCATCATCGACACCAGCACGCTGCGCCCGGCCGGCTTGCGCAGCCATGTGCGTGATCTGGTCACTGCCGCCACCGGACGGCTGACCTTGGTGTTTGAGAGCTTTGCCTTCAAGTACGGTGTGCCGCTGGACGCCGACTATGTGTTTGATGTGCGGGTGCTGCCCAACCCGCATTACGAGCGTGAACTGCGGCCGCTGTCGGGCCGCGACGCACCGGTGGCGCAGTTTCTGGATGCCCAGCCCGAGGCCGCTGAAATGCTGGGCCAGATCGAGGGTTTCATGCGGCGCTGGTTGCCCGCACTGGCCACTGACCAGCGCGGTTATGTCACCGTGGCCATCGGCTGCACGGGTGGCCAGCACCGCTCGGTCTACATGGTCGAGCAACTGGGCCGGCGCTTTGCCGACCACGGCGCCACCGTGATCCGCCACCGCGAGCTGGACACGTTTGATTGAGCAACACCCCCACCCCTGAGCCGCTGCCCGGCTTGCCGGGTGATGCAGCAAGCCAGCCCGCCCCGCAGGCCTGGGCCGACCTGCCGCTGTTCCCGCTGCAGACGGTGCTGTACCCCGGTGGGCTGCTGCAACTCAAGGTGTTCGAGGCGCGCTACCTGGACCTCATCAGCCACTGCCTGCGCAGCCAGTCGCCGTTTGGCGTGGTCTGCCTCAGCCAGGGCGCTGAGGTTGGCCAGCGCGCAGAGGCGCCGGCCCGCCTGCAAGCCGTGGCCGTGCTGGCTGCACTGCAGGAGGTGGACGCCGAGCAGCCCGGCATCCTGAAAGTGCGCTGCCTGGGTGGCCGCCGGGTGGTGCTGGACAGCCCACACCAGCGTGCCGATGGCCTGTGGCTGGCCGGCGCACTGGCCAGCCCGGACGATGCACCCTGCGCCGTGCCGCCAGACCTGGCGCCCAGCGCCGCAGCACTGGCCCACGCCATCAGCGCGTTGGCCGGGCAAGGCCAGCACCCATTTGCCCGCCCGCACCAATTGCAGGATGCCGGCTGGGTGGCCAACCGCTGGTGTGAGCTGCTGCCCATCCCGCTGGCCGCCAAATACCGCTTGATGGTGCTGGACGAGCCGCTGCTGCGGCTCAAGCTGGTGGACGACTACCTGCGTGGCAAGGGCGTGGTGTAGTAGTGCGGCAGCACGCTGGCATCACGGCGGCGCGCCGGCCTCCAGCAACCGCCGGATCGGCGTGGGCAAGCCCAGCTGCAATGCGGCGCTGCGCGCCACCCAGCGGCCGGCCGGCAGGCTGGCCTCGATACGCCGCCGCGCGGCGGCCGTGATTGCGGCCGGCAGCGGCCAGTGGCAGGGCCGCAGTGTCCAGTCGAAGTGGGTCAGTGCGTGCTGCACCACCGGCAGCGGCCGGCCCTCTCCCGGCCAATCGGCGGCCAGGGCCCACAGTTCGTCTTCGCTGTTGAACTCGGGCAGTGCCCACAGGCCGGACTGGGGATGCCGACAAATCCGCTTCCCAGCCGCGGAAAGCTGGTCGGATGAGGCCGTCCCTGAGGTTCCTGCACCGCTTCCGTCGCGCCG
>JANPOW010000134.1:0-29366 GCA_031428185.1 Betaproteobacteria bacterium | reverse complement strand
GCCACCGTGTGGCTGCGGGTCGGGAACACCTTGGACAGCACCGCCACGTTCAAACCGGCGCGCGCCAGTTGCAGCGAGGCCCGCATGCCGGACCCACCGGCACCCACGATCACCACGTCAAACTTGCGACGGGCCAGAGTTGTCTTGATTGCAGCCATAAACCTTCAAAGCCTCCAGAGCACTTGCACGGCCCAACCGGCACAGCCGATGAGCCAGCCAATCGTCACGACTTGCGCCACCAGGCGCAGGCCCACCGGCTTGATGTAGTCCATCCACACATCCCGCATGCCCACCCAGGCATGCCAGGCCAGCGACAGGATGACGACGAAGGTCAGCACCTTCATCCACTGGCGCGAGAAGATGCCGGCCCAGCTGTCATAGCCCACCGGGCCGCCAAAAATCACCTGCAGCAGCAGGGCCAGCGTGAACAGCGCCATCACCACTGCCGTGACACGCTGGCTCAGCCAATCTCGAAACCCGTAGTGCGCACCCACGACTAAACGTTTTGACCCGTAATTGACGGCCATTGGAGGTCTGCCTTCTTGATGAGTGAGGGGGGGCTTAAAACAAGCCGAACAATTTGGCGCCTAGTGCGACGGTGAGCACGATGCTGATGGCGAAGGTGGCCACAGCAGACGAGTGGCCTTGCGCCTTGGACACGCTGTGGGTGGCGTCCATCCACAGGTGGCGGATGCCGGCCACGGCATGGTGCAGGTAGGCCCAGATCAGGGCCAGCGCCACCAGCTTGACCACAAAGCCCGGCACAACACCGATGCCGGCAACAAAGGCGCTGGTGAAGCTGTCATACGAGATCTCGGACGTGACGCTGGCGTCGAACATCCAGACGATGAAGGGCAGCAGAAAGAACATCAGCATGCCACTGGCCCGGTGCAGGATGGACACCAGCGCGGCCAGCGGCAGATGGTATTGCAGCGCCTCGATCAGCCGCATGTTCTCGCCAGGCCGCACTTTGGGCCGGGCCAGCGGAGTGGGTTTGGACAGGTCTGCCATGGGCTGTGGTCTCTTTGTAATCGCGGGGAAACCCGAGGAGTTTATTGCAACGCAGCAGGCTTACCGGGAGCTTTTGCGGCGCCCCGCACCAGCGTGACGGCGATTTGGCTGCAGCATCAATTCAAGGTATTGCGGTAGAAGTGCTGGCTGGTGTTGTACAGGCCGCGCCGCAGTTCCACCGGCTGGTCACCGTAGGTGAACGACAGGCGCTCCACACTCAGCAGTGGTGCAGCCAGAGCCACGGCCAGCCAGTCAGCGCTGGCGGCGTCGGCCGGTACGGCGCGGATTTTTTCATCGGCGCGGATCATGCGCACGCCAAATTCAGCCTCGAACATGCCGTACATCGGGCCTTTGTAGTCGGCCAGGCGCTCGGCCGTCAGGCCTTTGAACAGCCCGCCAGGGAGCCAGATTTCGTCCAGCACCACTGGCGTTGGCGGGCTGCCGCTGGCCAGCAGCAGGCGGCGCAGTTGCACCACTGCGTCACCGCTCTTGAGGGCCAGCATGCGCGCCACGTCGGCCGGCGCGCGGGTGCGGCGGCAGTCCAGCAGGCGGCGCTCCATCGCGCGGGCGCCACCGTCGTCGGGCATCAGGCGCAAAAAGCGGTACTGGATTTGCGCTTCAGCGTGGGTGGCCACAAACGTGCCCTTGCCCTGGCGGCGCACCAGCAGGTTGTCGGCCGCCAACTCGTCAATCGCCTTGCGCACCGTGCCCTGGCTGACTTTGAAGCGCGCCGCCAGGTCCAGCTCACTCGGGATGGCCTCACCCGGCTTCCACACACCGGCCTGCAGCTCACGCGTGATCAGGCCTTTGATCTGCTGGTACAGCGGGCTGAAGGCCGGGCTGGCCGGCTGGGCAGCGTCGGCCGCAGTGGATAGCGCAGTGACAAGCGCAGGGGATGGAGGGGCGGCGGAAGTCATCAAGTGCAATTGCAGCACGGATCAAGGCCAAAACGCAGCAATGCAACTGGCAAATGCTGGCAGATGTCTTATAGAAGACAGAAGACCAGTGTCAATGCCCCCGTAACAACCCGTAGGTGGCCTACACTCGGCGCCGGCTCGGGTGGCTGCTGGGTCTGTCTTGGGTGTGCCCGCTGAAGGCCGCCCAAAAGGCAGGCCGGCGTGTCAGCTGCGGTGGGCCACCCCGACTTCCTCTTTCTCACCCCCCCCATCCTCCTGGAGCCTCCCATGAGCAAAAAGCCTGTCCGCGTGGCCGTCACCGGCGCCGCTGGTCAAATTGGTTACGCCCTGCTGTTCCGCATCGCCTCGGGCGAAATGCTGGGCAAAGACCAGCCCGTGATCCTGCAATTGCTGGAAGTGCCGGTTGAGAAGGCCCAGGAAGCGTTGAAGGGCGTGATGATGGAGCTGGACGATTGCGCGTTCCCGCTGCTGGCCGGCATGGAGGCGCACAGCGACCCGATGACCGCCTTCAAAGACACCGACTACGCCTTGCTGGTGGGCGCCCGGCCGCGTGGCCCCGGCATGGAGCGCGCCGACCTGCTGGCCGCCAATGCGCAAATCTTCACAGCGCAAGGCAAGGCCCTGAACGCCGTGGCCAGCCGCAATGTGCGGGTGCTGGTGGTGGGTAACCCGGCCAATACCAACGCCTACATCGCGATGAAGTCGGCGCCCGATCTGCCGCGCAAGAATTTCACCGCCATGCTGCGTCTGGACCACAACCGTGCGCTCAGCCAACTGGCCACCAAGACCGGCAAGCCGGTGGCCAGCATCCAGAAATTGGCGGTGTGGGGCAACCACTCACCCACCATGTATGCCGACTACCGCTTTGCCACCATCGATGGCGCGTCGATCAAAGACATGATCAACGACCAGGTGTGGAACGCCGACACCTTTTTGCCCACTGTAGGCAAGCGTGGTGCGGCCATCATCGCGGCGCGTGGTGTGTCGTCGGCTGCCTCTGCCGCCAATGCCGCGATTGACCACATGCGCGATTGGGCCCTGGGCACCAACGGCGGCTGGGTGACCATGGGCGTGCCCAGCAACGGTGAATACGGCATCCCCAAGGACGTGATGTTTGGCTACCCGGTCACCTGCGATGGGGGCGAATACACCCTGGTGCAAGGCCTGCCGATTGACGCCTTCAGCCAGGAATGCATCAACAAGACCCTGGCCGAGCTGCAGGGTGAGCAAGACGGTGTCAAACACCTGCTGTGACCGGCAACACGCTGACCCGCGAGGGTTAAGCTGACAAGGGCTGTACGGCAGATTGCTGGCAGCCCTTTTTTCATGGTGTCAGTGCATTGCGCCAGTGCATCACGCCAGTGCATCACGCCACCCAAGGGATTACCGCATGACATCAACCATCCTGCCCCACGACGCCCTGTTTGAAGACGGCGATGTGGCCGCCGACCTGCCAGTGTGTGACCACTACTGCGGCATCGAGTTGCGCATGCGCAAGGCGCTGGACCTCCAGGCCGCGCTGGGACCGGTGTTTGACATCACCTTCGACTGTGAAGACGGCGCACCCATCGGCGCCGAGGCCCAACACGCAGTGATGGTGGCCGAGCTGGCCTTGTCCAACGACAACCGCTTTGGCCGGGTGGGTGTGCGGGTGCATCCTGTCGACCACCCGGCCTTCATGCAGGACGTGGACACGCTGGTGGGCCGTGCCGGTGACCGGCTGGCCTATCTGATGGTGCCCAAGCCGCGCCACCTGGCGGACCTGCAACAGGCCATCGCCCACATCGAGCACAGCGCCCGCATCCACGGCAAAGGCCACGCCCTGCCGGTGCATGCGCTGGTCGAGACCCACGGCGCGCTGCGCGATGTGCAGGCGCTGGCCGCACTGCCACGGATCCAGAGTTTGTCCTTCGGGCTGATGGACTTTGTCGCAGCCCACCGCGGTGCCATCCCGCAAACCGGCATGAGCGCCAAAGGCCAGTTTGAGCACCCGCTGGTGGTGCGCGCCAAGCTCGAGATTGCAGCGGCCTGCCACGCCGCGGCCAAGGTGCCGTCGCACTGCGTGGTGGCCGAGTTAAAGGATGTCAAAGCCATCAGCACCGCCGCCACCCGCGCCGCCCACCAGTTTGGCTACACCCGCATGTGGAGCATCCACCCGGCCCAGGTGCGGCCCATCATCGAAGCGTTTTCACCCAGCATTGCCGAGGTGGACGACGCCATCGAGATCATCCTGGCCGCGCAGGCCGCGCACTGGGCGCCGATCCGGTTCCGGCAACACGGCGGCGAGCGCGTGCATGACCGCGCCAGCTACCGCTACTTCTGGCACGTGATCGAGCGCGCCCGCCGCACCGGCCAGCCGCTGCCGGCTGAAGTGGCCCTGGCTTTTTTCGGGCCAGCCGCCGGCATCCCCGCATAGGCGGCCACGCCCACCTGAGGGCCACCCGCCCGTGCCAGCGGCCCCGGCGCACCACGCTGCGTTTCCTGCACGACAGTGACCCGCCGCCCGCACTGCTGACGGCCTGGCGCGCCGCGTTGGTCAGCGTGCCCACCCATGCCGTGCTGGTGGTGGACATGGACTGTCCGCTGCAAGCGCCATCGGCGATGGCCAATGGCGCGATCTGGCGCACCATCATCAAGCGGCTGATTGGCGCTGGTAGTAGGTGGCTGCTTGTCGCTCTGCCACCGCCACCGCCTGCCGGCAACTGCGCATATGCCCCGGCCTGACACCCGGCACCACCCTGAGACCACCGGCCTATGCCCGTCGTCAGACTGCGATGCAACCGCTGGTGGACGGTGCCGTGGCACGTGGCGCACGCGGCATCAGCGGCGGCCAGACACCCAACGGCCCTGGCTGCGTCTACCCACCCACCCCGCTGGCCGACATGCACGCCGACGCACGCGTCCGTCTCGTCACCCGAAGCGCCGTTTGGCGGCGTGGGTAATTCGGGCGATGGCAGTGAATGCGGCACCGAAGGCCTGGATGCGCTGGCGCGGCCCGTTTGACCCCGGTGCTGATGCACTGTGGCGCGACATGCTGGCCCACCGCATCAGCGATGCGTGAATAGTGGCGCCAACGCGCGGCTGAAATGGGCCGCCTGGTGCGTGAAGACTGGACCGACGCCGGCCCGGCGATGCAGCGCTCACTGGGCGACAACCCCAGCGCCAACATCCGGGCCGCGGCAGTGGCAGCCGTGGCCGCCACGCGCGCCGTCGGCCGCAAGGTCGGCGTACTGACCACCAACCCTGCAATGTGGACGGCGCGCTACGTGCCGGCATGTAGGCCGAGTGGTTTGATGTGACACAGCCCGGCGCCGGTGATGCACGGGTGCTCGCTGGGCTGGGGCTAACCAGCAACAACGCGGTGGCGCAGGCTGGCTGAACGCCGCGCGCCGGCCCGCGCGGTGCTGCGCGCCGGGCACCGGCCGCGCTGGCGTCACCAAGCGCTGACAGCGACAAGGCCCACCCGGCGTCCACCCGGCGCAACGCCAACCGTCTGTCACCGCGGATCGGCGCTTGCCACCAGCAACAGCGGGATAACGCTGTAGCAATACACGACGCCCACCGCCGCCTAAACCGGCGCCGAGATGTCCGATCCTGCGACACCCGCACGCGCTACGCGCTGCGGGAAAACCGCTAACGCCGCCCAAACCACCAAGCGAATCAATGCCTTGGCACAGGCGCTTGCGCAGCAGCCACAAATGGCACGTCGATTGCAAATAGCGATGCGAGGACAGCGCCACAGGCCCAACGCGGCAGTCCGTCAATCACGCGTCCATCGAGGAGACCCCATGAAAGCTGCGGTGCTGCACCACTACGACGAGACCCTGTCGAGCGGCATGTTTGTCCATTACGAGGATGTGCCTGACCCGACGATCGAGCAGCCCACCGATGTCATCGTGCGCATCGGCGGCGCTGGTGTTTGCCGCACCGATCTGCATGTGGTCGAAGGCATCTGGCGCAGCAAGGTGGAGGTGGCCCTGCCCTACATCATGGGTCACGAGAACGCGGGCTGGGTCGAGGCCGTGGGCTCGGCGGTCAGTGGTGTCAAGGTGGGCGACGCCGTCATCTGCCACCCGCTGGTCACCAGTGGCCATTGCCTGGCCTGCCGCCGTGGCGACGACATGCATGCCGAAGACAGCCGCTTCCCGGGCATCAATGTCAACGGTGGTTATGCCGAATACCTGCGCACGGACCAGCGCTCACTGATCAAGCTGCCCAAGACCCTGGCACCCAAGGACGTGGCACCCTACACCGATGCCGGCCTGACCGCCTACCGTGCGGCCAAAAAGGCCTCGCGCCACCTGCTGCCGGGCGAGTTTGCGGTGGTCATCGGCGCCGGCGGCCTGGGCCACATCGGCATCCAGGTGCTGGCTGCACTGTGCGCTGCCGAGATCATCGTGGTTGATCGGTCGGACACCGCGTTGCAACTGGCCAAGGAATGCGGCGCGCACCACCTGGTCAAAGCCGATGGCACTGAGCTGGACCAGGTGCTCAAACTCACCGGCGGCAAGGGCGCCGAAGCCGTGGTCGATTTCGTCGGAGAAGGCCCTGCAGTGGCGCTGGGCCTGGCCATGACACGCAATGCCGGCAGCTACTACATCGTGGGCTACGGCGGCAAGATTGAGCTGCCCACCATCGACCTGATCACGTCCGAGAAAAACATCATCGGCAACCTGGTGGGCACCTACCCCGAGCTGGTGGAGCTGATGGCACTGGCCGACCGCGGCCTGGTGCATCTGGCCACGCGCGAATACAAGCTCAAAGACGCCAATCAGGCCCTGCTGGACCTGCACCACGGCAAGATCAAGGGCCGAGCGGTGCTGATCCCGTGATGCCCTGACGCTGCCCCGGCGCCCCCACCCGACCCATCCCGCACTGCCCCAAAACGCGGGCCTCGCTGCCGCATGCCAGCCTGCAAAAGGACAACACCATGACGCGCATCCCGGTAACCGTCTTGACCGGCTTTCTCGGCGCCGGCAAAACCACCTTGCTCAACAGCCTGTTGCGCCAAGCCGATGGCAAACGCTATGCCGTCATCGTCAACGAATACGGTGAGCTTGGCATTGACGGCGACCTGGTGATCGGTGCCGAGGACGAGGTCTACGAGCTGAACAATGGCTGCGTCTGCTGCAAGCTGCGTGGTGATTTGTTGCGCGTGGCCAGCAACCTGGTGCGTCGGCCCGGCGGCTTTGACGGCATCCTCATCGAAACCAGCGGCCTGGCCGACCCGGCGCCAGTGGTGCAGACCTTCCACCTTGACGACCTGCTGCGCCAGCACACCCAGCTTGACAGCGTGATCTGCGTGGCCGACGCGCGCCATCTGCCAATGCAACTGCGCACGATGCCCGAGGCCGGCACGCAAGTGGCGCAGGCCGACCTGGTGCTGCTGAACAAAACCGACCTGGCCGACGCGGCGCAGCTGGCCGCAGCCGAGCAGGCCGTGTTGCAGCTCAACCCCAGCGCCGAACTGCAGCGCTCGGTGCATGGCGGGCTGCCGCTGGCGCAGTTGCTCAACCGCGCAGCGTTTGACATCACCCGGTTGCGCCTGCCCGCCATGCGGCTGGGGCAGGCGGCGGGCGGGCGCCTGCCGCATGTCTACCTGCCAGTCGACGCGGGCCGCCACAGCACGGGGCTGGGCAGTGTGTCGCTAAGCTTCAAGCGGCCGTTCGACCGCACCCGCTTCCTGCCGTGGCTGCAGCGCCTGGTGGTCGAGCGCGGCGCCGACCTGCTGCGGGGCAAGGGCATCGTCGCCTTTGACGGCGAGCCACGCCGCTTTGTCTTTCAGGCCGTGCACATGACCGTGGACAGCGGGCTGGACCGCGCCTGGGCCAAGGACGAAGCGGCTGAGTCGCGCCTGGTGCTGATCGGTCGCAAGCTCGATGAGCACACCCTGCGCGAGGAGTTGACCCACTGCCTGGCCGATGTTTGCGAGGCAGCGGCATGAACCCCACCCGGCCACCCGCAGGTGCTTGCCCCGCAGCGCGCAGCACGGAGCTTGCCCAATGAGCCAGCCAGACAAACACCAGAGCGAGATGGCCAGCCCCAGGCCACCCACATCCACCGCACCGCCCTTGCTGGCCAGCTTGGGCACGGCATGGCCGCTGGACGCGCCCGTGGTGGCGCTGTGCTGGGATGTGGACCACCAGGCCGTCGCATTTGCGTTGGGCAACGGTCAATTGCTGATTGCCGACACCCGCTGGCCGCAAGGCCCGCAGGTGCAAGCGCGCCCGGGCGGCGGCGTCACCTTGGTGCCGGCCGACGGCGCCGCGCCACGGCCAGCGCGGGTGGCCTGCCACCAAGGCAGTTGCCTGTCGCTGGCACCACACCCGCAAGGCGGCTTTGTCAGTGGCGGTGACGACGGCCGCCTGGTGCATGTGCCCCGTGATGCGCCGCCACTGGTCTTGCGGCACCTGCCGGGCCAGTGGATCAACGCCATCGCCAGCCACCCCAAGAGTGGCCTCGCCCATGCCCAGGGCCGCCAGGTGCAACGCATGGCGGGCGAGGTTGACGCGGCCATCGAGTTGCCCAAGCCCGCCACTGCACTGGCCTTCAGCCCGGACGGGCGCTGCCTGGCCGCAGCGCACAGCGGCGGTGTGACGCTGTGGCCCATCACCGGCCTGCCGCACCAACTGGCCTGGCACGGCTACCCGCGTGCGCTGTGCTGGAGCCCCGACGGCCGCTATCTCATCACCGCCCTGCAGGAGAACGCACTGCACGGCTGGCGTGTGGCCGATGGCAAGGACATCGAGATGGCCGGTTATGGCGGGCAGCCGCTGTCGCTGTCGTTCTCGCACGACGGGCGTTTGCTGGCCACCAGCGGAGACAGCCGCCCGGTCTGCTGGGGCTTTGACCCGCCGGGCGCAGCCGCACAACCCACGCAATGCGGCATGCCCAGCAAAACGCCAGTCACCGTGCTGGCCTGCCACCCGCGCCAGTCGCTGATCGCCGTGGGCTACCACAACGGCGCCGTGCTGCTGTGCCGCCCGGGCAGCGACGAGGCCATCTTCGCCAAGGGCGCGGGCGACGGCGCGGTCAACGCTTTGGCCTGGTCCGGCGACGGCCAGCGCCTGGCCTTTGGCACCCAGGGCGGCCATTGCGGCTGGCTGGCGCTGCCAGACGCCCTGTTCCGCACCCGTGGCAGCGCGCAACCCACCACCCCACAGGAGACCTGCACATGACCCCAATGCCCAATGCAAGCGACAGCGAAACCACCGCCGACACGGCCAGCAAGGACGCGTTTTTCCAGCAGCTTGCGCAGTTGTCCGACAGCATGATCGCGGCCCACGGCAAGGACTTTGCGATGGGCGCACTGGTGCTGGCCGCGCGCTTCATCGCCGAAGGTGACGCGCGCGCGAAGGCCGCCAATATCGCCACCACTGACGCCACCACTGACGCCGCCACAACCCCCACCGCAAAGCCGGTGCCGGCATGACAACCCGGGCCTGCCGCGTCCCAACTTCGGCCGCGCAGATGCAGGCCGGCGTCCCAAAACACGACGCCACTGCAGCCCGCGTTTTTGTCGCACGCGTCCTTTGCCGGGACACCTCAGGCCGGCCTAAGGATATGGAGCAGTGGCACGCAAATGGCTATCTATCAACAAGGGCGCAAGCCCGATTGCGCCGGGCGCAACTGGGCCCGGCCATCATTGCCCGAGCGGCACAACGCCAGCGTGCTGGTTGACATTCAAGTGGACATGCAAAGGAGACCGATATGACTGCAGGTTTGACTCTCAACAAGATCACCGCCCAAAAGGGGATCGCCATTGGTGAGGCGACACGTCGCATCGCCGACCTCGGCTGGCAGCCGAGTTACGTGCAGGAAGCGATGACCTTCCCGACCGATTACAAGATCGGCAAGGCCCCACGCGACCCGATGAAACAGGTGCTGCGCTCCTACTTCCCGATGCAGGAGGAGAAAGACAACCGGGTTTACGGCGCGCTTGATGCCGCGCTGCGCGGCGACATGTTCCGCAACACCCAGCCGCGCTGGATCGAATGGATGAAGTTGTTCCTGGCCATCATCCCGTTCCCGGAGATCTCGGCCGCGCGCTCAATGGCCATGGTGGCCCGCCTGGCACCCGGCGAGGAGTTGCGCACCGGCTTCACCATGCAGATGGTGGACGAGTTCCGCCATTCCACGATTCAGATGAATCTGAAGAAGTGGTACATGGAGAACTACATTGACCCGGCCGGCTTCGACATCACCGAAGCGGCATTTGGCAAGTGCTACGCCACCACCATTGGTCGCCAGTTTGCTGAGGGCTTTCTCACCGGCGACGCCATCACTGCGGCCAACATCTACCTCACCGTGGTGGCCGAGACGGCCTTCACCAACACCTTGTTCGTGGCCATGCCCAGCGAGGCTGCACGCAATGGTGACTACGCGCTGTCGACCGTGTTCCTGTCGGTGCAGTCCGACGAATCGCGCCACATCGGCAACGGGCATTCACTGCTGATGTCCTTGGTCAATGACCCCAGCAACCACCTGCTGCTGGAGCGTGACCTGCGCTACGCCTTCTGGCAGAACCACGCCATCGTGGACGCGGCCATCGGCACCTTTGTTGAATACGGCACCACAGACCGCGACAAGAACAAGGAGTCTTACGCTGAGCTGTGGCACCGCTGGATCTATGAGGACTACTACCGCACCTACATGCTGCCGCTGGAAAAGTATGGCGTGAAGATTCACCACGACGACGTGGGCGCCGCCTGGGACCGCATCGTCAAGAAAAACTACGTGCACAAGACAGCGCAGTTTTTCTCGGTGGGCTGGCCGGTCAACTTCTGGCGCATTGAAGCCCAGGGCGAGAAGGACTTTGAGTGGTTTGAGCACAAGTACCCGGGCTGGTACGCCGAGTTTGGTGACTACTGGAAGTGGTATGAGCGCAAGAGCGTGCCCGGTCAGACCAACATGCTGTTTGACACCGAGTGCGGCTACGCCTACCCGCACCGCTGCTGGAGCTGCATGGTGCCCTGCCTGATCCGCGAGGACTTCACCTACGACGAGGTGGACGGCAAGGTCTTCACCTACTGCTCCGAGGTCTGCCGCTGGACCCACAAGGTGGCCTTCTCCGACGAGTATGAAGGCCGCGCCACCCCCGCGATGGGCCGCTTTGGTGGCCGCCGTGAATGGGAGGAGTGTTACCACGGCTGGGACCTGGCCGACGCCATCAAGGACCTGGGCTTTGTGCGGTCCGATGGCAAGACACTGATCTCGCAACCGCATCTGCGCTTTGACGACAAGCACATGTGGACGCTGGACCACGTGCGCGGCCACACGCTGGGCAGCCCGTTGATCGGCTTCCGGGCGCTCACGCCTGAGGGCCGCGAGCAAGCGGCCATCGAGTACCGCAAGGGCTTCAAGATCAATTCGATCTAGGCACCCGCGCTACCCGAAGCAACCCCGGTGGCCGCTGGCCGCCGGGGCCAAGACCGAGCACCCATGCAGCGAGGGCAACACATGTCCGAGAAGAAAGTCCACACCGTGCGCTTTGAGCCCGTGGGTGTGGAGATCGAGGTGGAGGAGGGTGAGTGGATTCTCGATGCGGCATTTCGCCAGGGCATTGCCGTGCCCCACGGTTGCCGTGAGGGCCGCTGCAGCAGTTGCAAGTGCGTGCTGCTGGATGGCGACGTGGAGGTGGAGGACTACTCCACCTTTGCGCTGGCTGACTACGAGCGTGACAACGGCCAGATCCTGCTGTGCCGCAGTTATGCCTACAGCGACATCACGGTCGAGTTGCTGAACTTCGACGAGGACTTGATGCACCGCGCCATTGCGGTGAAGTCCTTTGACGGTGTGCTCAGCAGCGTCACCGCACTCACCCACGACATGCGCTTGCTGACGGTGCAGCTCGAGAAACCACTGCGCTTCTGGGCCGGGCAGTTTGTTGAGCTGGGTGTGCCAGGTGCCGGTGTGACACGCTCGTATTCGATGGCCAGCACGCCGGCCTCGCCGACCGAGTTGCAGTTCATCATCCGCAAGTACCCGGACGGTGCGTTTTCGTCGCTACTGGACACCACGCTCACGCCGGGCACCGCCATCACGGTCAAGGGCCCGTTTGGCAGTTGCCTGCGCCGCGAGGGCCGCCCCGGCCCGATGGTGCTGGTGGGCGGCGGCTCGGGCATGTCGCCGCTCTGGTCCATCCTGCAAGACCACATCAACAGCGGCGAGCAGCGGCCGGTGCGGTTTTTCTACGGTGCGCGAACCCGCCAAGACTTGTTCCTGCTGGATGAGTTTGCGGCCATTGCCAAGACCTTGCCGGACTTCCAGTTCATTCCGGTGCTGTCGCAAGCCAGCGCCGCCGATGCCTGGGACGGCGAAACCGGCTTTGTGCACGAGGCCGTGCAACGCATCGTGGGTGCGCAGCAACTGCCCGGCGCAGTGGACGCCTACACCTGCGGCCCACCGCCGATGGTGGACGCGGTGCTGCCGGTGCTGCAAAGCCTGGGGGTGGCGCTGGACCACACCTACGTTGACAAGTTCACCCCGGCGAGTGCCAGCACGCCGAATCTCGTTCATTGACCCCGAGGAGACAACAGCATGACAACCGCCATCACGGACTACGTCCCCGTCAACTCCGGCGCCGCCGGCGCCGCCAAGTTTGTCGGCTCCGACAGCCGCAAGTACAACTACTTCACGCCCAAAGGGCGCAAGGCGTCGCACTACGAGGACATGACGCTGGACGTGCAGCCCGACCCCAAACGCTACCTGCTGCAGGGCTGGATCATCAACTTCGCCGACGGCACGCCAACCTACTCAGAGAACTGGACTGCCGCGCTGTCCAGTGATTGGCACGCCTACCGCGCAGTGGACGAGGAGTGGGAGCGCACCCACTACCAGCGCCAATCCACCATCGAAGGCATGATCGCGCAGGCGGTTGAAAACGGCCGCCGCGCAGGCGCACCCAGCCGTTTTGACAAGGGCTGGATCAAGGTGCTGGAAAAGCACCTGGGCGCCTACAAACACGCCGAATTCGGCCTGGGCTGCTCACTGATGCACGCGCAGCGCTACGGCTACACGCAGATGGTGAACTCCACCATCCTCACCAACTCGTCGTACAAGATTCGCTTTGCACAAGACCTGACGCTGTACCTGGGCGACATCGGGCTGGACATCGCCGGCTTTGACGCCGAGGCGGGCAAGACGCATTGGCTGGAAGACCCGATCTGGCAGCCCACGCGCCAGTTGATCGAGACCATCGGCGGCGCCACCGACTTCCTCGAGAAGTACTTCGCCACCAACATCGTGTTTGAGCCGATGGTCGGCGAGCTGTTCCGCAGCGGCTTCGTGATGCAGGCCGCCGCAGCGCAAAACGACTTCATGACGCCCACCGTGGTGTCGTCAGCCGAAGGTGACTACCAGCGCAACCTGGCCAACACGGTGGAGATGCTCTACATGCTGGTCAAAGACCCACTGCACGGCGTGCACAACACGGGGCTGTTCAACGGCTGGCTGCACAGCTATGGCGACCTGGCCGCCAACGCCGCCAAGCATCTGCAACCCATTTGGTCGATGCCCACCGTGAAGGTGGCGCAGTTCACCGGCGCCTATGCCGCCGCGCTGGAGCGCATGCGCAACATCGCCACGCAACTGGGCCTGACGTTGCCGGCCAGCTTGTCCGCCTGACCCCACCCACGCACAAGGACCACCACCATGGCCAACGACCACACCAACAACATCTTCAAGGCCTTCAAGGACCTGGAGTTCAAGGACACCGTCTCGCACCAGTGCGGCGTCACGCTCAATGACAGCGTCGAAGCCCGCGCCATTGCCGAGGTGCTGGGCCGGCGCCCCGCCATCACCGTAACCTACATGCCGGCGATGATCCGCATCGATGGTGACGGCAAGATCGAATTTAAGATGGACGAGATCTCTGAAGAGCTGGGCTACGAGATGACGACCAACCTGTTCGAGATCTCTGCGTCCACCCACTACGGCCGCATGGTGATGATCGACGAAAACACCGTGGTGCTGTTTGGTGACATGAACGAAGCAATGGCCTACGTGGCCTACGCCTGAGGAGCCCACACCATGTACAAAACCGCATCCGGCGAAGAGATATTCATCATTGACGGGCATGTGCACAACTGGGACGCCACCAAGGCCAACCAGAAGAACATGCATGGCGAGCAGTTCATCAACTGCTTTTTTGCTTACCACTCCTTCCTCAGCCCGAAAGAGAAGCTGTGGACACGTGAAAAGTTTGACCGCTATGGCCCCGAGCAGATGTACCACGATCTGTTTGTCGAGGGTTACGACGACATGGCAATCTGCCAGCCGACCTACCTGACGGACTTCTACGTCAACGGCTTCAATACCACCGAGCAAAACGCGCTGCTCAAGGCCAAGCACCCCAACCGCTTCATCCTGAATGGTGCCTTTGATCCACGCGACGGAGACGCCGGGCTGGACGCCTTTGAGGCGCTGGTGGCCAAGCACAAGCTCAAGGGCGTGAAGCTGTATACGGCTGAATGGAAAGGCCCAAGCCGCGGCTACAAGCTGAGCGACCCCTGGTGCGAAAAATACCTGGCGCTGGCCGAGAAGCTGGGCGTGAAGAACATCCACGTGCACAAAGGCCCCACCATCCTGCCGCTGGACCGCGACGCTTTTGACGTGGCCGATGTCGACATTGCCGCCACCAATTTCCAGGGCCTGAACTTCATCATCGAGCACTGCGGGCTGCCCCGGCTGGATGACTTCTGCTGGATTGCCACGCAAGAGACCAATGTGTACGGTGGCCTGGCCGTGGCGCTGCCCTTCATCAAGAAGCAGCCGAAGTACTTTGCGCATGTGATCTCGCAATTGCTGATGTGGCTGGGGCCGGACAAGCTGCTGTACGGCAGCGATTACGGCATCTGGACACCCGACTGGCTGGTCGACGCCTTCATGGCCTTCGAGCTGCCGGCCGACATCAGTGCCGAGACCGGTGCGGTGCTGGACCTGGAGGCCAAGAAAAAGATCCTGGGCCTGAATGCCGCGCGGCTTTACGGCGTGGACATCGCAGCGCAGAAGCGCCTGCTGGCCGGCGAAAAAACCGCCGTGGCGGCCTGACGCAACATGGCCGCCGACCGTGTCAAACCCGACCGTGCCGCGCAGGTGCAAGCCTGCCTGGCCACGGTGATGGACCCGGAGCTGGACGAGTCGGTGGTTGAGCTCGGCTTCCTCACGGCGGTCGACCTGACCGACCGCGGTGAGGTGCACATCGGGTTTCGCTTGCCCACCTACTGGTGCGCGCCCAACTTCGCTTATCTGATGGCTGACGACATGCGCACGGCGGTCAAGTCACTGCCGTGGGTGACTGGCGTGCTGGTGCGCCTGCACGATCACATGTACGCCGACACCATCAACGACGGTGTGGCCAAGGGGGCGGGCTTTCAGGCCGCGTTTGGCGACGCGGCGCAAGGCGGCCTGGACGCTCTGCGCCAGACCTTTCTGGTCAAGGCCTTCCAGCGTCGGCAAGAGGCGCTGCTGCAGCACCTGATCGACGCCGGCCATGCACCGGCCACGCTGGTGGCGCTGGACCAGGCTGACTTGATGCGCCTGGGGCTGGGCGCTGATGGCCAGCGCCTGGTTGAGCGCTATCTTGATCGGCGCAGCGTGGCGAGCGGCACGCTGGCGTTTGTTGACAGCGCCGGCGCAGCGATTGCAGCGGCGGCGCTGGGCCACCACCTGCGTGATCTGCGCCGGGTCAGCGTCAACGCCGAGTTCAACGGCGTGCTGTGCCGCGGCCTGCTGGCCGTGCGTGACAACGCAGCGGTTGCGCAGCCCATCCACATCGTGCGGCGCCCGGTGTCGGCCGCTGCACCCTGACCAACCCAAGACCGGAGACACACCCCATGGCCAACATCATGTTGCACGACGACGACGCCCGCCAGGCGCTGGGCCGCGGCGTCGCCAAGCTGGCCCGCGCGGTGCGCGGCACGCTGGGCCCACGCGGAATGAACGCCATCATTGACCGGCCGATCGGCTCACCCATCATCTCGCGCGACGGTGCCAGCATCGCCGCCGAGATCGAGCTGGAGGACCCGTTCGAGAACATGGGCGCGCAGGTGCTGCGTGAGGTGTCCAAACAGACCAATCAGGTGGCCGGTGACGGCACCACCACCGCCACCGTGCTGGCCGACGCGCTGGTGCAAGAGGGCCTGGCTTGCCTGGCCAGAGGCGTGAACCCGGTGGAGCTGGTGGACGGCCTGGAGCTGGCCGTGGCCGAGGTGATTGCCGCACTCAAGCGCAATGCCAAGCCGCTGCGTGATGGTGACCAATTGCGCGCGGTGGCCATGGTGGCTGCCAATGACGACCCCACCGGCCTGCTGGTGGCCGAGGCACTGGAGCGTGTGGGGGTGGACGGCATCGTCGATGTCGACTACGGCACCACGGTGGAGACGCTGCTGGAGATCGTCGACGGCATGGCCTTCGACCGGGGATACCTGTCGCACCACATGATCACCGACATCGAGAAGATGCAGGTGGTGCTGGACAACCCCTACATCCTGATGACCGACCAGCGCCTGCTCAGCGCTGACGAAGTGGCCACGCTGGTGGCGCTGGTGGCCGACTCGAAGCGGCCGCTGCTGGTGATCGCCGAAGAGGTGGCGCCGGTGTGCGTCATCGGCCTGCTGTCTTGGCGCGACAAGGGCGGCGCGCCAGTGGCAGCGATCCACCCGCCCGAATACGGCCACTGGCGCAAGGCGGCGCTGGAGGATCTGGCCATCCTGACCGGCGGGCGCGTGATTGCACGCGACCTGGGCGGCAGCATCGCCAACGTGCAACTGCGTGATCTGGGCCAGGCGCGGCAGGTGCGCATCTCGTCCAACCAGACCGTGGTGACCGCCGGCAACGGTGACCCGGCCCTGATCACGGCGCGTCGCCATCAAGTGCAGCGCCAGCATGAACTGGCGCCCGAAAACATCGAGCGCGACAAAATCAAGGAGCGCTTGTCCAAGCTCTCAGGCGGCACCGCGATGCTGCTGGCGGGCGGCGCCACACCGGTCGAGCAAAAGCGCCGCCTGCACCTGATCGAGGACGCCATCAACGCCGCGCGTGCGGCCATCGCCGAAGGTGTGGTGCCCGGCGGCGGGCTGGCCCTGTTGCGTGTGGCTGATGAATTGGAGGGCCTGGTCGGCCGCACCGGCGGCGACCTGCAGCAGGGCGTCAAGCTGCTGCAGCGTGCGCTGCAGCAGCCCGCCCACCACATCGCCGCCAACCGTGGGCTTGACCCCAAAGTGGTGATGCGCAAGGTGCTTGATTCCGCACCCGGCGTCGGCCTGGATGCACGCAGTGGCAAGTTTGTGGACCTGGTGGCCGCCGGCATCATTGACCCGGTGCGCGTGAGCTACAGCGCGGTGCGCAATGCGGCGTCGGTGGCGGGCCTGATCCTGACCACGCAGACGCTGGTGGCCAAGAAGCCCGACATGGTGGACCCCACCGCCGGCCCGGCCACCGGTGGCGGCGCAGAGCGGTTGGGGCGTGCGTGATGCCGTTCGCGCCAAGGCCGGGCTTGCGTGTCCGCCATGTGGTCGGCGTGCTGGTGGTGGTGTTGGGCTACGCCGGCTTGATCCAGCAGGCCGCGGCGGCGTGGCTGGCATGACTGCGCAGCGGGCAAACCCGCCATGACCGGTCTGGAGCACAGCGTTGACATGCGCGCCCGCGCGCCGGGCTCGTGGCGGCTGCTGGGCTTCATCGGGCCGGCGGCGATGGTCAGCGTCGGCTACATGGACCCGGGCAACTGGGCCACCGGCCTGGAGGGTGGTGCCCGCTTTGGCTACCAGCTGATGTGGGTGCTGCTGCTGTCCAACCTGATGGCCATGCTGCTGCAGGGCCTGGCGGTGCGGCTGGGCCTTGCCGGCGGCTTGGACCTGGCCCAGGCCTGCCGTGCCCACTACGCGCGCCCGGTGGCCATGGCGCTGTGGCTGTTGTGCGAGCTGGCCATCATCGCTTGTGACCTGGCCGAGTTGCTGGGCAGCGCCATCGCGCTGAACATGCTGTTCGGCCTGCCGCTGCTGTGGGGTGTGCTGGTCACGGCGCTGGACGTGATGTTGATCCTGTTGCTGCAGCACTACGGCATCCGCAAACTCGAAGCCGTGGTGGCCGCACTGGTGCTGACGATCGGCGTCTGCATGGCACTGGAGATGCTGCTGGTGCAGCCCGACTGGCCAAAGATGGCGGCCGGCTTTGTGCCGCGGCTGGACGGCGCCAGCCTGTTTGTGGCCATCGGCATCCTGGGCGCCACTGTGATGCCGCACAACCTGTACCTGCACTCCTCGCTGGTGCAGACGCGCCGCATCGAGTCGCATGTGGCCAGCCGGCGCGAGGCCATCCGCTACAACCTGGTGGACACCGTGCTGGCATTGACGATCGCCTTTTTTATCAACGCGGCCATCCTGGCGCTGTCGGCGTCCATCTTCCATGGCCAGGGCGTGGTGGTATCAGACCTGCGGCAGGCACATCAACTGCTGACGCCGATGCTGGGCAGCACGCTGGCGGCCACCGCCTTTGCCGTGGCGCTGCTGGCTGCCGGGCAAAGCTCCACCATCACCGGCACGCTGGCCGGGCAGGTGGTGATGGAGGGTTTTGTGCGGCTGCGCATCAGCCCGCTGGCGCGCCGGCTGCTCACGCGCGCACTGGCCATCGTGCCTGCGGTGGCGGTGCTGATGACCGCAGGCGAGGCCGGCATGCTGCCCTTGCTGGTGGCAAGCCAGGTGGTGCTCAGCCTGCAGTTGCCGTTTGCCATCGTGCCGCTGATCCGCTTCACCAGCTCGGTGCGCATCATGGGCGGGTTTGCCAGCCCGGCCTGGCTGCGTCGCATGGCCTGGAGCGCCGCTGCCCTGATCTGCGGGCTCAATGCCTGGCTGATCACCCAGGTGCTGACCGACGCCAGCCAGGGCAGCACCATCGGCCGCGCCGCGTTGGCTACCGTGGCCGTAGGGTGCACTGGCCTGCTGGCCTGGGTGGCCTGCTCAGCCTTGCGTGACACGATGAATGCCCCCGCTGGGGAAAATGCTGATGACAATCGATTGACAAAAAGCCAACAGGACTGAGACTGGCGCGCAGCGGCACAAGCCCCTGCGGGCCAACCGAATGGCGGCCAAGACCGCCTCGCTCAGGGTAGTTCCACCTGACACTATCGGAGACGATCATCCTGGACCACCTCCCCCCGGGCCGGTCATTGGCCGCCCACGCCGGCCGAGGCCTTCAGCCCACGCCGCAGCAGCCCCCATCCGAGCGGCAGACCATGGACGCCTGGGAGCGCTTTGTCACGGGCCAGGCCCTGGTCGATACCTGTGTGTCCAAGCACGTGCTGTCCTCATGGCAGCGCAGCCGCCGCAGCGGCGTGGAACCCGGCGCACGCCTGGCGCCGATGGCCGTGGTCGGTGAAGCGCTGGCGCAATTGCGCCGCCGCAACCACGAACTGCTAGCCGCCGCACAAGGCCTGTTCATGACCACGGCGCACCTGTTGGCACGCTCTGGGTCCATCATGCTGCTGACCGATGCACACGGCGTGGTGCTGGAGGTGGCGGGTGATCAGGCCACTGTGGCCGCAGCGCGCGACATCCAGCTGGTCGAGGGTGGCAACTGGCATGAGGGCGCGGCCGGCACCAACGGCATCGGCACCGCGCTGGCCATGCGCACACCGGCCCAGGTGCATGCGGCTGAGCATTTCTGCGTCGGCATCAAGCACTGGACTTGCGCCGCGTCGCCGGTGTTCATGCCGGGCACCGAGCAGATCCTGGGCGTGATCGACATCTCCGGGCCGCCTGCCACCTACCAGGTCAACAGCCTGGTGCTGGCCGTGGCTGCGGCGCGGCAGATTGAAGCCGTGCTGTCCGAGCGCATCGGACACGAGCACCGCAACCTGCTGGAAGCCTGCCTGCGGCTGAGCGGGCGCACCGACGCACTGGCGCTGCTGGCACTTGATCGCAATGCCTGCCTGGTGCACAGCAGCGGCACGGTGCCCGGCCTGGCGCTGCGGCTGGGCGCCAGCATGCCGGGCTTTGAGCCCGGCCACCGCGTGGAGGATTGGGCGCGGCGCATGCCCGAGGGCCTGCGCCCCGAATGGCTGCACCCGGTCAGCGTGGACGGTGTGTTCATTGGTGGGCTGCTGATGGTGCCGCGACCGGCCCGCGCCCGGCCCGGCCCACTGGCCAGCGCGCCAACCGACCTGCCGGCCGGGCAACGCGCCACCGGCGCATCCGGCGTGGCCATCGGGCAAGGCGAGTTTGCCAAGCTCGTGGGGCACAGCGCCGCGCTGCGCATGGCCATCGACCGGGCACAGCAAGTCAGCCCTCGGCGCGTGCCGGTGCTGATCCAGGGTGAAACCGGCGTGGGCAAAGAGCTGTTTGCCCGCGCCATCCACGGCGACGAAACGCGCAGCGGGCCGTTTGTCACCTTCAACTGTGGTGCCACCACCAAAGAGCTGATCGGCAGTGAGCTGTTCGGCCATGTGCGCGGCGCCTTCACCGGTGCCACCAACGAGGGCCGGGCCGGGCGCTTTGAGCTGGCACACGGCGGCACCCTGTGCCTGGACGAGATCGGCGAGCTGCCGCTGGACCTGCAACCCGTGCTGCTGCGCGTGCTGGAGGAAGGCGTGGTCTATCGGCTGGGCGAAGGCAAGCCGCGCCAGGTCAATGTGCGCCTGCTGGCCATGACCAACCGCGACCTGCTGCAAGAGGTGGAGGCCGGCCGTTTCCGGCGCGACCTGTACCACCGCATCAACGTGACACGGGTGCGGGTGCCACCGCTGCGCGAACGTGAACAAGACATCGACTTGCTGACCGAGCACTTCAACCGCCAACTGGCGCAGCGCCACGGTGTGCCCACCCGCCGCTTCGGCGCTGAGGTGCTGCGCCTGTTGCGGGCCTACCCCTGGCCCGGCAATGTGCGCGAGCTGCGCAATGTGGTGGAAAGCCTGTTGTTGATGTCCGGCCAGGACGCCGTGCGGCCCGATGAACTGCCCGAGGAGATTCTGGCGCTGGCCCCCGGCAGCGCCGAACCGGCGGCCGACCAGGGGCCGACAACCAGCCTGGAAGAAAGCGAACGCCTGGCGATCATGCGCGCCGTCAAGCGCCTGCACGGCAACCTGGCGCAGGCGGCGCGTGCACTCGGCGTGTCACGCAGCACCTTGTACCGCAAGGTCGAGCGCTACCACCTTGAAGGCTTGGTCCGCTTGAGCGACGACACTGATCGCCCCGAGGCCACGGACCACACCCCGCAACCGCACGGGCGCTGACCCGCTGCACACCCCGATCGCGCACCGGCTGATGGTGGGCACAGCCAGCCACGCCAAGTGGCCGGCGCGCTGCCGGCCAGCATGCAGGGCGCGTGGTTTGAGGTGACGCAGCCCGGGGCGGGATGTGCATGTGTGGTGGCGTGGCGGGGTCTGACGGGTGACAGTGCGGTAGCGCTTGCCAGTTGAACGGCGGACGACGCCTCGATGCGCGGTGTCTTGGTCCGCGCAGCCAAGCAACGCTGCGACCAAGCGCAATGTCTTGTCGCGGGTCCAGTTGCCGCAGCCTCGGTCAGCGCCACTGAAGCCAGCCGATGCACATCGACATCGCCAATACCCTGGCCATGCCGGCGGTGGCGCTCAATAGACTGCCGGACTTCGTCGCCATCGGCCCAGGCGGGCCAGACGTTTTGCGCTTTCGCGTGCGATGAATGCCTTCAAGCCCTCGCTCACCAGGGCTGTCCGGCCCACAGCGCCAGCAAGCTTGGTGGCCTCTGCAAGCAAGCTTGCTGGCCTTTGCAAGCAGCTCGTCATCGATGTTGATCGTGGTGCGCATGGTCTTGGCTCTCGAAAAAGACATCAAATGCAGCATCATTTGATGCCTAATAACGTGCTGCTGCAGCAGCACTTCCAGCCTCAACGCTCCGCGATGTAGTGCTGCATCACCACCGTCTCCCCCGGCGCCAGCAGCGCCCGCACCCGCTGCTCCAGCGCCTGGTCGGCCACCGTGGCACGGGCGCGCTGGTGCAGGTAGTCTGACCAGTTGGTGATGATGAAACGCTCTACATACCGGGTCGGGTCATCCAGATCGCGGTAGATGCGCCAGAAGGTGGCGCCGTCACGCTGACGCGGGGCTTTGAGCAGCGCCACCTCGGCCAAAAACAACTCGGCCTCGGCGGGCAGGATGCGGTAGCTCATCTCCACCGCCACCGGGCCTTCTTCGGGGTCAGGTGGGTCGGTCACCAGCAAGTCCTTGAACGGCGCTTGCGTCACCTCGTGGGCATCGCCCATGCGCAGCGGGAAGCGCCGCGCCAGCAGCAGGTTGCCCAGCATGAGTGCTGCGGCCGCGCCAAGCGCACCCTGCAGCCCGGCCAGCCCGGCCACCGCGCCCCACAGTGCCGAGCCCAGCGCGAATGGCCCCAGGGCTGAGAGCACATGCATCGCCGTGGCGCGGGATCGCACCCAGGGCGGCGCGCTGGTCTGGGTGGCGGTGTTGAAGGTGTTCATCACGCTCATCCAGGCCGCGCCGCCGGCCACCAGCGCCAGGTAGACCGGCCAGGCCCAGCGCGACAACGCGGCCACCACCATCACACCGGAAAAAATGCAACAGCAGACGGCGATAAGCCGCTCCAATCCCAGGCGCTGGCGCAGCGGGCCGATGGTCAGCCCGGCGGCCACCGCGCCGGTGCCCAGGCAGGCCATCAAGAAGCCAAAGCCCTCGGCGCCCAGGCCCAGGCGCTGCTGGCCGATCACCGGCAGCAGCGCCCACAAGGCCGAGCCGGCCGCGCTGTAGGCCGCCGTGCGCACCAGTTGCGCCAGGATCATGTGTGAATGCCAGGCGTAGCGCAGGCCGGCCAGGGTGCCGCCCCACAGCCGCTCGGGTGGCAGGCGGCTGGGCGGGTGCGGCCGGGGCGGGTGGCGCTGGATGACCCAGGCCATCACCAGCGTGCCGGCCACGGCCAGCGCAAACACCGTGCCGCCACCGGCTTGCTTGCCGGCCGGCCCGGCCACCAGGGTGCTGCCCAGTCCGTAGACCAGGCCGGCCAGCGCCGGGCCGATGGCGCGGGCGCCGTTGTAGGCAATGCTCATGGCCACGATGGCCTGCGGCAACTGGTCGCGTGGCATCACCTCGCCCACGGCGGAGTTCCAGGCCGGCGTCAACATCGCGGTGCAGCAGCCAGCGATGAAGGTGAAGACCAGCAGCGTGGCCGGCCCGGCCCAGCCGGCCAGCATCAGCACTGCCAGCACCACCACCACGGCCGCCTGCAGCAGCAGCGCGGCCACGATCAGGCGGCGCCGGTCAGTGGTATCGGCCAGCACGCCGGCCGGCAGCGCCAGCACAAACATCGGCAAGAAGACTGCGGTTTGCACCAGCGCGGCCAGGAAGGACGAGCCGGTGAGCTCCACCATCAACCAGGCTGCGGCCATGGCCTGCATTGCGTTGGCGACGAAATACAGCGTGCTGGCCAACCAGATCAGGCGAAAGCCCCGGTGCTGCAGCGTGCTGCGCAGCGACGGGTGCAGCACCGGGGCGGCTGCGGGCACGGGTGTGGCAGGCGTGGGTGGCGCGGCAGGCGGGGCGGCCGGTGGGCGGGTCATGTGGCCTGGATTGTGGCGGCCAAGCGGCTAGCGGCCAGACTTGGGGCGGTAGGGGCGGTAATACGCAAGCCGCCGCCTGGCCGCTTGCAGCGCCAGTACAACGCGGGATTGCGCCCACTGCGGCTGGCTGACAGCATGCAACCCCACCACGCGCTGCCCCGCATCACCAGCGCCGCTACCTTGCCAAGGACCCCCGCCATGGGCTTTTTGCCGCAGTTCAAGAACGACCTGTTCATCAGCTACCGCCGGGTATCGAATGAATCGCAAGACCGCTGGGTGGACAGCTTTTGCAACAACGTGCGCACCGAGCTGCGTGACCGGGTGGGCGAGGTGGCCATCTGGCGCGATACCGGTGAGTTGCATGCCGGTGACACCTGGCGGCCCGAGATTGCCGACGCGGTGGAATCGACCGGCATCTTCATGGCGCTGATCTCACGCACCTACTTTGACAGCGACGAATGCCGCAAAGAGCTGGACCGCTTTTTGGGCCGCCTCAAAAGCCCGGGCGGCGCAGGTGGGCGCAAGCTGATGCCGATCTTCAAACACCCCAGCCGCAGCCAGGACGAGATGCCGGCCGAGTTGCGCGAGATCGGCCACCATGAGTTCTTCATCCAAGAGCCGCAAGGCTGGCGTGAGCTGGACCCCAAGCGCGACGCCGATGATTATTGGGAGCGCATGAGCCGCATGGTGCAAGACCTCACCGTGGCGCTGGAAGACCTGCAAGGCCAGCAAAAAAAGGCCGCGTTGGGCAAGGTGTTCATCGCCCGGGTGGGGCCGGAGTTGCTGCAGGAGCGTGAACGCCTGCGCAGTGACCTGCGCCAGCGTGGCTTCTTGGTGGTGCCAGAAAACGAATACCTCTGGAACGCCGATGACCACCGCCAGCGCATCACCAACGATCTGGCCGATGCGCTGCTGTGCATCCACCTGGTGTCACGCGCCGAGTCCATCGAGCCGCTGACCCCGGCGCGTGACCGCCTGCAGCTGCAGCTGGCGCATGCCGAGATGGCGTTGCGCAAAAAGCCGGCGCCGCTGGTCTGGATCCAGCCGGCCGCGGCCACCGCTGCCAGCCAGCAACCACTGATCGACTACATCACCCAGACCCTGGCCGACGAAGGCGTGGACTACCTGCAGGGCAGCCTGGAAGAGCTGAAAACCCAGATGCTGGAGATGCTGCCCAAACCCGCACCGCAAGCCGCTGCCAAACCGCCTGAGGTGGCGGTGCTGGTGGACGACGCCGACTTGGCCGACTTGGGCCCGCTCAAAGCCCTGCTGGCCGACAAGCTGGGCGCTGAGCCCCGGCCCATCAAATTTGCCGGCAGCACGCCCAAGGATGTGGACCGCATGCTGCGCACACTTGCCGCCTGCCAGCAGGTCGTGATTTTCTGGTCGCGCCAATCGGAGGACTGGGTGTTTGACCTGCTGGACTTGCCCGCCCTGGCCGGCCTGCTGGGCGAGGCCAAACTGTGCATTTACGCCACGGGCGACCAGACCGACGAAAAAGCCGGCTTCACCACCCGCAAGGCCACGGTGGTGCAGGCGGTGGTGACACAAAACGAGCTGGCCTTGCGGGCCTTTTTCAACGCCCTGCCGGCGGCTTGAGCGATGCGCGCCAGCACACCCGACAACGCCGCCACCGGCAGCGCCACCACACCGGGCAGCGCCACGACACCGGGCAGCGCCGCACCCAACAGCGCGCCGGCCGCCTTGCTGGCGGCCAACCCTTTCCCCGGCCTGCGCTCGTTCAAACCCACCGAGGCTGACCGCTTTTTTGGCCGCCAGCAACAGATTGACGCGCTGGTGGCACGGCTGGACCAGGTGCCGCTGGTGGCGGTGTCGGGGGCCTCGGGCTGCGGCAAATCGTCACTGGTGCTGGCCGGGCTGCTCAACGCGCTGGCCAGCCGGCAGGGTGATGGTGGCGGGCCGGCCTGGCGCACGGCAGTGATGCGGCCGGGCAACCGGCCCATCGCCAACTTGGCGGCAGCACTGGCCGTTGGCCTGGGCCTGCCGCAAGCGGCCAACGATGGCGCTGACACTGCGCAAGCCGGCCAGCCGGTGGACGCCGACGGCCTGGACAGCGACGGCATGAACCGCATGGCCCGCCGCACCGCGTCGCTGCACGGCCAGTTGCGCCTGGGCGGGCTGGCGCTGGTGGAGGTGGTGCGGCTGGCCCGGCTGCCGGCAGGTGTGCGGGTGCTGGTGGTGGTGGACCAGTTCGAGGAGATCTTCCGCTTCAAACGCATGGCCGACGCCGACGAGGCCAGCGCCTTTGTCAAGCTGCTGCTGCAGGCCGCGGCGGACCCGGCATCCCCCGTCAGCGTGGTGCTCACGCTGCGCTCGGACACGCTGGGTGGCTGCGCTGATTTCCCCGATCTGCCCGAGGCGGTGAGCGCCGGCAGCTACCTGGTGCCGCGCCTGAGCCGCAGCCAGCGCAAAGAGGCCATTCAGCGCCCAGTGGAGCTGCGTGGCGCCCACATGGCGCCACGCTTGGTGCAGCGCCTGCTGAGTGACGTGAGCGCCGACTTTGATGACCTGCCGGTGCTGCAACATGCGCTGTCGCGCACCTGGCAGCGCTGGGCCGAATCGTGCGGCGGGGCCCGCGCCATCGACCTGGTGGACTACGACGCGACCGGCGGCGCCCAGCAGGCGCTGTCCAACCATGCTGACGAAGCCTGCCAGTCGCTGGGGCCGCTGGCTGCCAGCGGCGGCACGGTGGAGCGGGTGTTCCGCAGCCTGACGGAGCGGGTGGCCGAAGGCACCGAGGTGCGCCGGCCGATCGAGTTCAACCAACTCTGCGCTATCTGCAGTGGCGGCACTGAGACCACCAACCCGGCCGGCAATACCGCAGCCGACGCCAAGACCGTGGCCGACGTGACCCAGGTGGTCGAGCGCTTCCGCCGTGCCGACACCGCGTTTTTGGTGCCCGGTGCCGAGGTGGCGCTGAGCAGCAACCCGGTGATCGACATCTCGCACGAGAGCCTGATCCGCCAGTGGCAGCGCCTGCGCGGCTGGGTGGTGGCCGAGGCCGAGGCCGAGGCCGAACTGCGGCGCCTGTTGGACGACGCCCAGGCCCAGGCCAGGGACGGTGGTGAGCTGTGGCGTGGCCGCAGCCTGGACCGTGCCCGCGATTGGCAGCAACGCACCCGGCCTAGCGCGGCCTGGGTGCGGCTGTGCACTGGCGGCAGTGCCGATGAGGCCGCACAGCGCTTTGCCGCCGTCACCCAGTTTCTGCAAAAAAGTGAGCAGGCGCAGCGGCGTGAGCGTGCTCGTGCGCGCTGGCAGCGGCGCGCCCTGGGTGGCCTGGCCTTGCTGGTGGTCGGTGTGTCAGTGGCGGCGGCCTACAACGGCCACACTTTAAAAAACCGCGCCCGCTCACGCGAGCTGGCCTCACGCGCCATCCTGGAGCTGGCGCAAGACCCGGCGCGCAGTGCCCGCCTGGCGCTGCTGGCGCTGCAACAAGACCAAGACAACCCGCGTGGTGAATTTGCCCTGCGCCAGGCCATGGCCACGCTGGAGGTGGCGCAAGCCGAGCAGATCGTGGCGCTGGACGAGCCCATCGTCGAGGCCCGCTACACCCCCGACAAAAAGCAACTGGTGGTGGCTGGTGGCAAGACGGTGTGGCTGCTGGACGCCGCCACCCTGGCCATCCAGACCACCCTGGCCGCGCCCGGCCCGGTGTGGCGGGCCTGGCGTGTGGGCCAGCAAGTCATCACCGTGGGCAGTGATGGCCGTGCGCATTTGCTGGGGCTGGACGGCACGGTGGCGGCCGACCTGTCCTGCAAGGGCCAGGCCGACCAGGCCGTGAGCGCCAGTTACAGCGCGGCGCAAGTGGCCAAAGCCGGCCAGGCCGCGCAGCCGGCGCAACTGGCCATCGGCTGCAACAGCGGCGCGCTGACGCTGTGGGACTTGAGCGGCAGCGCCGTGCTGGCCCGCCACCCGCTGCTGGCCGGTGGTGCCGGCCAGGCCTATGTGTCGGCGCTGGGTTTCTCGGCCGACGGCTTGTGGTTGGCCTCAGGTGATGGCGACGGCAACAGCCAGATATGGAAACGTGGGACCGACAGCCGGCCCTGGATTGGCGTAGCCAAGCCCGGTGCCAAATCCCCCATCCGGCATGACGGCGCGGTGCGTGACATCAGCTTCAACCCGAGCGACGCCACGCTGCTGGCCAGCGCGTCAGACGACCGCAGCGCCCGCGTCTGGACACTGGACCTGGCTGGCGGCAAGGTGATCCCGGCCAACGAGGGCAAACATGTGGACATCCGCCTGCCGCATGAGCGCAGCGTGCGGGTGGCCCGTTTTGTGGACCGTGCCGATGACCCGAACCGGCTGATGACCGTGTCCGACAAGCGGGTGTATTTCTGGAGTGACGCCAACAGCCACGACGAACGCCGCCACGACGACCTGGTCAGCGAGGCCAGCGTGTCGGCTGATGGTGAATACCTGGTCTCGGCCAGCCAGGACGGCACGGCGCGGGTCTGGTCGTCGCGCACCACCGTGCCGGTGGCGGTGCTGCGTGGCCACCGCAACGAGGTGACGCATGCGCTGTTTGGCCCGGCCGGTCGCGTCATCACCGCCAGCCGTGACCGCACGCTGCGCGCCTGGGCGTTGCAGCCGCCGCGCCTGCTGGCCGCCGGCAAACCGTGGTGGTCAGCCGCGGCGCTCGACCCCAAAGGTGGCCGCGCCCTGCTGTGCGGCGAAAAAGACGCCAGCGGCACCAACTGCCGCTTTGCCGCGCTGGGCAGCACGGTGCAGCGCAAAACGCCCGACCCCGACGCACTGGCCGCTGTGGCGGATGCCGAGACGGTGGTGGACATCAGCGTGTCCGCCGACGGCCAGTGGCTGCTGGGCCACCGCACTACCGACGACATCTACCAAACCTACAAACCGGTGTTGTGGCACACCAGCAGCCGCGCCCAGGCAACCCCGGCCTGGCTGGCCGAGCGCTGGTATGGCGTGTTCAACCCGGCCCTGGCCGAGCTGGCCACCCTCACAACAACCGGCGAGGTGGCGCTGTGGCCGCAAAGCGCCTTGGCCACCAGCCCGGGCAGCGCACCGCCAACACCGCTGCTGGTGCTGGCGGCCAAGGCCGGCCGCATGAATGTGGCGCTCAGCCCGGATGGCCGCTGGATTGCCGTGGTCGAAGGCCCCAAAGTGTTTGTGTGGGACCGCAAAACCCCCGCCGCAGCGCCGCTGGAGTTGAAGGGCCACAGCGGCGATGTGCGCACGCTGGTGTTCAACAAGACCGGTGATGCACTGGTCACCGCCAGTGCCGACCGCACCGCGCGGGTCTGGCTGCTGGCCGGCCTGGCAGGCGGCAAGGCAGGCGGCCAGGCGGCCAAATCCATCGAGCTGGCGGGTGGCCACAGCGCGGCTTTGTCATCGGCCGCTTTCAGCCCGGACGGCGCGCGCGTGGTCACCGCCAGCGCCGACAACAGCGTGCGGGTGTGGGACGCCGCCAGCGGCCGTGAGCTGGCCACCCTGTTCCGCCACGTCGGCGCCGTCAACAGCGCGCTGTTTGATGCCAGCGGTGAGCAGGTGTTGTCGGTCAGCCATGACGGCACCGCCGTGCTGGGCCGCTGCGACGCCTGCCGGCTGGCCCTGCCGGCACTCATCCAGATGGCTGAAAAAGGCGCCAAACTGGCGCCTGCCGACGCCGCAGCGCTGGCCGCCGAGGGCAAGGTCAGCGCACGCTTGTCCATGCTGCCGCAGTGGCTGGCCGGTGGGCCTTGAGCTGCCGGCAGGCCAGCCCCAAACCGCCCCCAAACCGCCTTGAAACCAGGCGCAGGAGACCCGCATGAGCAACGACATGACTCCAGCCCCGACCCTGACCCCGACCCCGACCCCGACCACGCTACGCCCGGTCTGTTTCATGGTGATGCCGTTTGGCATCAAACCCGTGC
>JANPOW010000133.1:0-3428 GCA_031428185.1 Betaproteobacteria bacterium | reverse complement strand
ACCCCTCAGTCGCCATCGGCGATCACCCCGCCGGTGGCGCTTTATCGAGGTGGGGTCACGGATTCAGGTTGATGGCATTGAGTGGTGTACCGCTGTCCAGCAGTGGGGTCAAGGCGGTAGCGGACGCACACCAGTGCCGGGCCGAATGGCGCGCAGAGCTTCTTGGTGCCTGGCTGCTGTGGCGTGAGTTTTTTGGTGATGCGGATAGTGGCAATATTTTTGACCATGTGGGCAACTCCCATCTGCGGCTGCGGCCTGCTGCTGGCTTGAATCAGGTCAACCAGTGCGTCTGACGGATGTGTTGTGTGCGCCACGCACTTGCGGTTTGGTGGTGAAATGTTGTACTGTACACAAACACAGTCAACGAGCCGTTGCTCACCACCATGCGCATGCCGATGTCTCTGGAGCCGCCACGCGGTCGCTTGCTGGACCAGGTGCGCAGCCAGGTCCGCTACCTCCACTACAGCCTGCGCACTGAACAGGCTTACGTCCATTGGGTGCGCGCGTTTGTGCACTTCCATGGATTGCGCCATCCGGCTGAACTGGGGGCGAAGGAGGTGGAGGGGTTTTTGACTTGGCTTGCGGTTGAGCGGGGGGTATCGGCGTCGACCCATGCGCAGGCGCTGTCGGCTTTGCTGTTCTTGTATCAAAAGGTGTTGCGTCAGACGGTGCCATGGCTCAGCGATATCGGGCATCCCAAGCGGGATCGACGGCTGCCGGTGGTGTTGTCGCAAGATGAGGTGGCCCGTCTGTTCAGCGCCTTGGCTGGTGAGCCGCAACTGTTCGCGCGTTTGCTTTACGGCACAGGTCTGCGCTTGCTGGAGGGCTTGCGGCTGCGTGTCAAGGACATTGATTTTGATCGTCGTGCCGTCTTGGTGCGTGAGGGCAAGGGCGCCAAAGACCGGGTGGTGATGTTGCCGGCGTCGCTTGAGCAGGCGCTGCGGCAGCAATTGGTCCAGGCCCGGATGGTTTGGGCTGATGACCGGGCGGCGGGTTTGGCTGGTGTGCACCTGCCCGATGCGCTGGCGCGCAAGTACCCCCGGGCGGCAATGTCCTGGCCGTGGTTCTGGGTTTTCCCGCAGGCGGCGTTGTCGGTGGACCCGCGCGGTGCCGGCGTGCGCCGCCATCACCAAAATGAGCAGGCCTTTCAGCGTGCTTTTAAGCGTGCGGTGCAACAAGCCGGGGTTGCCAAGTTGGCAACACCCCACACCCTGCGCCATTCGTTTGCCACCCATTTGCTGCAGGCGGGTTATGACATCCGCACCGTGCAAGAGCTGTTGGGCCACGCCGATGTCAGCACGACCATGATTTACACCCACGTGCTCAACCTGGGCGGCGGGGCGGTGCGTAGCCCGCTGGATGGGCTGGATGCCCTTGGCGCCCTGGCCGTGGCTGGCGCGCTGGGCGCGGCTGGCGCAGCGGGCCTGTCGGGGCAGCCTGCCCAACCCGGCCCACCCGGTTTGAGCAACACCAGCCCGGCCGATGCGCTCAGCAACCCACCCAAACCCGTGCGCTACCCGCCCGCACTGCACCCCACCACCACCCGCTTTGCCCGAGAGCCCACGCCGTGTTACCGCGTCACCCGCTGCCCGACTACGCTGAGCTGCACTGCCGCAGCAACTTCAGCTTTCTGACCGGCGCGTCCCAGCCGGCTGAGCTGGTGGCCCAGGCGCTGCGGCGTGGCTACCGGGCCTTGGCGTTGACCGATGAATGCTCGCTGTCGGGCGTGGTGCGTGCGCACGAGGCCGCCCAGCCGCTGGGCCTGCACCTGATCATCGGGGCGCATTTCCAGCTTACATCGTCGCCTGGCGGTGGCAGCACGGTGCTGGCCGGCCATGCCGCACCGCACCTGGTGTTGCTGGCGCAAAACCGGCGCGGTTACGGCAACCTGGCGCAGTGGATCAGCGTGGCGCGGCGCCGGGCCGCCAAAGGCCAGTACCTGGCCTATCCGTCGGATGTGGAGGGCCGGGTGCCGCAGGCGCCGTTTCTGGCGGGCTTGCCTGGCTGTTTTGCCTTGCTGTTGCCGCAGCCGGGGCAGACGTTCGAGACGCTGTTTGCCCACGCCATGTGGCTGAAAACCTGGTTTGGCGGGGCCGATGTGGATGCCCCATCACGCCGTTGCGCGATTGCCATCGAGCTGCTGCACCGCCCGCACGATGCCCAACGGTTGGCCTTGCTGCCGCGTGTGGCTGCACTCAGCGGCCTGCCGCTGGTGGCGGCGGGTGATGTGCTGATGCACAGCCGCGCCCGCAAACCGCTGCAGGATGTGCTCACCGCCACCCGGCTCAATCTGCCCATCACCGCCTGCGGCCTGGCATTGCAGCCCAACGCCGAGGCCCATTTGCGCTCACGCCAGCGCCTGGCGGCGCTGTACCGGCCCGAGTGGCTGGCCGCCAGCGTGGCGGTGGCGGCGTCCTGCCAATTTGCGCTCACCGAGCTGCGCTACGAGTACCCGCAAGAGGTCGTGCCCGCCGGCCACACGCCCGATAGCTGGCTGCGCGCCTTGACGCAGGCCGGTGTGCAACAGCGCTTCCCGGCCGGCGCGCCCGAGACTGTGCTGCAGACCATAGCCCAAGAGCTGGCGCTGATCGCCCAGCTGGCCTTTGCGCCCTACTTTTTAACCGTGGCCGATATCGTGCACTGGGCACGCAGCCAGGGCATCTTGTGCCAGGGCCGGGGCAGCGCGGCCAACTCGGTGGTCTGTTATTGCCTGGGCGTCACCGAGGTCAACCCGACAGCCAAGAACATGCACCTGCTGTTTGGCCGTTTCATCAGCGCCGAGCGTAATGAGCCGCCCGACATCGACATCGACTTCGAGCACCAGCGCCGCGAAGAGGTGATCCAGTACATCTACCGCAAATACGGCCGCCACCGCGCCGCACTCACCGGCGTGATGATCAGCTACCGGCCACGCAGTGCGCTGCGCGATGTGGGCCGGGCGCTGGGGCTGGACCTGGACCGCATCGCCGCCGTCTCGCGCGGCCAGCAGTGGTTTGACGGTGGCACCGTGGCGCCCGAGCGGCTGCGTGAGCAGGGGCTGGACCCGGATTCACAAGTCTGCCGCCAGTGGCTGGCGCTGACCGCCGCGCTGATCGGCGTCCCGCGCCACCTCAGCCAGCACCCGGGTGGTTTTGTGATCGCCCGCGACGACATCTCGCGCCTGGTGCCGGTTGAAAACGCCAGCATGGCCGACCGCACTGTGGTGCAGTGGGACAAAGACGATCTGGATGCGCTGGGCCTGATCAAGGTCGACATCCTGGCGCTGGGCATGCTGAGCGCCATCAGGCGCGCGCTGGAGATGGTGGGCAGCAAGCTGGGCCGGCCCGCATTTGTGATGGCCGATGTGCCGCGTGAGGATGGCCCCGTTTACGACATGCTGTGCCAGGGCGACAGTGTGGGCACCTTCCAGGTCGAGAGCCGGGCCCAGA
>JANPOW010000132.1:0-2298 GCA_031428185.1 Betaproteobacteria bacterium | reverse complement strand
GTGCAATGGTCGAAGTTGTTGGTCTTGAAGCCCGTGCGCACCAGTTTCTGGAACAGGTAGGCCTCTTCGTTGCTGCCTTTGGCGGAACCGAAGCCCACCAGGCTGCGTGGGCCGTGGCTGTCGCGCAGGGTCTTGAACTTGTCGGCGGCCAGGTCCAGCGCTTCGTCCCAGGTGGCCTCTCTAAACACGCTGCGCCAGTTGTCGGCATGCAGCAGCGCATCGGCGTGTTTGGGTGCGTCGGCGCGGCGGATCAGCGGCACGGTGAGGCGCTGCGGGTGCTGGGCGTAGTCAAAACCGTAGCGGCCTTTGACACACAAGCGGCCGTCATTGGCGGGGCCGTTGCGGCCGTCCACCTGCACGATGCGGTCGTCTTTGACGTGGTAGGTGGCCTGGCAGCCCACGCCGCAAAACGGGCAGAGGGAATCGACGCTGCGGTCGGCCGCCACGGCGTTGGCCGTCGCCGTGACAGCGGTGACAGCGGTGACAGCGGTGACGGCGGTGACGGCGGTGACGGCATTGCCTGCAGCCACTGCCACCCGGCCGCTGGCCGGCACCACCGATTGCAGCGCGCCGGTGGGGCAGGCTTGCACACACTCACCGCAGGCCACGCAGGTGGACGCGCCCATCGCATCGCCCTGGTCAAACACGATTTGGGCATGGCCACCGCGGAACGCCAGGCCGATCACATCGTTGACCTGGATCTCGCGGCAGGCGCGCACGCAGCGGGTGCACTGGATGCAGGCATCCAGGTTGACGGCGATAGCGGGGTGCGACAAGTCAGCCGGTGGTTGCTGGCGCGCTGCAAAACGGGGGGCGCCCAGGCCCAGCGCGCTGGCCCAGTGGCTGAGTTCACCGTGGGGTTGCGCTGCACCCGCCTGGGCGGGTGACGCTGTCGGCGCCGCCTGCGGCATGTCCGACAACAACAACTCCAGCACCATTTTTTGCGCCACCAGCGCACGCCCGCTGCTGGCTGTGACCTGCATGCCGGCGCTGGGCGCGCGGCAGCACGATGGTGCCAGGCTGCGTTCCCCCGCGATCTCCACCACGCAGGCGCGGCAGTTGCCGGCGGCGGCCAGGCCAGCCTTGAAACACAGCTGCGGCACATCCACGCCGTGGCGCTGCGCGGCTTGCAAAATGGTCTCGCCGGGGGCCGCACTGACGGCTTGGCCGTCCAGCATGAAGGCGATGGTGGCCGGGGCAGCGCCAGCAGCAGCGTCCTGGGTTGCTTCAAGCGTCGTCATGCGGTGGCCACCAGTTCGTCCGGGAAGTAGCGGATCACACAGTCCACCGGGTTGGGTGCGGCCTGGCCCAGGCCGCAGATCGATGCATCGCGCATCACCTGCGACAGCTCGGCCAGCAGGCCGGTGTCCCACGCATCACCGGCGATCAAGGCACGGGCCTTGGCTGTGCCGCTGCGGCAGGGTGTGCATTGGCCGCAGCTTTCATGCTCAAAAAACCGCATCAGGTTGCGCGCGGCATCAGACGCGCGGTCCCAGTGCGTGGCGCTGCGGGTCAGCACCATCACGGCGGCCGAGCCGATGAACGCGCCGTGCGGTTGCAGGGTGTCAAAGTCCAGCGGCAAATCCGCCAGGTGCGCCGGCAGGATGCCGCCGGACGCACCCCCGGGCAGGTAGGCGTACAGCGTGTGGCCCGCGGGCAGGCCGCCGCCGTATTCGTCCACCAGCTGCCGCAGGCTGATGCCGGCCGGCGCCAGATGCACGCCCGGCTTGTTGACCCGGCCCGACAGCGAATACGAGCGCAAGCCGCTGCGGCCATTGCGGCCAAATGAGGCAAACCACGCCGCGCCACGCTGCACGATGTCACGCACCCAGAACAGCGTTTCCATGTTGTGCTGCAGCGTGGGCCGGCCAAACAGGCCACGCTGCGCCACATAGGGCGGGCGCAGCCGGGGCAGGCCACGTTTGCCCTCAATCGACTCGATCATGGCCGACTCTTCTCCGCAGATGTAGGCGCCAGCGCCGCGCCGCAGCTCGATGGGCGGCAGGCGGTCTACCGGCAGCCCGACGGCTGCCAGTTGCGCCGGCAGCGCCGCCAGCGCCTGCTGCAGCAACTGGCGCAGGCCGTGGTATTCGTCGCGCAGGTAGATGTAGATGGCCGCCACGTCCACCGCCCAGGCGGCCACCAGCATGCCTTCGAGAAAACGGTGCGGGTCATGCTCCAGGTGGAAGCGGTCTTTGAAGGTGCCGGGCTCCCCTTCGTCGATGTTGACGGCCATCAGCCGGGGGCCGGCCTCGGCCCGCACGATGCGCCACTTGCGCCCGGTGGGGAAGCCCGCGC
>JANPOW010000131.1:0-5659 GCA_031428185.1 Betaproteobacteria bacterium | reverse complement strand
TGCCCCTGCCACGGCTCCACCTTCGACATGGCCGGCCGCGTCTTCAAGAACAAGCCCGCACCCGACAACCTCGAAGTGCCGCCCTACGTCTACCTGTCCGATACCCGCCTGCTGATTGGCGAGGACAAGAAGGCCTGAGTTCCACACGCCAAGCCCCGCGCTTGCGTGTATTCCCCAGCATTGAGGTCAAGACATGGCAGATTTCAAGACGGCTCCGGCCGACGCCCCGGTGGGTGTGAAGGTGATGACCTGGGTGGACAACCGGTTTCCGGCCACCCAGTTGTTCAAAGACCACATGTCGGAGTACTACGCGCCGAAGAACTTCAACTTCTTCTACATCTTCGGCTCGTTGTCGCTGCTGGTGCTGGTGATCCAGATCGTCACCGGCATCTTCCTGGTGATGCACTACAAGCCCGATGCCGCGCTGGCCTTTGCGTCGGTTGAATACATCATGCGGGATGTGCCCTGGGGCTGGCTGATCCGCTA
Source organism: Betaproteobacteria bacterium (assembly GCA_031428185.1). Classification (GTDB taxonomy): domain Bacteria; phylum Pseudomonadota; class Gammaproteobacteria; order Burkholderiales; family Burkholderiaceae_C; genus Pseudaquabacterium. The sequence goes on along the minus strand of JANPOW010000131.1, from coordinate 5,173 downwards.
CATGCACTCCACCGGCGCGTCGGCATTTTTTGTCGTCGTCTACCTGCACATGTACCGTGGCCTGATCTACGGCAGCTACCGCAAGCCGCGTGAGCTGGTCTGGGTATTTGGCTGCGCCATCTTCCTGGCGCTGATGGCCGAGGCCTTTATGGGCTATCTGCTGCCCTGGGGCCAGATGAGCTACTGGGGCGCGCAGGTGATCGTCAACCTGTTTGCCGCCGTGCCCTTCATCGGCCCTGACCTGGCGCTGCTGATCCGTGGTGACTACGTGGTGGGTGATGCCACCCTCAACCGTTTTTTCAGCTTCCACGTCATTGCCGTGCCGCTGGTGCTGCTGGGCCTGGTGGTGGCGCACATCATTGCGCTGCACGAGGTGGGCTCAAACAACCCCGACGGTGTGGAGATCAAGGCCAAGAAGGACGCCAAAGGCGTGCCGCTGGACGGCATCCCGTTCCACCCGTATTACTCGGTGCATGACCTCTTTGCGGTGGCGATGTTCCTGATGGTCTTCTGCGCCATCATCTTCTTTGGCCCGGAGCTGGGTGGTTACTTTTTGGAATACAACAACTTCATCCCGGCCGACCCGCTCAAGACGCCGGCCCACATTGCCCCTGTCTGGTACTTCACGCCGTTTTATTCGATGCTGCGCGCCACCAATGACGGCATGGTCAACGTGTTGTGTGTCATCGCCGCACTGGCCGGGCTGGTCTCGCTGATGGCCGTCAAGGGCAAGGGCCGCATCGCCATCGCTGTGGGCGTGATCATCGGCGTATTGCTGCTCAAAACCTTCGATGCCAAGTTCTGGGGCGTGGTGGTGATGGGTGGTGCAGTGGTCATCCTGTTTGCGCTGCCTTGGCTGGACAACAGCCCGGTCAAGTCCATCCGCTACCGGCCCACCTGGCACAAATACATGTACGGCGTGTTTGTGGTGTTTTTTGCGGTGTTGGGCTACCTGGGCATCCAGCCGCCGTCTGAGGTGGGCACACTGGTCGCCCAGATCGGCACGCTGTTCTACTTTGGTTTCTTCCTGCTGATGCCGTGGTGGAGCACCATCGGCACCTTCAAGCAAGTGCCAGACCGTGTGACCTTCTCGGCCCACTGACGCAGGAGCAAACAAGAATGAAAAAAATCCTTGCAAGTCTGCTGACCGCACTGGCGTTCTGCTCAGTGGCACTGGCCAACGATGGCGGTCCGGCCTGGGACAAGTTCCCCAAAGACCGGGTGTCTGACATCGCCGCGCTGCAAAACGGCGCCAAGCTGTTTGTCAACTACTGCCTGAACTGCCATGCCGCCGGCTACATGCGCTACAACCGCCTGCGCGACATTGACCTGACTGACGAGCAGATCAAGAAAAACCTGGTCTTCGCCGGTGAAAAGGTCGGTGAGCTGATGACCGTGGCCATCAGCGCCAAGGACGCTAAAGACTGGTTTGGCGCCCAGCCGCCTGATCTGAGCGTGATTGCCCGCTCACGCGCCGGCGCCAATGGCTCGGGGGCTGATTACCTCTACACCTACATGCGCAGCTTCTACCGCGACGAGACCCGCCCCACCGGCTGGAACAACCTTGTCTACCCGGCAGTGGCCATGCCGCATGTGCTGTGGGAGTTGCAAGGTGAGCAGCGCGCGGTGTTTGCCGAAGAAAAAGACCCACACAACCCGGCCAAGACCACCCATGTCTTCAAAGGTTTTGAGCAAACCAACCCCGGCAGCCTGAGCAAGCATGACTACGACCTGGCCACGGCCGATCTGGTGGCCTACCTGCAATGGATGGGCGAGCCCGGCCAGAACCAGCGTGTGCGCATGGGTGTCTGGGTGCTGCTGTTCCTGTCCATCTTCACCGTCATCGCCTGGCGCCTGAACGCCAGCTACTGGAAAGACATCAAGTAGCCCAGTGACTGCAGGCCCGGCGCTGCAGCCGGGCCAAGCGCGCAGCGACAAGCCCTCTTGCGGCCCGCTGCGCGCATTGTTTTTTGTGCTGTGTCCGCCGCATTTCGATCCCTGCGATCAAGAACCCACCCACTTGGGAGACCTCCACCATGATGGTGCTTTATTCCGGAACCACCTGCCCCTATTCGCACCGCTGCCGTTTTGTGCTGTTCGAGAAAGGCATGGACTTCGAAATCCGTGATGTGGACCTGTTCGCCAAGCCCGAAGACATCGCGCTGATGAACCCGTACAACGAGGTGCCCATCCTGGTGGAGCGTGACCTCATCCTGTATGAGTCCCACATCATCAATGAGTACATCGATGAGCGTTTCCCGCATCCGCAGCTGATGCCCGGTGACCCGGTGGCGCGCGCCCGGGTGCGGCTGTTTCTCTTCAACTTCGAGAAAGAGCTGTTTGCCCACGTCAACCTGCTGGAGGCCCGCAGCGGTGTCAAGGCCACCGAGAAGCAGCTGGAAAAAGGCCGCTCACAAATCCGTGAACGCCTGACCCAGTTGGCGCCGATCTTCTTGAAGAACAAGTACATGCTGGGCGACGACTTCAGCATGCTCGACGTGGCCATTGCACCGCTGCTGTGGCGCCTGGACTACTACGGCATCGACCTGTCCAAAAACGCCGCACCGCTGCTCAAGTACGCCGAACGCATCTTCTCGCGCCCGGCCTACATCGAGGCGCTGACGCCGTCCGAGAAGGTGATGCGAAAGTAAGATCGCAGCATGACGTCAATCCGACTTCGGCGGGCCGAGCGCCGGGCCGCTCCCAAGCGGGCCCGTATCCCCTCGGGGGATCGTCGAACGCACCCGTTCGACGAGAGGTTCCAGTGACCAAACCGGCCGCTCCGGACGAGCAAGGCAGCTCCACCCGCCCATACTTGATTCGCGCCCTGCATGAATGGTGTACCGACAACGGCTTCACGCCTTACGTGGCGGTGTTTGTCACACCGGGTGTGCAGGTGCCGATGGAGTACGTCAAGAACAACGAGATCGTGCTCAACGTCGGGTTTGAGGCCACCAGTGGCCTGAACCTGGGTAATGAGTTCATTGAGTTCAAGGCGCGTTTTGGCGGTTCGTCGCGTGAGATCGCCGTGCCGGTCGACCATGTGGTGGCCATCTACGCCCGCGAGAACGGGCAAGGCATGGCGTTTCCGGTGCCCAACCAGGGTGCGGCGGCGGCACCAGCGGCCGAGCCTGCCAAGATCGGGCTGCGGCTGGCCGGGCAGCCGGCCGCCACGCAAGCTGCTGCACCGTTGGTCGAGGCCAAAGCCGCAACCGACACGGCTGAGCTGCCCGAGCCGCCCACGCCGTCGGGCAATGGCCGGCCGTCACTCAAGCGCGTCAAATAGCCGCGTGTGTGGCGCTGGTGTGGCGCTGGTGTGGCGCTTCGGCGGCGCTTCGATGGCGCTTCGATGGCGCCGCAGGTCAGTCTGGCGAACAGACTGACTTAAAATTTCGAATTCGTGCCGGCTTAGCTCATTTGGTAGAGCAACCGCCTTGTAAGCGGTAGGTGATCCGTTCGATTCGGATAGCCGGCACCACCCCTCTTGCCCGCAACGCGCGCGCTGTCTGCCACCCTCACTCCGGCTGCAGCAACTTCACCCGCACGGGTGGCCCGGCCCAGCCCTGGCTGCGCAGATGGGCGTCCAGTGCCGGTGTCAATTGCCGCAGCTTGGCCGACACCGCATTGCTGGACGCCAGCAGTGTCCAGCCCGCCTCGTCGATCGGCCCCGCCTTGACATGACCACGCATGGCCGGCGGCAGCAGCGGCAGCACCGCGTCCAGCCGGGCTTGTGATGCACGCATGCGTTGCACCAGTGAGGTCAGCGCCTCACTGCCCGCCAGGGCGCCGCCAATGGTGACGGTGCTGCTGGGCAAGGGCGCGTGGCGAGCGGGTGGAGTAGGGCGGGACATGGTCTGCCGGTGCTGTGCCGGGTGGTTTGCTGAACGGCGGGACCCCTGCAATCGGGCAGGGGGCGAATGTTAGACTCAATGGCTTTGCGCGAGCGGTCTGCCGCCATTGACGGTGCACTCCGATTGCCCACTACGATTGCCCAATACGACTGTGCCATCCCGGGTGTCAGGCCAGATTGACTTGCCCAACACCGCCCCCGATTCTCCAGCCCCTGACGCCGCATGTTGCCCAAGCTTCTCACCTCGATTTTCGGCAGCCGCAACGACCGCCTGCTCAAGCAATACCGCCGTGTGGTGGAGCAGATCAATACGCTAGAGCCACAGTTCGAGGCGCTCGATGACGCCGCGTTGCGCGCCAAGACGGATGAATTCCGCCAGCGCATTGCCCAGGGCGCCAGCCTGGATGACTTGATGCCCGAGGCCTTTGCCGTGGTGCGTGAGGGTGGCAAGCGCAGCTTGAAGATGCGCCACTTTGACGTGCAGTACGTGGGCGGCATGGCGCTGCACAACGGCAAGATTGCCGAGATGCGCACCGGCGAGGGCAAAACCCTGATGGCCACGCTGCCGGTCTACCTGAATGCGCTGTCCGGCAAGGGTGTGCACCTGGTCACCGTCAATGACTACCTGGCCCGGCGTGACGCCGAATGGATGGGCAGGTTGTACGGCTTTTTGGGTCTCACCGTGGGCGTCAACGTGCCCGGCCTGACGCGCGAAGAAAAGCAGGCCGCCTACGCCGCCGATGTGACCTACGGCACCAACAACGAGTTCGGCTTTGACTACCTGCGCGACAACATGGTCTACGAGCTGGCCGACCGGGTGCAGCGTGGCCTCAACTTTGCCATCGTCGATGAGGTGGACTCGATCCTGATCGACGAGGCCCGCACCCCGCTGATCATCAGCGGCCAGGCCGAAGACCACACCGAGATGTATGTGCGCATCAACAGCGTGGTGCCCGGCCTCAAAAAGCAAATTGGCGAGGCTGACCCGCGCACTGGTGAGGGCGTGATCGAGGCCGGTGATTTCACGGTGGATGAAAAAAGCCATCAGGTTTATTTGACCGAAGACGGCCATGAAAACGCCGAGCGCCTGCTGGCCGAGGCCGGCTTGCTGGCCGAGGGTGCCAGCCTGTACGACGCCGGCAACATCTCGCTGATGCACCACGTCTACGCCGCGTTGCGTGCCAAACACCTGTACCACCGCGACCAGCACTATGTGAACCAGGGCGGCGAGATCGTCATCGTCGATGAATTCACCGGTCGCCTGATGTCGGGTCGCCGCTGGAGCGAAGGCCTGCACCAGTCGGTGGAAGCCAAAGAAGGCGT
>JANPOW010000130.1:0-4337 GCA_031428185.1 Betaproteobacteria bacterium | reverse complement strand
CCAGGCTTTGGAGCTGGCCTTCACGCTGGCCGACGGCCAGGAGTATGTGAAATGCGCGCTGGCCAAGGGCCTGGATGTGGACGAGTTTGCTGGCCGCCTGAGCTTCTTCTGGGCCATCGGCATGAACTTCTATCTGGAGATTGCCAAGATGCGGGCGGCCCGCCTGCTGTGGTGCCGCATCATGAAAGCCGTGGGCGCCAAAAACCCCAAAAGCCTGATGTTGCGCACCCACTGCCAGACCAGTGGCTGGAGCCTGACCGAGCAAGACCCCTACAACAACATCGTGCGCACCACGGTGGAGGCGATGGCCGCAGTGTTTGGCGGCACGCAAAGCCTGCACACCAACAGCTTCGATGAAGCCATCGCACTGCCCACCGAATTCTCGTCCCGCATCGCCCGCAACACCCAGTTGATCATCCAGGAGGAGACCCACATCACCAGCGTGGTTGACCCCTGGGCCGGCAGCTACATGATGGAAAAACTGACCCAGGACATGGCCGACGCGGCCTGGGCCATCATCGAGGAGGTCGAGGCGATGGGCGGCATGACCAAAGCTGTGGACAGCGGCTGGGCCAAGCTCAAGATCGAGGCCAGCGCGGCCGAGAAACAAGCCCGCATCGACAGTGGCAAAGACGTGATTGTGGGAGTCAACAAATACAAGCTTGAACACCAGGACGCGGTGGACGCGCGTGAGATCGACAACGTGGCGGTGCGTGACGGCCAGATTGCCCGCCTGACGCAAATCCGCGCCGAGCGCGACAGCGAAGGTGTCAAACAGGCACTGGCGGTGCTGACGGATGCCGCGCAATCCGGCCAGGGCAACCTGCTGGCACTCACCATTCAGGCCATGCGCCTGCGCGCCACCGTGGGTGAGGTGAGCGACGCGCTGGAGGCGGTGTATGGCCGCCACCGCGCCGACATCCAGAAGGTGACCGGTGTGTACGCAGCGGCCTACGACAGCGCCGAAGGCTGGGACAAACTGCAACGCGAGATCGCGCAATTCGCCGAGACCGAAGGCCGCCGCCCGCGCGTGATGATTGCCAAGCTGGGCCAGGACGGCCATGACCGTGGCGCCAAAGTGGTGGCCACCGCGTTTGCCGACCTGGGCTTTGACGTGGACATGGGCCCGCTGTTCCAGACGCCTGAAGAATGCGCCCGCCAGGCGATTGAAAACGATGTTCACGCGGTGGGCATCAGCACCCTGGCCGCTGGCCACAAGACACTGGTGCCGGCCATCATCGCGGCGCTCAAGGCGCAAGGCGCCGGCGACATCATCGTGTTTGTGGGCGGTGTGATCCCGCAGCAGGACTACGGCTTTTTGTACGACGCGGGCGTGAAGGGCATTTACGGCCCGGGCACACCGATACCGGTCAGCGCAAAGCATGTGCTGGAGCAGATCCGCGCGGCGCAGGCAGCACAGTCGGCGTGACGGTCCACCGGCCCGCACCCGCACCCGCACCCGCGCGCCAAGCCCACCCCTGACATGACCGTCAACACGGCCCCCGGCACACCCCAGCTGGCCCTGGCGCCCGCCACCGAGGACGACTTCGAGGCCTTGTTCTCGCTGCGCATGGTGGCCATGCAGGACAGCCTGCAGCGCCTGGGCCGGTTTGACCCCCAGCGCGCCCGTGAGCGGCTGGGCCGCGCGTTTGAGCCCGCGCACACCCGCCACATCCTGCTGGCGGGTGAATCGGTGGGGTTTGTGGTGCTGCTCCCCATGCTTGACCACCTGGTGCTGGACCAGTTGCACATCGCCCCGCAGGCCCAGCGCCAGGGTGTGGGTAGCTGGGTGATGGCGCAAGTGCTGGACGAGGCCGACCGCCAAGGCCTGCCGGTGCGGGTGCTGGCCCTCAAACTGAGCGACGCCAACCCGTTTTACCGCCGCCACGGCTTCGAGTTGCAGCATGAAACCGAATGGGACCTGCACTACCTGCGGCCCTTGAAAGGGTTGAAAGTTGACTGATCCCGGCGTGGCAGATAGCGCGCAAAAGCCGCAGGCGCAGTTGCATGCCGCCACCGCACCCGATGCTGTGGCCGACGCTGACCACCAACTGGCCGCAGCAGTCACCGGGCCGGCCGGCGCTGCCCAGCGTCGTGCCGTGGCCAAGGCCATCACGCTGCTGGAATCAACCCGGCCTGACCACCGCAGCCGGGCCGATGTGCTGCTGGGCAGCCTGCTGCCGCAGGCCGGGGGTGCTTTCCGGCTGGGCATCAGTGGTGTGCCGGGTGTGGGCAAGAGCACCTTCATCGAGACCCTGGGCCTGTATCTGATTGCCCAAGGCCACCGGGTGGCGGTGCTGGCGGTCGACCCGTCATCGTCGCTGAGTGGTGGGTCCATCCTGGGGGACAAAACCCGCATGGAGCAGTTGTCGGTGCATGAGCAGGCCTTCATCCGCCCCAGCCCCAGCAGCGGCACGCTGGGCGGGGTGGCCGAGAAAACCCGTGAAGCCTTGCGGGTGTGTGAGGCCGCCGGCTACGGCGTGGTCATCATCGAGACCGTGGGTGTGGGTCAAAGCGAGATTGCCGTGGCCGGCATGACCGACATGTTTGTGCTGATGCAACTGCCCAATGCCGGCGACGACCTGCAAGCCATCAAAAAAGGCGTGATGGAGCTGGCCGATTTGGTGGTGATCAACAAGGCCGATATCGACGAGGCGGCAGCCACTCGGGCGCGGGCGCAGATCAGCTCAGCATTGCGCTTGATTGGCATGCACCACCGAGATGACCATCAGCACCACGACGCTTCACAGTGGCAACCGCAGGTGATGCAACTGTCCGCGCTCAAAAGCACGGGGCTGGTGGACTTTTGGGCCGCAGTGACCCGCTTTCGCCAATTGCAAATCGCCAATGGCGGGTTGGCTGCACGTCGGCATGGCCAAGACCAAGCCTGGATGTGGGAGCGCATCGATGCCGGCCTCAAACAACGCTTCAAAGCCCACCCCGCCGTGCAGCAAGCGCTGCCCGCATTGGCGGCTGAAGTGCTGGCCGGCAAGGTGGCCGCATCGGTTGCGGCCCGCCGCTTGCTGGACCTGTTCAGCTGATTCTGAAATGCCAACACCACATCCGAACGACGCCCCACCAAGGACACCACCCCATGCATGACATCCAACAAAAACTTGACGCCATGCGCGCCGAAGCCCGCCTGGGCGGCGGCGAGAAGCGCATCACCGCCCAACATGCCAAAGGCAAGCTCACTGCCCGGGAGCGGCTGGAGCTGCTGCTGGACGAAGGCACATTTGAAGAATGGGACCTGTTTGTTGAACACCGCTGCGCTGACTTTGGCATGCAGGACAACCAGATCCGTGGTGCCGGTGTGGTCACCGGCTACGGCATGATCAATGGCCGGCTGGTGTTTGTCTTCAGCCAGGATTTCACCGTGTTTGGCGGCGCATTGAGCGAGGCGCATGCCGAGAAAATCTGCAAGGTGATGGACCAGGCCATGAAAGTGGGCGCACCGGTGATCGGCCTCAATGATTCAGGTGGTGCGCGCATTCAAGAAGGTGTCGCGTCACTTGGTGGTTATGCCGACGTGTTCCAGCGCAACGTGATGGCCAGCGGTGTGATCCCGCAAATCAGCATGATCATGGGGCCGTGTGCTGGGGGTGCGGTGTATTCACCCGCCATGACGGACTTCATCTTCATGGTCAAAGACAGCAGCTACATGTTTGTCACCGGCCCCGAGGTGGTCAAGACCGTGACACATGAGGACGTGACGGCTGAGGAGCTTGGTGGCGCCAGCGCCCACACCACCAAAAGCGGCGTGGCCGACCTGTCGTTCGAGAACGATGTGGAAGCCATCCTGATGCTGCGCCGCTTTTACAACTACCTGCCGCTCAACAACCGCGAGAAGCCGCCGGTGCGGCCCAGCGCCGACCGGGCAGATCGGTTGGACTTCAGCCTGGACACGCTGGTGCCGGACAACGCCAACAAGCCCTACGACATCAAAGAGCTGATCCACAAGGTGGTGGACGATGGTGATTTTTTTGAGCTGCAGCCCGACTACGCCAAAAACATCGTCATCGGCATGGCCCGCATGGAGGGCCAGAGCGTGGGCATCGTGGCCAACAACCCGCAAGTGCTGGCTGGCTGCCTGGACATCAAGAGCAGCATCAAGGCGGCGCGTTTTGTGCGGTTTTGTGATGCATTCAACATCCCGGTTATCACCTGTTTGGAGGTGCCAGGATTAAGGCCTGGCACCGCGCAGGAGTACGGCGGCATCATCAAACACGGCGCCAAGCTGCTGTATGCGTTTGCCGAATGCACGGTACCCAAAGTGACGGTGATCACCCGCAAGGCCTACGGCGGCGCGTATGACGTGATGAGCAGCAAACACCTGC
>JANPOW010000129.1:0-12110 GCA_031428185.1 Betaproteobacteria bacterium | reverse complement strand
CTGTCCTTCGGCGGGTCGGTGCGTATGGTCGAAACGCTGTACGACGGCCTGTTGTGGGGCGATGACCCACGCAGCCTGTTGGTGGCGTTGCGCCGCCAACTGCACACCCAGTTCCCCGATACCAGCGACTGGGCCAGCATCACCGCCTACACCGCGCTGCCGGCCGACTTCGAAGCCCAGCTCGGTGACGCCCAGGTGCAGCGGGCAATGACGGCGATCAACGTGGCGATCGCGGCGGTGCAGGCAGCGGTGCTGCCGCCCGCCAGTGCGGCTAACGCTGCCAGCGGTGACGGCAGTGACAGCGGCCAGGCCATCCCGCCCGCTGCTGCCAGCAGTGATGCCATCGCCAGCGCGGTGCAGCAGATGCAACGCGCCAAGGCCAGGCTGGCCGGCCTGGCGCCCACCACCACCACGGCGCCGCTGCGTGTGCTCAAGCTGCTGGCCAGCACCGAAAAACGCGAAGCCGGGCTGCACCACCTGCAAGCCGGCCGCGCCGGCCAGGCGGGGGATGGCGCCCGGCAGGCCCAACACCTGGCGGCCATGTGGGCCGGCCTGGTCCGGGCGCGGCGTTTGTATTTCAACTGCTGGCAGCAGCAGCGCTCAGCCTACTTCACCACCCAGTACCTGTCGCTGGGCCTGGCCTTGCAACTGGGTGGCAAGCCGGCCAGCGGGGACGAACTGCCGGGCCGCGCGCCCGAGCAACTGTGGCACCTGGCCGAGGTGCAAGCCCTACACGACCTGCACAACACCAATACGCAAGAACAGGTGTGGGCCGTCGGCACCTTGATCGAGCTGTACTTGCTGGCACCCGCGCTGCCCGGCCTGGCGGCGCGCCAGGGTGACTGGCCGGCGCAGGCCCTGGCGCTGGCGCGCCGGCTGGCAGACACCCTGCCGGCCGATGCGTTTGAGCTGCTCAGCACCCGGCGCCAGGTGGCCCGCTACCTGCAGTGGTATGGCCCGCTGTGCAGCGCAGCACCGGCCTGGCTGCCCGGCCTGCTGGCCAGCGCACAGGCGCTGGTGGATGTGCTGCCGACGCTGGATGGCGCCGCCTGGGACTACGCGCGCGGCTGAGCCAGCTGCGTCTGCAGCCCCTCGATGCGCTGCGCCAGCAGCTTCACGGCCGCCGTCAGCGCCAACAGCTCACGCTCTTTGAGCAAGTCCACTTTTTCGTGCAGCAGCTCGATCTCCAGCTCGGCCTTGACGTTGACCTCGTAGTCGTTTTCAGCGTGGTGCCTGTCCTGCTCAGACTGGCGGTTCTGGCTCATCATGATGGCCGGTGCGGTGTAAGCGGCCTGGAATGACAGCAGCAGGTTGAGCAGGATGAAGGGGTACGGGTCCCACGCGCCCGGGCCCACCAGCACGTTGCCCGTGATCCACAACACGATGGCCGTGCTTTGAAAAATGATGAAGCGCCATGAACCGATGGTGGCCGCCACCGCGTCGGCCAGGCGCTGGCCCCGCGTGGGTGGCGCCTGGCGCAGATGCTGGTCGCTGACCGCAGGCAGCAGCGCCGCAGCCGGCAAGCCGCCCAGCGCCACAGGCGGACGGCGCAGGCGGTGGGCGCGGCGGTGGGCACGCAGGGTTTGCAGTTGCACGCGCTCGTCGGGCGCCAGCGTGGCATGCGCAGCGGCGGGCTGGGCCGGCTGGCCGGCGGTCTGGGGCGTGTTGCTTGGGGTCATGGGCGGCTCGGCGATGGGCTGGCCCGCAGTGTGCGCCCGCGCCGGGCGCAAGTTCAGCCGCCCGCTTTGCCCGGCACCAAAGCCAGCCGCAGTGCCAGCGCACAGCAGGCCATCGCCGCCCACTGCACCGGGCCCAGTGGCTCCGCGTGGAAGACGGCGCCCGAGACCATTGCCACCACCGGCACCAGAATGGCTGAGAGCCCCGCCTCGGTGTTGGGATGCAGCCCGACCACGGTGAACCAGGCCTGGTTGCCGATGGCCTTCGGCACGACGGTGATGTAGCCAATCACCAGCACGGTCTGCCAGGACGGCACAAACCAATGGCCATCACCCAGCAGCAGCGCACCGGTGCCAATCGGCACGGCGGTGATCAGCAACTGCCAGCCGGTGAGCACCAGCGCCGGCACCGTGCCCGACAGCGAGACCCCGGCGCGCTTCAAGATCATGGTGCCCACGGCCCAGCCGATACCGCCCAGCAGACCCAGCGCCACGCCCAGCGGCGCCTGGGCATACACACCGATGCTGCGCCACATCAGCAAGCCCACCGCCAGCGCGCCCAGCGCCAGGGCCAGCAGCAGGCGTGGCCCCAGGCGCTGCGCGCCGGTGGCCCAGCCGATGAGTGCGGCCCACAGCGGCATGGTGAAGCCCAGTACCGCCGCCTGGCCCGACGGGATCATCAGCGCGGCATAGGTGCTGGCGATGTTCCACAGCACCAGATAAAACAAGGTGGCCACCACCACCGTGGGCCAGTGGCGGCGCGGGATGGCCAGCGACAGGCCGCGCGCCCGCGCCACCGCCAGCAGCGCCAGGCCGGCGCCCAACACGGACACGGCACGGAAGGTCCAGACCGAGACCTCACGCACCGCATACGGAAACAAGCCCCAGTTGGTGCCCCACACCAGTGTCAACAAGGCCAGCAGCAGGATGGCGCGTGGCGGGATGGTGGGGCTTGGGGTGGCGGGTTTCTGGCCGCTGGGCTTGAGGCCAGCGGGCGCTGGTTTGGAAGACGTTGGACGGGTGGGCATCGGGTGTGGGCTGGGGCCAAGGCGGGCGGGCGGGCGGGCGTGGGCACGCTCAAACCAGTATCCCCGGCGTGCGGCTGGCCCGTCATCGCCCTGCTGGACAGCGGGGTTTTGTGCCCTGCCCTGCCCGTTGCCCTGCGCCCGGCGCGGCCCCACCTCAAGCCTGCAGGATGGCCAGGTGCTCGGGCACCCGCACCGGCCAGTGCAGCTCATCCTGGATGCGCAGGCGCAGCGCGTCGGCCGCAGCCGGCTCACCGTGCACCACAAAAGCCTGGCGCGGCGCGGCCTCAAAACCGCGCAGCCAGGCCATCAGCCCGTTGGCGTCAGCATGGCCGGAGAAGCCCTCCAACTGGCTGACGGCCGCGTGCACCGGCACGTACTCACCGTGGATCTTGATCTGTGCGTCACCGGCCACCAGCTTGGCGCCGCGTGTGCCCGCCACCTGGAAGCCGGCCAGCACGATGTGGTGTTTCGGGTTGGGCGCCATGGTCTTGAGGTGGTGCAGCACCCGCCCGCCGGTGGCCATGCCGCTGGCCGAGATGATGACGCAGGGGTAGCGTGAGCGGCTCAAGCGCTCGGATTGCTGCGGCGTGGTGACCATGTGCACCCCATCCGTCAGGCCGCTGGCCTGGCGCGCGCTCAGCCGCAGCAGCTTGTGGTGGCGCTGGTACAGCGCGGTGGCCTGGATGGCCATCGGGCTGTCCAGGTAGATGGGCATGCCCTGCGGGATGTCGCCGGCCGCACGCAGGCCCTGCAGGCTCAGCAGCAGGCCTTGCGCCCGGCCCACCGCAAAGGCCGGCATCAGCACCGAGCCACCGCGCCCCACGGTGTCGCGCACGATCTGGCCCAGCCGTGCGTCGGCGTCACCGGCCGGGTGCAGGCGGTTGCCGTAGGTCGATTCCACCAGCACCACATCGGCCTGCGCCACCCGCTGCGGCGCTGGCAACAGGATGTCGTCGTCGCGCCCCAGGTCACCCGAGAACACCAGCGTGCCCTGGCTGGAGCGCAAGCTCACCGCCGCCGCACCCAGCAGGTGGCCTACCGGCGTCAGAGACACCTGCACCGGCCCCACCTGCACTGCCCGGCCGGCTGGCAGCGGCGTGATCTTGGCAATCGCGCGCTTGGCATCCGCCACGCTGTACAGCGGCAAGGCCTTGGCGTGTCTGGAATAGCCCCATTTGTTGGCGCGGCGGGCGTCTTCCTCCTGCAGCTTGGCGCTGTCGAGCAGCAGCACCTCGCACAAGTCGCGGGTGGCGCTGGACGCATACACCGGCCCGGTATAGCCCTGCTGGATGAGCGCCGGCAGGTAACCGCTGTGGTCCAGGTGGGCATGGCTCAGCACCACCGCGGCCAAGGATTTGACCGGCAGGGCAAACGGCGCCCAGTTGCGCTCACGCAGCACCTTGAAGCCCTGGAACAGGCCGCAGTCCAGCAAGATGCGCTGGCCGTCGGTCTCGACCAGATGTTTGGAGCCGGTGACGGTGTCAGCGGCACCGAGAAAGGTGATCTGCATGAGGGTGCCTCCTGGTCCCGTCGCGCCACGACAGCGTGGTGGTGGGTGCGCTAGCCTACGTCCTGCCGGTGCTTGCAGCGGCCAGCATCTGACCGCACACGCCAGGAGACCCCCCATGATTGGCAATGCCAGCACCGCCAGCAGCTACCCGTCACCACACGCCTACTTTTGCGCGCTGGAGCGTGCCCGCAGCCAGGCCCTGGTGGCGCGTGACATGGCGCTGGCCTGGCCACTGCACGCGGCCGACTACCTGCTGATCACGCCGTCCGGCGTGTCGTTCACGCGCCAGCGCTATCTGGACAAGATCACGTCTGGCGTCTTGGGCTACGCCGCCTGGGAGCCGGGGGAAATGCAGGTGCGCAGCAGTGAGCACATGGCCATCGTGCGTTACCCGGTGACGCTGACGCTGGACCACAACGGCACACCTGGCACACCCACGCTGTGCTGGCACATCGATTCATATGAGCTGATGGATGGGGTCTGGCAGGCCGTGTGGTCACAGGCCACTGCGCTGCGGCCGCCAGCGCCGTGAGCGGGCTTGTCAGCGCGTACCCGCTGACAGCGGCAAGTGGCGAGTGGCAACCGGCAACCGGCACGTATCCCGACCGCTTGTCGCCAACGCAACAAGGGGCTGGCGGTGCTGCACCAAAGATGCGGTGCAAACATCCAACAAGCACCGGAGACACCCATGGCATCTGTCGGCAACTGCTGTCCCACGGTCAACCCAAAAACCAACCGCAAGGCCCGTCAAAACGCCACCGCCCGCACCGGCTGCACCGCGCTGCTGCTGGCCCTGTTCGGCCTGGCCCAGGCGCAGGACGACGGCCGGCGCTTCAAGCTGACCCCGTTGGACGAGATGACGCCGGCCCAGCGGGTGGTGGCCGACAACATCCGCTCCGGGCCACGCGCTGCCGTGGCGGGCAGCGCGGCCAATGCCAGCACCACCACACTGGGCAGCCCGTTCAATGTCTGGCTGCGCAGCCCTGAGCTGGCTGACCAGTTGCAAAAACTGGGTGCGCAGATCCGCTTCAAAAGCTCACTCAGCCCACGGCTCAATGAGTTTGCGATTTTGATCACCGCACGGCACTGGACCTCGCAGTACGAGTGGTTTGCTCACCACCGGCTGGCCCTGCAGGCGGGCTTGAGCCCGCAAGTGGCTGACGCGGTGGCGCAAGGCCGGCGACCGGACACCCTGCAGCCCGACGAGGAGGCGGTGTACGAGTTCACCCGCGAACTGCACACCCAGCAGCGGGTGGCTGATGCCACCTACCAACGCGCCCTGGCCCAGTTTGGCGAGCAGGGTGTGGTGGACCTGATCGCCGTCACCGGCTACTACGTGCTGGTGTCGATGACGCTGAACGTGGACCGCACGCCCGTGCCAGGTGGCAACCCGGTGTTGCTGCCGCCCTTGGCGCAGCCGCTGCCGCTGCGCTGAGCGCCGCAACGGCCCGCGCGCTCACGGCGCTCGCGGCGCGCACGGCGCGCACGGCGCGCACGGCGGTCACGGCGCAACGCCGTCGCCCAGCGCCAGGCCCTCACGCCGCGGGTCCGCGCCACCCACAAGCGCCGCCGCACCGTTGCGTTGGGTCTTGATCAGCGTGCCGGTGCCGCTGCTTTGTGCCGCCACGCTCACCGTGTGGCCCAGCGCACGCAGGCCGGCAACCAGGCTGTCGCCGGCGCCGTTGTTGGCCACCAGCACATTGGGGTGCTCACCACCCACACCGGTGGTGGCGCTGTTGCTGGCGCCAAAGTTGACCATCGAGGTGGCCTGCTGCGCGTCCATGCCCCAGTCCAGCACGCCCACCACCGTCTTGGTCACAAACTGGATGATGCTGGCACCGCCGGGTGAGCCGGTGCCCATCACAAAATCGCCCCGGCTGCCGTCGGCCGCCTTGGCAAATACCAGCGTGGGCGCCATCGAGCTGCGCGGGCGCTTCTGCGGCGCCACCCGGTTGGCGATCGGGCCGGCAGCATCCGTGGGCGCAAACGAGAAGTCAGTGAGCTGGTTGTTCAGCAAAAAGCCTTTGGCCATGCGGAACGAACCCATTGAGCTTTCTACCGTGGTGGTCATCACCACCACGTTGCCGGCCGCGTCCACGATGGTCATGTGGGTGGTGCCGTTGCCCTCGGTCGCGCTGATGCCTTGCGGCGTGAAACCGGCAAACACACCAGCCGTGGCCACGCCCATGCTCTTGTCAAAGCGGATCAGGTTGGCGCGGCTGCGCAGGTAGGTCTTGTCCAGCAGCGCGTCGGTGCTGCCGCCGGGCAGCGGCACAAAGTCGGTGTCGGCCACGTATTTGTTGCGGTCGGCGTAGGCCAGGCGTTCAGCCTCGCTAACCAGGTGCACACCCAGCACGGCTGGCTTGCCACCTTCGCTGTCCATGCTGGTGGGGCTGAACGCTGCCAGGCTGTAGTTCTCCAGCATGCCCAGCGCCTGCGCCACCGCAATGCCACCTGACGACGGTGGTGGCATGCCACACACCCACCAGGCGCGGTAAGTGGTGCATACCGCCGCGCGCTTGACCGGCCGGTAGGCGGCCAGGTCAGCCAGCGTCGTCTGGCCCGGCGTCAACGCGATGTTGGTGGGGCCGCTGCCCACCGTGGCGCCAATCTTGTCGACGATGGCCTGGGCAATCGGCCCGGTGTAGAGCGCATTGGCGCCACCCGCAGCCAGCGCCGTCAAGGTGTCGGCATACGCCGGGTTCTTGAGCAGCGTGCCCAGCGGCTTGGCGCTGTAGTCGGGCGCCGGGCCGTAAAAATAAGCGGTGGCGTCGGCATCCACCAGCAGGCTGGCCCTGTTGGCCACGATGGCATCCGCCATGCGGCCGCTGATCTTGAAGCCCTCACTCGCCAGCTTGATGCCGGCGGCAAACAGGCTGGTCCACGCCAGCTTGCCGTTGTCCTGGTAGGCCAGCTCCAGCATGCGCACCGCACCCGGTGTGCCCACCGACCGGCCGCTGGCGCGCACACCGCCAAACGCGGCGCCGTCAGTCGTCACCGTGGCGGCGGTGGGCAGCGGGTAGGCGGTGTTGCTGGGGCTGATGTAGCGCAGATAGTCTTGCGTGGCGGCAGCGGGTGCCTGCTCACGCCCGTCATAGGCCTGCACTACGCCGGTCTTGGCGTTGAAGTGCAGCATGAACGCGCCGCCGCCCAGGCCCGAGCTTTGTGGCTCCACCAGGCCCAGCACGGCTTGCACCGCCACCGCGGCATCCACCGCGCTGCCGCCTTTTTTCAGGATGTCGCAGCCGGCCTGGCTGGCCAGTGGATTGGCCGTGACCACCATGTAGCTTTTGCCCACCACCGGCTTGGCGCCCAGCTTGTAGCCCGAGGCCGGCTCGGGGATGGCCGGGTCACCGGGCAAGCCTGAGCCCACCACCACCGCGCCGCTGCTGGTGGTCTGGGTGCAGGCCAGGTCGGCGGCCGTGACCACCTCGCTGTCGCTGCCACCGCACGCCGCCAGCGTGGCGCCCAGCAGCGTGATGGGCAGCAGCAACCAGGGCCGGTGTGCGGACAGGATGGGTGTGGGCAAGCGCATGGGGTTGCTTTCAGGGTGGCGGGTTGGTGGGGCAGGGCTGTGAAGCGGCGTGCGGCAATCTTGCGCCAAGTCAAGCGTTGGTGTGACGTTTTGGGCGCTTGTACACGCTACAGCAACAACCCCCGTGAAGACCCACCCCCGCAGTGCGGGGCTTGCCCGCATGCCCGGGCGTTTACAAGCCGTTAACATTCGCAACCGTTTGCAATCCCTTGTCCTCACCGCCCCTGCTGACGCTGCGGGGCGGCATGTGAGGCAAGCACCGCTCCACTGCCATGGCCCTGCTGCAACCCCAAATCTTTGCACCCCAGTTCGGGGCCGGCACCACACTGGCCGCAGCCGCACCACCGGCCAGCCCGTGGTGGCCAGACCTGGCGCAGATGCGCAGCGCCACCCACACCCGGCGCAGCAACCTGGGCCGGCAGCTCAAGCTGGCCTGGGCCTTGCTCAGCGCGTTGCCACACCGCGCGCAGTTCCACCAGGTGCTGCGCCAGCATCCGCACTGGTTGCCGCTGTTCAGCCAGCAGCCACGCAGTTTTGAGCCGCTGTTGCAGTCCTTCATCGACAGGCGTTACCGCACCGCGCAGCGCTTTGCCCATTTGCAGCACGACCTGGCCAGCGCCACCCAGGCCTTTGGCGCTGCCACTTGCGCCCGCATTGCGCGCGGTGAGCGGGTGGAGTTGTGGCACCTGACCGGCGTCGGCCCGGTGTGCCTGGAGGCCAACCGGGTCTGCCGCCGCGAGGGTTTGTGGAGCCTGGGCCTGTGGACCGATGCCGGCCTGCGGCTGTGTCAGCTCAGCTTCTCGGTGTTGCGCGGTGACCGGCTGACCATCGGGTCGGTGCAGGGCGCGCCGGCCCACGACGCACAAGCCATGCAGGGGGTCCGTGACGCCACCCACGCCGCTGCAGGCCTGCGCCCGCCGCACCTGCTGGTGGAGTTGCTGCGCGTCCTGTGCCAACGTGGTTGCCTGGCGCTGCAGGGGGTGGACCCGCAACACCATGTCAAACGGCGCTGGCATCAGCGTGTGCTGGCCGTGTCGTTTGACTACTGCGGCTTCTGGGCCGGGCTGGGCGGCCAGCGGCTGGCCAACGGCTTCTGGAGCCTGCCGGCCCAGCGCCCACCACGCGACCTGGCTGACGTGCCGGCCAAGCGGCGGGCCATGTACCGGCGCCGCAGCGCGCTGCTGGACGCCTTGTCCGGGCAGTTGATGCATTTGCCCGGGTTGGCGCAGCCGGTGCCGCTGGCTGCCTGACACCCGGTATGCGGGGCTGCCGCACGCGCCGGCCGCTGGCGTGACGAACTGGGGGGCTGTCGCGCTGCAAGCCGTGCTGCAGCCCAGCCGGCCGCAAAATCAGCGCCCCACCCCCCGCACGGAGACCGACGATGGCGCTGACTGCCTACCTCAAGCTCAAAGGCCAGAAACAAGGCGACATCAAAGGTTCGGTGACGCAAAAAGGGCGCGAAGGCAAGATTGCCGTGGTGGCCGCCCGCCACGGCCTGCTGAGCCCGCGTGATGCGGCCAGCGGTCAGGCCACCGGCCGGCGCCAACACCGCGCCTTCATGGTGACCAAGGAGTTGGACGCCGCGTCGCCGCTGCTCTACGCGCTGCTGGTCAACAACGAAAACATCGCCGAATGGGAGCTGCAGTGTTGGGCACCGCAAAGCAAGGGCGGCGCCGGTGCCGGCACCGAGGTGCAGCACTACACGGTGCGGCTGAGCAACGCCAGGCTGGCCGACATCCAGTTTGTGATGGCCGACAACCGCGACCCGGCGCTGGCCAGGCTGGCGGCCACCGAGGAGTTGTCGTTCACCTACAGCAAGATCGAGTGGCTGTGGACGGCCGGGGGCATCAGCACCAGCGACACCTGGGACACCGGTGCCAGCCTGGGCAAGCCAGCGGCACGGGCCAGCAGCGCCAAACCGGCGGCGCCCAAGGTGGTCGTCAAAAAGACGGCCAAGAAGACACCCAGGCAGGCCTGAGCCTCAAGTCACCTCCTTGCGCTGTCGGTATTGGGGCGCATCCCAGGCGCCGCTCAGCATCAGCGCACGCAGGGCGGCCACGGCGTCCCACACGTCCACAAAGCGCAGGTACAGCGGCGCAAAACCAAAGCGCAGGATGTCGGGCGCGCGGAAGTCGCCGATCACGCCGCGCGCAATCAGTGCCTGCATCACGGCATAGGCGTGGGGGTGGGTCAAGGCCACCTGGCTGCCACGCTGGGCGCCGTCACGCGGGCTGGCCAGGCCAAAGCCAAAACTGCTGAGTTGGCAGTCCACCAGTTGGATGAACAGCGTGGTCAGGGCCAGGCTCTTGTGGCGCAGTGCAGCCATGTCGACACCGTCAAACGCGGTGAGGGCGGCCTCCAGCGCAATCAGGCTGAGCTGCGGCGCGGTGCCCACCAGCAGGCGCACCACGCCAGGCGCCGGGGTGTAGCCGTGCGCAAACGCGAACGGCTGCGCGTGCCCATGCCAGCCAGTGATGGGCTGCTGCAAATGCGCCTGGTGGCGCTGCGCGACAAATGCAAAGGCTGGCGCACCGGGCCCGCCGTTCAGGTATTTGTAGCCGCAGCCCACTGCAAAGTCAGCCTGCGCGCCGTTCAGGTCACACGGCAGCGCACCGGCGGTGTGGGCCAAGTCCCACAGCACCAGCGCACCGGCAGCATGGGCACGGCGGCTGATCGCAGCCATGTCGTAGACCTGGCCGCTGCGGTAGTTGACATGGGTGAGCGAGACGATGGCCACCCGCGCATCGATCGCGTCCGGCAGTTGCTCGGGCTCCACCGTCAGCAGCTCGGCGCCGGTCAGCTGGGCCACGCCGCTGGCGATGTAGACATCGGTGGGGAAGTTGCCACGCTCACCCAGGATGCGTGTGCGCCCGGGTCGCAACCGCAGCGCCGCCACCAGCAGCTTGAACAGGTTGACCGAGACCGAATCGGCCACGATGACTTCGTCTGCCGCCGCGCCGATCAGCGTGGCGATACGGGCACCAACACGCTGCGGCGCCAAATACCAGTCGGCATCGTTCCAGGAGCGGACCAGGCCCTGCGCCCACTCTTGTTGCAGCGCACGCGCCATGCGCTCAGGCACTGCTTTGGGCATGGCGCCCAGCGAGTTGCCGTCCAGGTAGATCACGCCGGGTGGCAGTTCAAAGCGCTCGCGCAGCGTGGCCAGCGGGTCGTGCTGGTCAAGCGCCTGGCAGGTGCTGCGGGTGATCGCGCGGTCGGGGGTGGTTTGCATGCTTGGTGCATCAATCCGGCTGGATACGCGCCGCGCGGATCAGCTTGCCGTAACGCGCTTGCTCACTGGCCAGCAGGCTGCTGAAGCGGGCCACAGTGCCGGGCAGCGCCTCACCCCCGGCAGCGGCCAAACGGCCTTGCAGCTCGGGGCCGGCCAGGGCTTTTTGCACCTCGGCATGCAGGCGCGCCACCACCGTGGGTGGCAGGTCGGCCGGGCCAACCAAGCCGTACCAGACCGAGGCCTCAAAACCCGGATAGCCCGACTCGGCGATGGTGGGCACATCCGGCAGGATGGCCACCCGCTGCGGGCTGAGCACCGCCAGCACCCGCAGCTTGCCACTCTTGACATGTGGCAACACCTCCAGCGCATTCACCGCCACGGTCTGGATGTGGCCGGCCAGCGTATCGGTGATGGCCTGGGCGCCGCCTTTGTAGGGCACATGCGTGAGGGTGATGCCGGCGGCATGGGCAAACAACTCCACCGCCAGATGCGGTGTGGAGCCATTGCCCGGTGTGCCCACGGTCACCACCCCTGGCTTGGCCCGGCTTTGCGCCAGCAACGCGGCGATGGACGTGAGCTCATCTTGCGCGGCGGTGGCAATCACCACCGGCACCCGGCCCACCAGCGCGATGGGGCTCAGGTCACGCGCCACATCAAACGGCGCCGGCTGGTACAGCGTGGGGTTGGCCGCCGCGGCATTGGCCACCAGCATCAGGGTGTGGCCATCGGGTGGGCTGTCGATCAGCGCGCGCATCGCCAGATTGGTGCCCGCGCCAGGCTTGTTGTCCACGATCAGCGGCTGGCCCAGCGCGGCTTGCAGCGGCTGCGCCAGCGCACGGGCGATGGTGTCCACCGCACCACCCGGGCTGTAGCCCACCAGGATGCGCAGTGGCCGCTGCGGGTAGGCCGGCGATGGGGTCTGCGCCGGGGCATGGGTTGGCAGCAGTGCGGCTGGTGACAACAACAGCGGCAACAGTGGAATTTGGACGATGGCGCGTCGGCGCATGGCGTGCATCCCTTGAGAAACTGGCTGGTCAATGTGGCAGCGCACGGCAGCCACAGGATCGGACGGTCACTGTAGCGGCCACCCAAAATTACCCGGACCGGGCCCCCCCCCCCCCCCCCCCCC
>JANPOW010000128.1:0-10865 GCA_031428185.1 Betaproteobacteria bacterium | reverse complement strand
CAACGCCCGGGCTGTTGTCATTCAGGCCAGAGCGAAGCCTACCGTTGCCTGCGCCGCGTGTCTGCGCCAAAAGCCCTTGCTGGCCGCCAAAGGCCCCAGGCACGGGATACCGCCAGCCAGGCGGGCAAGCTAGCATCTGCGTCATGTCCGTCCTCAACGCCAATACCAGCCGGTGCTCTGCTTGACCAAACTGGTCAAACCAGCAGCGACCACGCAAGGCAGCGGAGCGGACACCCACGCCGCTCCACTGGACACCATGGCCAACGCGGCGCAGCCGCCAGGCTCCGCAGGGTCTGGTGCCGTCGCGTGGCTGGCACGTTCGCTGGTCATCGTGCTGGCCTATGTTGTGGCTGGCCGGCTGGGCCTGGCCTTGCACGGGCCAGCGCCCTTGATCAGTCCGTTCTGGCCGGCCGCCGGCTTGGCCCTGGGCGCGCTACTGGTCTGCGGCTCGGGCTGTGTGCCTGGCTTGCTGCTGGCGGCCTGGCTGGTCAACTGGTCGTCCGGTGCAACCCCCGGGCTGGCGCTGGCCATTGCAGTGGGCAACGTCGCCGGCCCCTGGGCCGCCGCGCGTTGGATGGACCGTGCCGGCTTCAACCCGCGGCTGGAGCAGCGGCGCGACCTGTGGTTGCTGATTGGTGCGGGTGCCTGCGGCGCCAGCGTGATCACCGCTGCCAATGGTGCGGCCTGGTTGGCCATTGCCGGGCGCATCAGCACCATTGACCTGCCGACGGCCGCGCTGTCCTGGTGGCTGGGCGACACCCTGGGCGTGCTGGTGGCCGCTGTGCCGCTGCTCACGCTGCGTTGGCGCACGCTGCACCTGGCCACCACGGTTGAGGCTCGCTGGCGCACGGCACTGGTGCTGGTGGGCAGTACAGCGGCGGTGGCGCTCGGCCTGTTGTCCTCGGCGTCACTCGGTCTGGCTACGCTGGCCCTGTTGCTGGTACCGCATCCGCTGTTGTGCTGGTTGGCCATGCGCTCGGGTGTGGGGCCGGCGTCAGCCGCCGTTCTGCTGCTGACATTGGCCAACATGGCCGCCACAGCGGCCGGTGTGGGTCCGTTTGTGACTGCGCCAGGTGGCGGTGGCACGGTGTTGCTGTGGAGTTTTTCGGCCTCCTTGGCGTCTCTGGTGCTGTTGTCGCATGTGCAGGTGGGTGAGCTGTCGCGCCTGGATGAGCGCTGGCGCCTGGCCCTGGAAGGCTCCGACATCGGTGTGGCCGACTGGAACCTGCGCACTGGTGACGGCGTGGTGTCGCCACACTGGCTGCGCTTGATGGCGGATGCTGTGGGCGAGCAAAACACCAGCCTGGAGCGCTGGCTGCAACGGGTCCACACCGATGACCGTGTTGTGCTGCAAGCAGCACTGGCCGCGCAGCCCGGCCGGGTCAGCAGCACGGCATCCCACCCCGCCACCGAAAGCCTGCGCCGCGATGTGCGGGTGCGCGTGCAAGACGGTTGGCGTTGGTTTGACCTGCACCTGATCGTGGCCGAGCGCGACAGCGTCGGTGCCCCGGTTCGGGTGGTGGCCGCGCTGGCCGACATCGGCGCCCGGCGCAGCGCCGAGGACCGCGAGCAGTTGTCGTCCAGCGTCTTCATGCACCTGCATGAAGGCCTGGTGGTGGCTGACGCCAATATGCAGGTGCTGGACGCCAACCCCACCTACTGCCGCATCGTGGGTGTGCCGCGCGACGAGCTGATCGGCACCGTGCCCGGCCTGCTGCGGCCCGGTCTGGCGGGTGTGTCGGATGGGGCCGGTCGGCCGCAACAGACCCAGCTTTGGGCATCGCTGCGCAGCCACGGCAACTGGGTGGGCGAGGTGGTGGAGCGGCGCCGCAACGGGGACGCCTGCGCGCTGCATGTCACCGTGTCCACCGTCAGTGGGCCGGACGGCGCCTTGCGCTACCACGTGCTGGTGGTCACCGACGTGACCGAGCAGCGCCTGCAGCGTGAACGGCTGGAGCGCCAGGCCCACTTTGATGAGTTGACCCGCCTGCCCAACCGTGCCCGGCTGGGCCAGTTGCTGGCCGAGGCCATGGCCGCGACCGACCGGGATGGCTATTTGCTGGCCGTCTGCTACCTGGACCTGGACCATTTCAAGGCCATCAACGAGCGCCACGGCGTTGAGGCCGGTGACCGCCTGCTGGCCGAGCTGGCAGACCGGCTGCGAGGTGCGCTGCGCACCCGTGGCAGCGTCTGGTCCGACAGCGCGGCGCGGCTGGGTGGCGATGAGTTTGTGCTGCTGCTGCGTGCCGGCACGGTGGATGAAGCCCGGGCGGCGGTGGAGCGGGTGCTGCGGGTGGTGGCCCAGCCGATCCAGATCGTGCCCGGCAGTGAGCCCGAGACCATCACCGCCAGTGTGGGCGCCACCGTCTACCCGCTCGACGCCAGTGATGCCGACACCCTGCTGCGCCACGCCGACCACGCGATGTACGGCGTCAAGCAGTCGGGCCGCAACGGATTTTTGTTCTTTGACCCCGAGCACAGCCGCCGCACCGAGGAGCGGGTGCTGGCCATCGGCCGGGTGCAAGACGCGCTGGACCAGGGTGAGCTGATGCTGTACTACCAGCCCAAGGTTGACCTGAAACGCGGCGTGGTGCTGGGCGTGGAGGCCTTGCTGCGCTGGAACCACCCTGAGCACGGCGTGGTGCCACCGCTGCAGTTTTTGCCGCTGATCGAGCACACCGGCCTGTCGGCCCGGGTCGGTGACCATGTGCTGGCCCAGGCGCTGGACCAGGTGGAGGTGTGGCAGAACCAGGGGCTGGATCTGTCCGTCAGCGTCAACATCACAGCCCGCCACCTACAAGAGCCCGACTTTGCGCAACGCCTGGCCGAGTTGCTGGCACGCCACGACCGGCCGCTGGGCAACCGCCTGGAGCTTGAAGTGCTGGAGACCGCCGCACTCACCGACATCGGCTACAGCTCGGTGGTGATGGCGCGCTGCGCCCGGCTGGGCGTGCGCTGGGCGCTGGATGACTTTGGCACCGGTTACTCCACCCTCACCTACCTCAAGCGGCTGCCGGTGCAGGTGCTCAAGATCGACCGCTCGTTTGTGCACAACATGCTGGTGGATGCACAAGACCGGGCGATTGTGGAGGGCGTCATCAGCTTGTCTGGCACCTTTGGCTGCGTGGTGGTGGCCGAAGGTGTGGAGACCGCCGCGCAGGCCCGCATGCTGCTGGACATGGGCTGCGAGATCGGCCAGGGCACCGGCATTGCCGCGCCCATGCCTGCGGCCCAGGTCGGCCCCTGGGTGCGCGAATGGCGTGGCCTGTTTGCGCTCAGCGCCGCCCCGGCGCCGCTGCCGGTGCAGCCGGGTGCGGCCACTGGTGACGGCGCGCTGCCGGCCAGCAGCGCCGCTGAGCACGGCGCCGGCGCATTGCCTGGCGCCACAGTGCCACCCCGCATCCTGGGCGTGGACTGACGGCCCCGGGCCAACGCTTGATCACCGGGCAGCAATGCTGCTTCGATAGACTTGCAACGTGCTGCCCCAGGACTTCATCACCGACCTGCTGTCCCGCATCGACATCGTCGAGGTGGTCGGCCGCCATGTTGAACTCAAACGCGGCGGCGTCAATTTCATGGGCCTGTGCCCGTTTCACGGTGAAAAGTCCCCCAGCTTTTCCGTCAGCCCGGCCAAACAGTTTTATTACTGCTTCGGCTGCGGCGCGGCCGGCAACGCGATCAAGTTCCTGACGGAGTTCAACGGCCTGCCGTTTCTGGAGGCGGTGCGCGAGCTGGCCCAACAAGTGGGCATGGCGATCCCCGAAAGCAAGACAACACCCGAGCAAGAGGCCCGCGCAGACGCCGAGCGTGCGCGCCGTGCCACCCTGTCGGATGTGTTGGCCAAGGCGGGGGAGCATTTCCGGGCAGCACTCAAGGCCAACCCGCAGGCCATCGCCTACCTGAAGAAGCGCGGCCTCACAGGCGAGGTGGCGGCGCAGTTTGGTATCGGCTATGCCGCCGACGGCTGGCGCAGCCTGGCCAGCGTCTTCCCGCGTTATGACGACCCACTGCTGGTGGACAGCGGCCTGGTGATCGCAAGCGGCGACGAGGGGCCTGAGCAAAAGCGCTACGACCGCTTTCGCGACCGCATCATGTTTCCCATCCGCTCGGTCAAAGGCGAGGTGATCGGCTTTGGCGGCCGGGTGCTGGACAAGGGTGAGCCTAAATACCTCAACTCGCCCGAGACCCCGGTTTTCCACAAGGGCCAAGAGCTGTACGGCCTGTTCGAGGCCCGCCAAGGCCTGCGTGCCAAGGGTTATTGCCTGGTGGTGGAGGGCTATATGGACGTGGTGGCGCTGGCGCAGTGGGGCTACCCCAACGCGGTGGCCACATTGGGCACGGCCTGCACTGCCGAGCACATGGCCAAGCTGTTCCGCTTCACCGACTCGGTGGTGTTCAGCTTTGACGGTGACGCCGCCGGCCGGCGCGCTGCCGGCCGCGCGCAGGAGGCCGCCCTGCCCCACGCCACAGATCTGCGCAGCGTGCGCGTCCTGTTCTTGCCCACCGAGCACGACCCCGACTCCTACATCCGTGACTTGGGGCCCGATGCCTTTGAGCAGGCGGTGGGCCAGGCGGTGCCACTGTCGGCCCAACTCATCACCCAGGCCGGCGCTGACTGTGACCTGGCCACCGCCGAGGGCCGCTCGCGCATGCTGTCGCAGGCCGGGCCGCTGGTCGAATTGCTGCCCGACGGCCTGCTGCGTGAGCAGGTGGTGCAGGCGCTGGCCAAGCTGGGCGGCATGGCAGCCGAGGTACTGCAGGGCCACTGGGCCAGGCGCAGCGCGGGCCGGCCGCGCCAGCCGCAGCAAGCCGATGGCCAGACACCGGCTGCCGACGACCCACAACGCCCACCACAGGCGCATGACCCGTTTGACCGGGGTCCGGTGTTTGAACACAACAACAGCAGCGGCAAATCACGCTGGCCACGCGACGGCAAAAGCCGCAGCACTGAGCGCTGGCGCCCCCACCCGATGGCCGGGCGCCGGCTGCCACCCCAGGCCGCCAGCCTGCTGGACCGCACTGCCTGGCTGCTGGCGCGCCATGCCGGTGTCTGGCTTGACCTGTCCGCCGAAGCGCATGATTTCCTGAGTGCCCAACCGGCACCGTATTGCCAATTTTTTGCAGCGCTGGAACGCACGCTGCATGAGCACGGCGCCATCACCATGGCCGCCTTGCTGGCCGAGCTGCGCAGCGCCGCGCAGCAAGACACCACCGATGACGACGACCCCGGCCTGGACGGCCTGCGCCCGCTGCTGGACCGGCTGGCCGGTTTCCATGAGGTGGAGGATGACGACGCGCCGCTGGCGCTGGTCGAGGCGGTGCTGCGCCGCTTGCGCCAGCGTGCGGTGAAAGATGAGCTGGATTGGCTGATGGAGTCGGGTGAGTTGTCCGATGAAGGCATCACACGCCGCAACGCGCTGTTTGCGCTCACCGTCGCATTGAAAAACCCGCAGGCTGCGGCGGGTTGATGCCACTTGGTGACGCCTGGTGCCACGTTGCCGATGGCCCGGCCGCTGGGCGGCAAACACCGGCACAGGCTGTGCCCAACAGCCAGCACACGCGGCATTGCAGCCGCTGCAACCCGGGCCCAGATGGCTGGCCGGCCGGCTGGCCCGCCAGAAGATCACGCTTAAACTGCTGCGCATGACGCGTATCGCAGAGCGCACTGTCCTTTTCGCCGACTTGAGGGGCAGCACCGCCCTCTATGAAACCCTTGGCAATGCTGAAGCCACTTCGGTGGTGACACACACCGTCACCACGCTGGTCAGGGCCGTGCCGGCGTGCGGTGGTGAGCTCATCAAAACCCTGGGTGACGGCCTGATGGCGGTGTTCAACACCCCAGCCGACGGCTTGCGCTCGGCCATCAAAATGCATGAGGAACTGGAGCACCTGGTTAACCGCGGTCGCGAGCGGGGTGCATCACCCGGCCTGCGTGGCCTGCGTCTGCAAGTGGGGCTGGCGCGTGGCGAGGTGGTGGAGATGGGGGGTGATTGTTTTGGTGATGCCGTCAACGTGGCCGCCCGCCTGATCGACCATGCCAGCGACAACGAAACCCTGATCACCGTCGAGGTGTTGGTGGGCCTGGAGGATGACTGGAAGCGGCGCTTCCGCTCACTCGACTGGATGCACCTGCGTGGCCGTGCCGAGCCGGTGCAGGTGCATGTGCTGGGCGGGCGGCGCGGCCCCGACATCGCACCCACCCAATTTGGCGCTGTGCCCAGCACACTGGAGCCCGAGGCGGTGCGGCTGGTCTGGCGCAACAGCAACGAGGTGTTTGACGGGGAGCACATGCCGGTGGTGCTGGGCCGCAGCCCGCAGGCGCAATTCCGGGTCGACGACAGCCGCGTCTCGCGGGCCCATGCCCGGGTCGACTGGCATGGCGGCTCGTTCCAGCTCACTGACCTCAGCTACAACGGCACCTATGTGCGCTTTGGTGAGGCGGCCGAGGTGGTCAGCCTGCGGCGCGGCAACTGCACGCTGCACGGCTCGGGCTGGATCGGCCTGGGTGGCTCACCCACTGATCCCACGGCACCCAGCGTGCGCTTTGAGTTGCTGTCGTTCAGCGACACGGTGCTGCACCGCGCTTGAGTGCACGGCGGCCACCGGGCCGCTGCCGCAGCCCGGTAGCCCGGCACCCATCACTGACAATCCCGCACGATGAGCTTCGCCCCCGAACCCCCGCATGTGCATGGCCGCCCCGAGTGCACGGTGGTGCTGCTGGTGAATCTGGGCACACCCGACGCGCCAACTGCCACTGCGCTACGCCGCTATCTGGCCCAATTCTTGTGGGACCGGCGCGTGGTCGAGATCCCGCGCCTGCTGTGGTGGCTGATCCTGCATGGCGTGATCCTGCGCCTGCGGCCTGCCAAGTCAGCAGCCAAATACGCCGCCATCTGGACCGATGCCGGCTCGCCCCTGTTGACCTGGACTGCACGCCAGGCCCAGGCACTGCAGGCCAGCCTGCAAGCCCGTGGCCACACGGTGGCAGTACACCATGCCATGCGTTACGGCCAGCCCGCCATCCACGCCACGCTTGACGCGCTCAAGGCCCAAGGCATGACCCGCCTGCTGCTGCTGCCCATGTACCCGCACTACGCGGCAGCCACCACTGCCAGCACCATCGACGCGGTGGCCAGCTGGGCCCAACGCACCCGGCGGGTGCCCGAGTTGCGGGTCATCAACCACTACCACGATGAGCCCGGCTACATCCACGCCCTGGCCCACAGCGTGCGCCAGCACTGGGCCAGCAAAGGCCGGGGCCAGAAGCTGGTGATGAGCTTCCACGGTGTGCCGGCGCGCAGCTTGGCGCTGGGCGACCCCTACCACTGTGAATGCCACAAGACCGCCCGCCTGCTGGCCAGCGCGTTGGGGCTGGCCCAGGCCGACTACCTGGTCACCTTCCAGAGCCGGCTGGGCCGCGCCCAGTGGCTGCAGCCCTATACCGAGCCCAGCGTGCAACAACTGGCGCGCGACGGCCTGCGCCACATCGACGCCATCTGCCCCGGTTTTGCGGTGGACAACCTCGAAACCCTGGAAGAAATTGCGCTGGAAGCCAAAGACGCCTTCATCGCCGCCGGTGGTGAAACTTTCAACGTCATCCCGTGCCTGAACGACGCGCCGGACTGGATTGCCGCACTGGGCGACATCGCCGAGCGGCACCTGCAAGGCTGGCCAACCCGGGCAGCGGCCGACCCGGTTGAAGGCCAAGCCCAGCGCCAACGCGCGCTGGCCCTGGGCGCAGCCGATTGATGCAAGTGCCCGGGCACCAAGTGCCAGGGCAGACCCGCATCAGCTCAGCGCTGCCGGCGCCGCAGCAGCGCGGCCCCCGCCAGCAGCCCGGTCAACAGCAGCGCTGCGCGGCTCGGGCACCGGCGTGGCTGAGAACACCGCACCACCAGTGGCCGAGAAGCTGAAGTTGCTGATGCTGTAGGCATCCGCGCTGGCGCTGAAGGTGGCACCGCTGAAGGCCGCTGGCGCCAAGTCGGCCGTGCCACCACCAGCGAGCATGACCTGGAAGAAGGTGTCCACATCAAACAACTGCCGGGCCTGGAACGCTGTGGGGTCAGTGCTGCCGAGAAAGCGGAACTCGACCGCCAGATGCGCCAGGTCCAGCGGCCGGCCATTGCCAAACACCACATGGTCGGTGCTGAAGCCGCCGTGCCCGTCGGACTGCACCTCCAGAATCATCCGGCTGCCCGCTGCGGCGGTGAAGCCGCCGTCAATCACCACTGTGCCGGGTGAATTGCCCGGCGCAAAAATGCCGTAGTTGGTCACATTGCCGGTGATGGTGCCGGTGCCGCCCAGCAACCCGTTGCTGCCGATCACGATGGTCTGCGCCGCCAGCGTGCTGTTGACCAACACCAGCGTGCCGGTGCCACCGTCCGCGCTGCCGGTGGCCGTCTTGTTGCGGCCCACACCCAGCCAGCCGGCGGTGATGGTGGAGGCTTCTGACACGATCACCGTGCCGTCACCGCCGCTTGAGCGGCCCACGGTCAGCACGCCGTCGCCCAGGTTGATGCTGCTGGCGCCGCGCAGGCGCAGCAGGCCGCTGCCGTCACACCCGACCTGGGTGTAGCCCAGGCCGGGCACGGCGCTGACGGTGATGGCCGAGCCGCCCGACAGCGTGAGGCTGCCGTCGCCGCCCGGGAACGGCGTGGTGCCGCCGATGCTGAGGCCAGCACCTGCCGTGCCCGGGTTGCTCAGCGTCACCGTGCTGCCGTTGCTCATCAGGCCGGTGCCGATGCCGCCGCCAGAGCCGAAACCCAAGAATGCGCCCGACAGGTTGCCCGCCGTCTGCTGGCCAGCAAACACCAGGTGGCCCGCGTCGAGCTTGAGCACACCCACACCGCCGGAGCGGCCCACGTTCATGCCGATGTCACTGACCGTGGCGCCGGCCGACACGGTGAGCTGGCCATTGCTCTGCGGCCCGATGCCCACGCCGATGAAGGTGTCCTGGCCCGTCAGCTTGATCTCCGACCCGGCGCCGGTGACGGTGGCAATGCCGCGCCCGCCATCCACGCTGTCAGACTGGCCGCCGATGAAGATGTTGGTGCTGCGGCGGTTGGTGGGCGTGGACACCGCGCCACCGTTAAGCAGCAGCTTGGCGCGGCCGCTGATGAGCAGGCTGCCCGACCCATCCCGGCCCACCAGCACCGACGGGTTGGCGGTTTCGGCCGCTGTGCCGGCCGCCGACGAGGTGCTGCGGTAGAGCACCACGCCGCCGCTCTCGATGTTGAGCGTGCCTGCCGAGTTGGCATCACGGCCAATGCTCATGCCGAAGCCGTTGGTAGCGCCCTGCGTGGCCAACAACTCGAGGCGCCCGCTGTTGCTGACCTTGACCGTGCCGTTGCCGCCGCTGCGGCCAATGTCCATGTAGGCCGGCGCCGAGTTGGTGTTGGCCACCGCGCTGGCCGTGCCGTCCACCCGCAGCAGCGAGCCGGCACCGTCCACTGACAGATCGCCAAACGACCCATCCCGGCCGACCGAGACGTAGAACATGCCGCTGGCCGAGCCGCCGCTGTCGATGCTCATCGACGCACTGCCCAGCCGGCGGCCCACTTGAAATACGCCCGCATCGCCGCTGAACACGATGGCCGAGCCAGCGCCCGTGACCCGCGCATCGGTGCGGCCACCACCATTGGTGAGGTTGATGGCGTTGTAGACGCCGGCCTTGCCGTCGATCAGCAACTTGCCGCCGCCGCTGACCGTCAACGCGGCCAGTGCATTGCGGTGCTCGGCCGTGGTGACAACGGCTGCCGAGCCGTCCAGCGTGCCGCCGGTCACCCGCCAAATCGAGCCAACACCGTCAATCGTGGCGTCGGCCATGCTGCGCTCGCTGCCCAGCGGGCTGCTACCGCCGGGCGCCAGACCCAGGCCGATGATGTCGGTGGTCAGCAGGCCGCCGGCCAGCACATTGACCGTGCCCCGGGTCGTGCCGCCGGGTGTGCCAAAGGTGTAAGCATCAATCGGCGGATGGAACACCGCCAGCCCGCCGACCCGAAACCCACGCAGAAAGCTGGCGCTGGACCCGCTACCTGCGACGGTGAACACGCCGGTTGAGCCGGCCGCGTTGCCGATGATGTTGTTGCAGTAGTGAAACTGGCCCAGGCAACCGGCGGCATCGGCCCGGCCGTCCAGCGTGGCACCGCCCGACACGGTGAGCGCACCTTTGCCCCACTCGCCCACACCCAGGCGGTTGATCACACCGCTGGCAAAACCATCACCCACCAGGGAGATTTTGGTGCCAGCGCCGTCCAGCAGCAGCGCGCCGTCACCATTGCCGGCGCCGCTGGGGCCGACCAACAGTGAGCCGACCCGCAACACGCTGCCGCCCAGCGCCGAAAAACTACCCACCGCGCCATTGCCCACAAACAAGCCAACATTGCCCAAGTCGATCGGGCCAGCGCCGTTGGGCACCGCCACATTGCCCGGGTAGACATTGACCGCCCCCGAACTGCTGAACTGGGCCACTGCCGGCGCACCGCACAGTGCCAACAAGGCCAGCGCCAGCGGGTTGAGCGACGCGCGTAGCCGGCCTTGGCTGGCCAGCAGGCCGCTGCCCCGGCGGCCGACAAGGAATTGCTTGGTGACCATGGAATCCTCCTCGACGTGAAGAAATCACAGTTGCACGCGGGGTGGTGCTTGCCATCGGTAGTGATCGCTAAACCCCCTAGGAGCCTGTCGGGCTTTGGGTCGGGCCTGCGTTGACGCTGGAAATGGGCTCAGCCTAGGAGCCTGTCGGACTTGGGGCGTCGATAGCGAGAAACGGCCCCAGCGAGGACAGTTTTTGCCGGATTTGCAGGCCCATAGTTCAACTATGGGACAAAAAGCCGGTAAAAAATGGACCGCTGAGGCCGTTTCGCAGC
>JANPOW010000127.1:0-1898 GCA_031428185.1 Betaproteobacteria bacterium | reverse complement strand
CCGAGAAAATAGCCTATGCGATTGAGAGTTATGACCGCGAAACACGCCGGCTCTACGGCGAGCTCAACACCCAGTAGGGACACACCGGCCCCCATGTGGCAGGGGATGCTTACAGCATTGCCGACATCGCCATCTTCCCGTGGATCATGACGCACAAGGCACAGGGCCTGACGCTGGCTGACTGGCCCCACATCCAGCGCTGGTATGCCCAGGTGCGCGCGCGTGAGGCGGTGCAGCGTGGCCTGGCCGTGGGCAAAGCACTGCGCCAGCAGGCCGTGCCGGACGAAGAATCACGCCGCCATCTTTTTGGCTTAGGCGCAGCCAGCCCCCCCACCCCCGCCGCAGAAAGCCCACCATGATCGAATGCTTTTTTGACTGCTCCAGCCCCTGGACCTGGCTGGCCTTCCGCAATCTGCAGCCACTGGCGGCCGAGCTGGGTGTGGCGGTGGACTGGAAGCCGGTGCTGGTGGGCGGCATCTTCAACACCGTCAACCCCAGCGTGTATGCCTTCCGCGAGAACGGCCCGCCGGCCAAACAGGCCTACCTCAAGAAAGACCTGATGGACTGGGCGCGCCATGACGGCGTGACGCTGCAATTCCCGCCCAGCGTGTTCCCGGTCAACAGCGTCAAGGCCATGCGCGGCTGCTGCTGGCTGAAGGGGCAGGGCTTGCTGGTGCCATTTGCCAGCGCGGTGTTTGAGGCCTACTGGACAAACGACCAGGACATTGCACAAGACGCCGTGCTGACCCGGCTGTGCCAGGGCCTGGGCATTGATGCGGCCGCCTTTCATGCGGCCATTTCCACGCCCGAGGTCAAGGCCCAACTCAAGGCCAATACCGACGAGGTGATTGCCCGCGGTGGTTTTGGCTCACCCACCATCTTTGTGGGCGGCAGCGACATGTACTTTGGCAATGACAGGTTGGCGCTGGTGCGTGATGCGGTGCTGCGCCAGCGCCTGCCGCGCGACCGTCAAAGGCCGTGAAAGTGGGTGAAGGTGTCCACCGCCGCCCGCTGTGATTGCAAGCCGTTGATGGCGTGCTCCGGGTTGCGTTGGCCAATGGCCATGCCGGTGAACAACATGCGCTCGGCCGGGATGTGGATGAACTCACCGATCGTCTTGGGGTAGACCGCCCAGCACTCTTGCGCGCAGCTGTCATAGCCCGCCTCACGCAGCAGCAGCATCACGCTTTGCAAAAACATCCCAAGGTCGCTCCACTGCGGTGGGCCCATGCGCCGGTCCACGCTGCAAAACAGCGCCATCGGCGCACCAAAAAACTGGTAGTTGCGCGCAAACCAGCGCAGCCGGGCGGGCTTGTCGGCGCGTGGGATGCCGAGACGGGCATACATGTCCTCGCCCACCTGGAAGCGGTAGTCGCGGTGCGGCGACACCAGCTCTTTGGGGTAGATGTCGTACTCGGGCGCTTCGCTTTTGTCGCCGGCCGCCACCTCGTCCAGGCGGGTCTGCATGATGGCTTTGAGCGCGTCCAGTGGTGCACCCGCCACCACGTCGATCTGCCAGGGCTGCAGGTTGCCACCCGACGGTGCGCGTGAGGCAGTGGCCAGCACCTGGCGGATGACCTCGGCAGGCACCGGTGTGGGCAAAAAATCGCGCACCGACAAACGGGTGTTGAGG
This sequence comes from Betaproteobacteria bacterium, assembly GCA_031428185.1. Classification (GTDB taxonomy): domain Bacteria; phylum Pseudomonadota; class Gammaproteobacteria; order Burkholderiales; family Burkholderiaceae_C; genus Pseudaquabacterium. The sequence goes on along the minus strand of JANPOW010000127.1, from coordinate 265 downwards.
GCGTCGGTGACGGTGGCAGCAGCGGTCGAAGTCGAGTGGGTCATGGTGGTGGATTGAGGCTTCAGCGCAGGTCAGAGACCACTTTCCAGCGGCCGTCCTGGATCTGGCTGAGGCGCGACAGGGTGGACCCCAGCCGCTTGGTGGGCGTGAAGCTCAGCGGCGGCGAGCCAAACATGTCGGCCGGCACCTCGCCCATGGTTTCCATCGCTTTGACAAAGCTGTCGGTGGTCAGGTTGGGGCCGGCTTTGAGTGCGGCTTTCAAGAA
>JANPOW010000126.1:0-8819 GCA_031428185.1 Betaproteobacteria bacterium | reverse complement strand
CCCAGCGTCACCTTGTTGCCTTCGAGGTGGTACAAAAAACCACCGGCAAAGCTGCCGTCAGTCACTGGCCAGCCGCTGGTGTGGACCACCAGGCCGGGCTGGGCCTTCTCAGGCGGCACCTCCCACAACTCCTTGATGCCGATGGACCAGCTGGTCGGGTCACGCCCCGCGTCCAGCTTGTAGTTGGCGATCAGTTGTTTGCCCAGATGGCCACGCGCACCCTCGGCAAAGAGGGTGTATTTGCCAAGCAACGCCATGCCCAGCAGGAAGTTGTCGGTGGGCTCACCGTTTTTGCCCACGCCCAAGTTGCCGGTGGCCACACCCCGCACCGCGCCTTTGTCGTCATACAGCACTTCGGCGCCAGTGAAGCCGGGGAACACCTCCACCCCCAGCGCTTCAGCCTGCTCGCCCAGCCACTTGACCACCGCGCCCAGGCTGATGACAAAGTTGCCCTCGTTGTGAAAATTCTCCGGCATCAGCCAGTCAGGGATGGTGGCGGTGCCGTCTTCGGTCAGTTGCAGCAGCAGATCCCCCGTAACAGGCTGCTTGAGCGGGGCGCCCAGGCTGCGCCAGTTGGGGATCAGCTCATTCAGCGCAATCGGGTCCATCACCGCGCCAGACAGGATGTGCGCGCCAGGCTCGCTGCCTTTCTCGAGCACCACCACCGAGATGTCGCGGCCCTGTGCAACAGCCAGTTGTTTCAGGCGGATGGCCGCTGCCATGCCGCCTGGCCCACCACCGACGATCACCACGTCGTAGTCCATGGCCTCGCGCGGGCCGAATTGGGTGAGGATCTCCTGCGGTGTCATCGGGTCTGTCCTGTCGTTTGAGGGGTGTTGCCATCGGCCGTTGATGGCCCGCTGGATCCGGCGAAAGCCGCGCATTTTAGCCAGCGGGCGAAAAAAATAGAACGATCGTGCTTTTTGGTTGTTGACGCCTGTGCCGTGCTGCACCGCCTGGTGGCGCCGGGTGTTTGCGGCGCTGATCCAGTGATGGTGGTGGCCATGCGCCAGCTAGGCTTGGCAGCGGCTTTGGCGCGCACTGGACACGCAGCGAACACGCAGCGAACACGCAGCGAACACGCCGCAGGCACGGCGTGTTGCCGCCTGGGCTGCCCACCCGGGGCAGCGTGCTATCGTCATTCGGGCAGGCCGCCGGCGTCGTTCGGGCCGGCCGCCGGCCCCACCACTTTCTTTCACTGACTTGATTGCCCCATGAGCTACAACATTGATCTGTCCGGCCGCGTGGCCTTTGTGTCCGGTGCGTCCAGCGGCCTGGGTGAGCAATTTGCCCGCACCTTGAGCCAGGCCGGTGCCAGCGTCGTGCTGGCTGCGCGCCGGGTGGACCGGCTCAAGACGCTGCGCGCCGAGATCGAATCGCAGGGCGGCGACGCCCACGTGGTGGCGATGGACGTGACCGACCCCGACAGCATCAAGGCGGCCATCGCCCATGCCGAGACCGACATGGGCACCATCGACATCCTGGTCAACAACTCGGGCGTCAGCACCACGCAAAAACTGGTGGACGTGTCGCCGGACGACTACGACTACGTGATGGACACCAATACCCGGGGTGCTTTTTTTGTGGCGCAAGAAGTAGCCAAACGCATGATTGCGCGCTCACGTGGCGCGGCACCCGGCACCTTTACTGGTGGGCGCATCGTCAACGTGGCGTCGATGGCGGGCTTAAGGCCACTCAGCCAGATTGGCGTGTACGCCATGAGCAAAGCCGCCGTCATCCACATGACCAAGGCCATGGCGCTGGAGTGGGGCAAGTTTGGCATCAACGTCAATGCGCTGTGTCCGGGCTATATCGACACCGAGATCAACCACCAGCACTGGCAGACCGAGGCCGGGCAAAAGCTGATCAACATGCTGCCGCGCAAACGTGTCGGCCAACCCAAGGACCTGGACCTGTCGCTGCTGATGTTGTGCGCCAACGAGAGCCACTTCATCAACGGCGCCATCCTGTCCGCAGACGATGGTTTTGGTGCTTGAACACAAGGCAGCTTGAATGGCCCGCGCCCTGACGCCCCTGGAAGCCCGTGTGCTGGGTGTGTTGGTGGAAAAACACGCCACCGTGCCCGACACCTATCCCCTGTCGCTCAACACCCTGGTGGCTGGCTGCAACCAGAAGACCACCCGTGACCCGGTGCTGGCCGCAACTGACGCTGAAGTGCTGTCGGCCGTGGACGGCCTGAAAAGCATGAGCCTGGTGTTTGAGGGCAGCAGCACCCGCGTGACACGTTATGAGCACAACGCCGGCCGTGGCCTCAACGTGCCCGCACCGGCCGTGGCCTTGCTCACCGTGCTGATGCTGCGTGGCCCGCAAACATCGGCCGAACTGCGCGCCAACGTGGAGCGGCTGCACCGCTTTGCCGACATCGCGGCGGTGGAGGCCACGCTGACCGAGCTGGCCGAGCGCTTCCCGCCGCGCACCCTGCTGTTGCCACGTGCGCCCGGCGCGCGTGAGCCACGCTGGGCCCACCTGCTGTGTGGTGAGGTGCAGATGACAGCGCCGCGTGAGCAGCACGGCAACTCCGACGCCGACGCGGTGAGTGTGGGTGAACTGGTGGCCCTCAAATCCGAACTGACCCGCCAGGCCAATGAACTGGTGGCGCTGCGTGCGCTGGTGCTGCGCATGGCCGGTGAGCTGGGCATCAGCCCCGAGCTAGCGGCCGAAACTGCCGTAGACAACCCAAGCGACAGCGCCGGCAAGACAAGCGCTGGGCCTCAGGCCTGAGCCATGCGTTTTGACCTGCCCGACAGCAAGACGCTCAGCTTCGAGATGGTGATCCCCATCCGTTGGGGCGACATGGACGCGATGGGCCATGTCAACAACGCCAGCTACTTCCGTTACCTTGAAACCTTGCGCATCGACTGGTTTCACAGCATCGGCTGCCTGAGCAACCCGGGTGGTGTGGGCCCGGTGATCATCAACGCCTTCTGCAGTTTCATCCGGCAGCTGCAATACCCTGGTGATGTGCTGGCGCGCCACTACATCGGCAGCATGGGCCGCAGCACCTTGGACACCTACGCCACGCTGGAGCGGGTGGACAGGCCGGGCGAGGTGTGCGCCACGGGTGGCGCCACCGTGGTGTGGACGGATTTCAAGGCACAGAAGTCAGTGCCCATCCCTGACCACTTCCGGGCCTTGTTCGGCGGCTGACGTGCTGCTGCCGCAGGCTGGGCAACGCGCCCGGGTGCCAAGCAACGCGCAAACCAAAGCACTCAGCCCGACAGCAGCTTGTTGACCAGCTCCGCCGTGGTGGCCGCGCCCACCTTGCGCATCAGCCGGCCGCGGTAGACATCCACCGTGCGTGGGCTGATCGTCAGCCGCTTGCCGATCAGCTTGCTGGTCAGGCCGTCGATCAGCAGCGCAGCAATCTCCCGCTCGCGGGCCGTGAAGCTCACGCCCACCTTGCGGCGCGACGACAAATCCTCAAACGCCCAGATACCGGCGGCATGCGGCTGCAGCGGGTCCAGCGCACGGCCGCTGACATGGCACCAGAACAGCTCACCGCGCAACGCGCCGTCCAGCCGTTTCATCACCCGCTGGTCGGCATACCAGCCGTGCGCGTCCAGGCTGGCCACGATGCGGGCACCGGTGCGCTCAAACTCGGCAGCAGTGGGGTACAGCACCTCAAAGCTGCAGCCCAGCAGCTGCGCACGCTGGGCACCAAACATGGCCAGCGCCTGCTGGTTGCAATCGACGATCTGGCGTTGGCGCGACAGCACCAGGCCGATGGGTGCTTGCTCAAACGCGGTGCGGTAGTCCAGCGCCAGGTCGGGCATGGTGATGTCAGCCTGGTCGCTCACAACAGCGCATAGGTGGTGGTGCAATGTGCTGCCAGGCGGCCTGCCGGGTCCAGGATCTCGACCTCACCAAACACCAGGCTCTTGCCGGCGCGCAGCACCCGCGCCACCACCCGGGCGCTGCCGCTGCTGCTGCTGCTGCCCGGGATGGGGCGCAAAAAACTGGTCTGCAACTGCACTGTGGTCATGGGCCGGAAGCCACCGAGTTGGTGGCTGACGGCCAGCACCATCGCGGTGTCGGCGGCGGCCATCAGGGTCTGGCCGCACAGCACACCACCACCGTGCACATGCAGCGGCGTGATGGGCAGGGCCAAGTCCACCTCGCCGGGGCGCAGCGCCAGCACGGTCAGGTCAAGCGCCTGCACCCACGGAGAGACCACGCTGCGCAGCAGCGCTTGCAGGGCGGCGATCTCGGCGGCCGGCTTGCCGTCTGCATGCGCTGGGCAGGGGCTGTTGTGGTCGGGCATGGGGCGGGCTCCGCAGGGGTTGAAGTCGGGGTTTAGGCCCGGGTTTAGGCCGGGGTTTAGGCCGGGGTTTAGGCGATAGTACGTAACGCCTACCTAATGCCGTAAGTAGTACGCTTCGCGCCGGCCGGCTTGATTGCGCGGCCAGGCCGTCAACACGGCCGCCAGAACATCAACAACCCAGCGCCAACCCGGCGCCACACCACCGCGAAAGCCCCACCCATGAACAAGATTTACCCCAGCGCCGCCGCCGCGCTGGCCGACATCGTGCACGACGGCCAATTGTTGGCAGTGGGCGGTTTCGGGCTGTGCGGCATCCCTGAGGCCTTGATCGATGCGCTGCGCGACAGCGGCGCCCAGAACCTGAGCGTCATCAGCAACAACGCCGGGGTGGATGGCTTTGGCCTGGGCAAGCTGCTGGAGACACGTCAGATCAAGAAGATGATCAGCAGCTACGTGGGCGAGAACAAGGAGTTTGAGCGCCAGTACCTGGCTGGTGAACTGGCCCTTGAATTTACGCCGCAGGGCACGCTGGCCGAGCGGCTGCGCGCGGGTGGTGCCGGCATCCCGGCCTTCTTCACCCGCACTGGCGTGGGCACCCTGGTGGCTGAGGGCAAAGAGCTGCGTGAGTTTGATGGCCACCAGTACGTGATGGAGCGCGCCTTGTTGCCCGACGTGTCACTGGGCAAGGCCTGGAAGGCCGACAAGAGTGGCAACTTGATCTTCCGCCGCACCGCACGCAACTTCAATCCGGCCGTGATCATGGCCGGCAAGATCAGCGTGGTGGAGGTCGAAGAGATTGTCGAGACCGGCAGCTTTGACCCGGATGCAGTGCATCTGCCCGGCATCTACGTGCACCGCATCGTGCTGAACGCCACGCCCGAGAAGCGCATCGAGAAGCGCACCGTGACCGAACAATCCCCCGCCAAAGCAGGAGCCTGACATGGCCTGGACCCACGACCAAATGGCCGCACGCGCCGCGCAAGAGCTGCAGGACGGCTTTTACGTCAACCTCGGCATCGGCCTGCCCACCTTGGTGGCCAACTTTGTTTCACCCGACATCGAGGTCTGGCTGCAGAGTGAAAACGGCATGTTGGGCATCGGCCCATTTCCGACCGAGGACCAAGTCGACGCTGACCTGATCAACGCCGGCAAGCAGACCGTGACCACCATCCCCGGCAGCAGCATCTTTGGCAGCCATGACAGCTTTGCCATGATCCGTGGCGGCAAGATCAACCTGAGCATCCTGGGCGCGATGCAGGTCAGCGCCAACGGTGATCTGGCCAACTGGATGATCCCCGGCAAGATGGTCAAAGGCATGGGCGGTGCGATGGACCTGGTGGCCGGTGTGGCCCGGGTGCTGGTGCTGATGGAGCATGTGGCCAAGAAAAAAGACGGCAGCATTGATCTGAAGATCCTGCCCTCCTGCACCTTGCCGCTCACCGGCCTGGGTGTGGTCAGCCGCATCATCACGGATTTGGCGGTGCTGGACGTGACGCCGGCCGGCCTGAAAGTGGTGGAGCTGGCGCCGGGTGTGACGCGTGAAGAGCTGCAGAGCAAGACCGGTGCGCCGCTGCACTGAATTGCGCTGAGCACAGGCTGACGTGACGGCCACTGGCGGTCACTGAAGGCCACTGAAGGCCCCGGCCGGCTGTGCCTTGCAGCCGGCCGGGGCTTTTTGTTGTCAGCTCACAGCGCTTCGATGCGCTGCTGCGGAAAGGTGTCCCAACCCAGGCAGCCCGGGCATTGCCAGAAATGGCGTTGCGCCTCAAAACCGCAGGCCGCGCAGCGGTAGCGTTGCAGCGGCTTGGCGGCGCTGGCCACCGCGTCGCGGGCGCTTTGGCGGGCGCAGTCAGGCCAGGCCTCGCGTGGGGTGTCCAGCAAGGCAATCGCGGCCGACAAGCTGGGTTGCTCACGCAACACATCCAGCAAACCGGGCAGGGCGCCGGCCACCGTGCCGTCCAGCGTGGCCAGGGCACGCAGCAAGTCAAGGCCGGGTGCGGCGGCAAACAGCGGCAGCAGCGCCTTGCGTGCAGCGTCTGCCTGGCCGGCTGCCTGTGCGCAGGCCACGTACTCACCGGCCAGCCGTGCAAAGGCGGCGGGGTGGCGCTGGCGCAGCTCAGCCCAGGCCAGCAGTGCGGCGTTGGCATCACCGGCGCGCAGCAGGATTTGCGCGCGTTGCACCAGCGGCCGGGCGGCGCCCGGTGCTGCGGCTTGGGCCTGGTCCAGCAGCGCGGCGGCAGCACCGGGCTCACCCCGCTCTTCGGCTTCTTGTGCCAGCTCGCAGAGGTAGTGGGCCACGCGCGTGGCAAATGAGCCGGTGCCACTTTTCTCCAGCCGCAGTGCCACGTCGGACGCCGTGCGCCAGTCGCGTGAGCGCTCGGCCAGTGACAACAACGCCAGCCGCGCCTCGGTCTCGAACGGGGTGCCTTCCAGCGCCCGAAAGGCGTCTTCGGCCCGGTCGATCAGGCCGGCTTTCATGAAGTCTTGCGCCAGCGCGTGCTGCGCCCGCTCGCGGTCTGACTGGCCCAGATCGGCGCGCTGCAGCAGGTGCTGGTGCACCCGCACCGCGCGCTCAAACTCACCCCGGCGGCGGAACAGGTTGCCCAGCGCAAAGTGCAGCTCACTGGTGTCGGGGTCGGCCTGCACTGCCTCGATGAAGGCGTCGATGGCCTTGTCGGTCTGCTCGTTGAGCAACAGGTTCAGGCCTTTGAAGTAGGCTTTTGGCGCTTGTTTGTCGGTGCGGCGCCACTGCCGCACGTCAAAGCGTGATGCAGCCCAGCCCAGCAAAAAAGCCACCGGCAGCGCCACCAGCAGGCCCAGCAGGCTGGGCGATTCAAAGTCCACAGGCGGCCCTGGCGCAAGGCGAGCGCGGCGCGGTCACAAGCCTTCCCGGGGTGGGTGCTCGGGGCCGATGTCACTGGGCACCTGGGTGCTGGTGTCGGGCACAGTGCGTTTGGGCGGTGATGGTGGCGGGGCATGGCGGCGCGCTACCCGGCGGTGCTTCCACCAGGCCGGCACCATGGCCATCACCCCCAGCGCAGCGCCGCAGGCAAAAGCCACCAGCACCACGATGACCATCGGCGCTGTCCATTGCGCGCCAAAAAACCAATGCACCACCACCGCCTGCTCGTTGTTGAGCGCAAAGGCAAACAGGGTGAAGAAGATGAAGGCCCGAAAGAGCCAGAGCAGTGCGCGCATAAGCGGCGGATTCTACGGAGGGTGATTTGTTGCGGCGGCCGACATCAACACACTTGCGGCAGGCCAATGAAATGGGGGCCCATCAGGGCCCCGTCAGGTCGGTCGCGGCACGCCTCAAGCCAGCGGCTTGTCGTCCGTCACCGGCAGTTGCTCATCCACCGATTCACGCAGCGCCTTGCCCGGTTTGAAGTGCGGCACCAGCTTTTCGGGGATGGTCACCTTCTCGCCGCTGCGTGGGTTGCGGCCCTGGCGCGGTGGCCGGCGGTTGATCGAGAAGCTGCCAAAACCACGGATCTCGATGCGGTGACCACGCGCCAGCGCGTCGCTCATCGCATCCAGCATGGTCTTGACCGCGAACTCGGTGTCGCGCTGCGTGAGCTGGCCGAAGCGTTCGGCCAACTGGTTCACCAGGTCACTACGGGTCATGTGGGTCGCTCGCAGACGGGCGTTGATCCCCGGGGGGACAGATCGCCGCAGGCGACCAGGGGAGCGCGGTGTTGGCCGAAAGGGCCAAGCCCGATCCGGGTTGCCCGGTCGGGTCTTGTCAGCCCCTCGGGGGCGGCTGCCAGGCAGCCGGGGTCAACACTTACTCGCGGTTGTCCAGCTTGGCGCGCAACAGCGCGCCCAGGCTGGTGGTGCCGGCGTTTTCACGCTCGCTGGTCTGCGACAGGCGGGTCATCTGCTCTTGCTGGTCGGCTGCATCTTTGGCCTTGAGCGACAGCTGGATCGAGCGGGCCTTGCGGTCCACGTTGATGATCATGACGCTCACCTCATCGCCTTCTTTCAGCAGCAGGCGTGCGTCTTCAACACGGTCACGGCTGAGCTCGGACGCGCGCAGGTAGCCGGTGACATCGTCGTTGAGCTGGATTTCAGCACCACGCGGGTCCACCGTCTTGACCTTGCCGACCACCAGCGCACCCCGGTCGTTGATCGAGGTGTAGTTGGCAAACGGGTCACCGTCGAGCTGCTTGATGCCCAAGCTGATGCGCTCACGCTCCACATCGATGGCCAGCACCAGGGCTTCCACTTCCTGGCCCTTTTTGTAGTTGCGCACGGCGGCTTCGCCGGTTTCGTGCCATGACAGGTCAGACAGGTGCACCAGGCCGTCGATGCCCGAGGCCAGGCCCACAAACACACCGAAGTCGGTGATGGACTTGATCGGGCCCTTGACCTTGTCGCCACGGTGCACGGTGCCGCTGAACTCTTCCCACGGGTTGGCCTTGCACTGCTTCATGCCCAGGCTGATGCGGCGCTTGTCTTCGTCGATCTCCAGCACCATGACTTCGACCTCGTCGCCCAGCGCAACAATCTTGGCCGGGGCCACGTTCTTGTTGGTCCA
>JANPOW010000125.1:0-5598 GCA_031428185.1 Betaproteobacteria bacterium | reverse complement strand
CGCCGAGGACACCGCACGCAAGCTGGCCCGGCAGGAGGGCATCTTTGCCGGCATCTCGGCGGCCGGCGCGGCTTTTGTGGCGCTGCAGATGGCGCAACAGGTGCAAGACGCCACCATCGTTTTCATCGTCTGCGACCGGGGTGAGCGCTACCTGTCCACCGGCGTGTTCCCGGCCTGATCAAGCGCCACGTCCACCCCCACATCCTGCAGATAACGACCTACCAGGCGCCGCACACCACCATGGCCAATGCCTTCCGTTTCTGCCCGACCTGCGCCACCGCGCTGCAACCCATCGAGCAACTTGAGGACGGTGGCCTCAAGCTGCGCTTGCGCTGCCCGGCCTGCCACTGGACCCACTGGAACAACCCGACGCCGGTGCTGGCGGCGGTGATTGAATGTGCCGACCGTGGTGGCCAGGTGCTGCTGGCGCGCAATGCAGCGTGGTCGGGCCGCATGTTTGCGCTGATCACCGGCTTCATGGAAGCGGGCGAGACCCCGGAGGAGGGCATCGGCCGCGAAGTTGCCGAGGAGACCGCGCTGGAGGTGTTGTCGCTGGGCCTGATCGGTGTCTACGATTTCCAGCGCATGAACCAGGTGATCATTGCCTACCACGCGCTGGCACGGGGCGAGGTGCGGCTGTCACCCGAGTTGGCCGAATACAAGCTGTTTGAGCCTGCCGATCTGGTGTGCTGGCCGGCGGGCACCGGCTACGCGCTGGCCGACTGGCTGCGCCGGCGTGGCATTGAGCCGCCTTTCATGGATCTGCCACGCCGCACCTAGAATCGGCGTAGTTTTGATGACAGGTAACCCACCCATGGATGCGCAAAAAGAGATCGACACCCGCGGGCTGAATTGCCCGCTGCCCATCCTGAAGGCCAAGAAGGCGCTGACCGAGCTGCAGTCAGGCCAGGTGCTCAAGGTGCTGGCCACCGACCCGGGGTCGGTGCGGGACTTTCAAGCCTTTGCGCGCCAGACCGGCAATGAGATCGTCGAGCAGCGCACCGTGGGTGATGAATTCATCCACTTCTTGCGCCGGCGCTAAGGCTTGGGCCGGGCCGGCATTTTGGCGCTTCAGATCGACAAACCTTGCAGGTAAGCGCGGAAGCTGGCCCCCACTTCAGGGTGGCCCAGCGCCAATTCCACATTGGCCTGCAGGAACCCTTCTTTGCTGCCGCAGTCATAGCGTTGGCCTTCGTAGCGGTAGGCAAACACTTTTTCGCGGCGCAGCAGTGATGCAATGCCATCCGTGAGCTGGATTTCACCCCCCACACCCCGAGGCTGGCTGGCGATTTCATGGAACACACCCGGCGTCAGGATGTAGCGACCGGCCACGCCCAGGCGCGACGGGGCGTCCTCCGGGGCCGGCTTCTCAACAATCCGCGTGACATCAACCAAACGGTCATTCACTGGCGTGCCAGCGACAATGCCGTAGCGACGGGTATGCTCCGCCGGCACTTCTTGCACCGCCAGGATGGATGCCCGCCACTCTGTGAATTGCTCCACCATCTGCTTGAGTACCGGCGGGTTGCCAACCATCAAGTCATCGGCCAACAACACTGCGAAAGGCTCATTGCCCACCAGCCGTTGCGCGCACAACACGGCATGGCCCAGGCCCAGCGCCTGGGCTTGGCGCACGTAGATGCATTCCATGTCCGGCGGTTTGACACTGCGCACCACGGCCAGCAATTCGGCTTTGCCCGCTTGTTCAAGGGCTACTTCCAACTCGAAGGTCATGTCAAAGTGGTCTTCGATCGGCCGTTTGTGGCGGCCTGTCACAAAGATCATCTCCCGCACGCCCGCTGCATAGGCCTCTTCCACCGCATACTGAATCAACGGTTTGTCCACCACTGGCAGCATCTCTTTGGGCTGGGCCTTGGTGGCCGGCAAGAACCGGGTACCCAACCCGGCCACCGGGAAAATCGCTTTTTTGACCAACATTGAAAATACCCGTCGACGTGTGGAATTGGATTGATTCTGGCATGCACCAGTGGCGTCACGCAGTGCCGTTCTGGCAATCGGGCGCAGCATGGTCTTGATCGTCGAGCCGCTGGATCCGGCGGTGATGCAATGGCTGGTAGCGCGCCATCCGGTGCGTTATGCACCCGATCTGGCGCGTGACCTGACTGCCTTGCGCCAGGCCTTGCCCAATGTGCGCGCGTTGATCATCCCGCCTACTGTGGCGCTGGACGCCGCAACCCTGGCCCAGGCGCCTTTGCTCAAGGCGGTAGGCCGCTTGTCAGCCGGTGCCGAGAACATTGACTTCGAAGCCTGCGCCCGTGCCGGTGCCGAGGTGGTGCGCCCCGGGGACGCCACCGCGCTGGCCGAGGCCGAGTTCATGCTGGGTGCGCTGCTGCAGATGCTGCGCCGGGTGCCGGTGGTCAATGCCGAGGGCTTGCTGGTGGGGCGTGAGCTGACCGGGTCTACCGTGGGCCTGGTGGGCATGATGCCGGTGGCACAACCGTTTGGGCAGTTGATGGGCGCGTTTGGCGCCCATGTCATCGGCTATGACCCGGCGCTGCATGCCAATGACCCACTCTGGGCCAGTTGGCTGGTTGAGCCGGTGGGCCTGCGTGAGCTGATGGAGCGCAGTGATTGCGTCTGCGTCACGCTCAGCTACTTCACCCGCTACCACGGCTTGCTGGGTGAGCGCTACTTGTCCTTCTGCAAGCCCAACCAGGTGCTGGTGAGCCTGTCGTCCACCGCCTTGTTTGACGAGACCTCGCTGGCCAATGTGCTGGGCAGTGGCCGCATGTCGGCGGCCTGGTTTGACAGCCTGGAGCCGGGCCTGCTGGCGCCGGGTCGGCCCTTGCACCAGCTCGACACCCTGCAGGTGACACCCCGCTTGGCGGGCACCACACGCGAATCGCGTGTGCGCGCGGCCTGGGAGGTGGCGCGCCGCATCGACGCGCTGCTGGCGCAACCGGAAGACGCACAAGGCTGGTGACTTGCCGGGCTGCGCACAGCAGCCGGCAGCCGGCCCGCTCAGCCCGCTGCCAAGCCGTTCGCCTGCGCCTGCAGGCGGGTCAAGGTCAGGCTGAACTCGTCAATGCGCGCCCGCTCTTGCGCCACCACGGCGGCTGGGGCGCGGGCCACAAAACTTTCGTTGCCCAGCTTGGCCGTCGCCTTGGTGATTTCACCTTGCAGGCGGGCAATCTCCTTGGCCAGGCGGGCGCGTTCGGCGTCCAGATCGATCTCCACATGCAGCGCCATGCGCAAACCGCCTTGCACCGCCACCGGCGTGCGGGCGGTGGCCTGGGCAAAGGCCGCTTCGTCGGAGAAGACCTGCACCTCGGACACTTTGACCAGCGCCTTGAGCAGCGGTGCGGCCTGGGTGATGTAGCCGGCATCGTTGTCGGCATCCCCAAACACCAGCAGCGGCACCCGGGCCGCAGGTGACAACGCCATCTCGCTGCGCAGGCTGCGGCAGGCCGCCACCTGGGTTTTGAGGCGTGCCATCCAGGCGTCGGATGCTGCGTCCACCCGGTCCAACTGGGCTTGTGGGTAGGGCGCGCTGGCGACGGTGTCGGCAGTGCCCGCTGCCGGCTGGCGGCCGGCCACCACCGCCACCGTGGCCCACAACTCAGCGGTGATGAACGGGGTGATGGGGTGCAGCAGCCGCAGCACCGTTTCCAGCACGCGCAGCAGGGTGCGGCGGGTGGCGCGCTGCTGCGCCACATTGCCGGATTTCTCAGCGTCGGCAATCTGCGCTTTGGCGATTTCGAGATACCAGTCGCAGTATTCGTCCCAGACAAACTGGTACACCGCATTTGCCACGTTGTCCAGGCGGTACTGGGCAAAGCCGTCGGCCACAGCGGCTTCAACCCGCTGCAACTCGCTGCTGATCCAAATGTCTGCCGGGCTGAACTTCAAGTAGCCGTGGGCCGGGCCACCGGGCTGGCATTCGGCTTTGCTGTGCTCTTTCAGGCCGTTGTCCTGGCCCTCGCAATTCATCAGCACAAAGCGGGTGGCGTTCCACAGCTTGTTGCAGAAGTTGCGGTAACCCTCGCAGCGCTTGCTGTCAAAGTTGACGCTGCGGCCCAGTGTGGCCATGGCGGCAAAGGTGAAGCGCAGGGCGTCTGCGCCGTAGGCCGGGATGCCGTCGGGGAACTCTTTCTCGGTCGCCTTGCGCACCTTGGGTGCGTTCTCGGGCTTGCGCAGGCCGGTGCTGCGTTTGTCCAGCAACGGTGCCAACTCGCTCCCGTCGATCAAATCCACCGGGTCCAGCACATTGCCTTCACTCTTGCTCATCTTCTTGCCTTGTGCGTCCAGCACCAGGCCGTGGATGTACACGTGCTTGAACGGCACCTTGCCCTCTGGGCAATCGGCAGTTTTGGTGAAGTGCTTCGTCATCATGATCATCCGGGCAACCCAGAAAAAGATGATGTCGTAGCCGGTGACCAGCACGCTGCTGTGCAAAAACAATTCCTGTTCGATGGTTTTGGCCGGCCAGCCCAGGGTGGAGAAGGGCACCAGTGCGGACGAGTACCAGGTGTCGAGCACGTCCGGGTCGCGGGTGAGTGCGCCGCTGTAGCCGGCGGCATCGGCTTTGCTGCGGGCGTCGGCCTCGTTGCGTGCCACAAACAGCTCGCCCGCATCCCCATACCAGGCCGGGATCTGGTGGCCCCACCACAACTGGCGGCTGATGCACCAGTCCTGGATGTTGTGCATCCACTGGTTGTAGGTGTTGACCCACTGCTCGGGCACAAACTTGACCTCGCCCGAATCCACGGCCTCGATCGCCTCTTGCGCGATCGACTTGCCGTTGTGGCCGGGCTTGCCCATGGCCACAAACCACTGGTCGGTGAGCATGGGCTCGATGACCTGGCCGGTGCGGGCGCAGCGCGGCACTTGCAGCTTGTGTTTTTTGGTCTCCACCAGCAGGCCGTCGGCGTCGAGTTGGGCGACGATCTGCTTGCGCGCCACAAAGCGGTCCAGGCCCTGGTAGGCAGCGGGCGCTTCGGTATTGACCTTGGCGTCCAGCGTGAAGATGGTGATCATCGGCAGCCCGTGCCGCACACCCACCTGGTAGTCGTTCTGGTCATGCGCCGGCGTGACCTTGACCACGCCGGTACCAAATGCACGGTCCACATAGGCATCGGCAATCACCGGCACCAGCCGGCCGGTGATGGGCAGGCGCACCTGCTTGCCGATCAAACCGGTGTAGCGCGCGTCCTCGGGGTGCACCATCACGGCGGTGTCGCCCAGCATGGTCTCGGGGCGGGTGGGGGCCACCACCAGGCTGGTGGGCAGGCCGGCGGCCGCCAGGCTGCCGTCGTCGTCCACCAGTGGGTAGCGGATGTGCCACAGCCAGCCGTCTTCCTCCGCGCTTTCCACCTCCAGGTCAGACACCGCGCTGCGCAGCACCGGGTCCCAGCTGACCAGGCGTTTGCCGCGGTAGATCAGGCCTTCATCAAACAGCCGCACAAAGGTCTCGGTCACGGTGACTGAGAGGCCGGCGTCCATCGTGAAGTACTCATGGTCCCAGCTCACGCTGTCGCCCATGCGGCGCATCTGGCGGGTGATGGTGGCGCCGGACGTGGCCTTCCAGTCCCACACCTGCTTCAAGAAGGTTTCGCGGCCCAGGTCGTGGCGCGACAG
>JANPOW010000124.1:0-1732 GCA_031428185.1 Betaproteobacteria bacterium | reverse complement strand
ACGAGAGCTGGGGCATTGACAACGTGGTGGTCAAGAGCGGAGCGGCCACCGTGTTTGCGGACAATTTTGAGTCCGGCACGGCCAACGCGGCCTGGAGCGACGGCACGGTCAACAGCGACGCCGTGGCCACCTTCAGCCGCTTCAGCGGGCGCTTCAACAACGCCAGCCAGCGCCTGAACCTGAGCGGCCTGACCGCAGGGCAGAGCTACACCCTGAGCTTTGACTTGCTGGTGCTCGACAGCTGGGACGGCAACAACCCAGGCGCCGGGCCGGACCTGATCGACGTCAGCGTGGACGGCGTGAGCCGGCTGCGCGAGACGCTGGCCAACTACCCCGACGTGAACTCGGCGCAGACCTTGCGCGCCAGCACGGGCATCCGGCTGCAAGTGGTGCCCACGCTGGCGGGCATCGACGGGGGCCGCCCGGGTGAGGACGGGTTGTTCAACCTGCAAGGCTCGGGCTTCATGGAAGGGGCTTCGACCATCAGCATCGGCGGGGTGGGGCTGGTGGATGCGGCCAGCAACCTGTACCCGTTTGATGTGACCGGGGCACGCAACAACACCATCAACGTGGTGGCCCCACGCACGCTGGACGGCCCCGTGCGCATCAGCACTGAAGGCGGTTACGCCGAGATCAGCGGGGCCAGCCTGGGCACCCAGCCCACCAGCGTGTTCAGCGCCATCTTCGGCGGCGCATCGGCGGGCATCCCGGCCGACGGGGCGGTGGCCTCGGCCGTGACCGGCCAGACCATCGTGCTGGCAGGCCAGGGCCTGAGCAACAGAACGCTGGTGCAGTTCCAGGGTATCGACGACAGCGGCACGCTGGGCACACTCACCCGCACGGGCAGCGCCAGCGCGGACGGCAAGAGCCTGAGCATCGTGGTGCCCGCGCTGGCGCGCACCGGGCTGGTCAGCGTGCTGGGCAGCGGGGCCAGTGTGCAGTTGCAGATCGTGCCCACCCTGCGTGCGGTGGGCGGCGTGGTGGCCGCAGGCAACACCCTGGTGCTTGAGGGCACCGGGCTTGCCGCCAACGACTTGGCCATCACCATTGACGGGCGCGGCGTGGGCAGCTTTGCCGTGCGCACCATCGTGGACGGCAGCAGCGGCACACCCGACCAGCAACTGCTCACCCTGACCGTACCGGCCGGTGTGGGCGCGGGCCGGATCGTGGTGTCCACGGCCGGCGGCAGCAGCACGCTGCGCAGCAGCGGCGTGGCCATTGCCGCACTGAGCGACCTGAGCGAAGGCGCCACCGACGTGGGCGACACGCTGGCCACGGCCACAGCCACCGGGCTGGGCCTGAACCAGAGCATCAAGCTGAGCGGCGAGCTGCCCAGCACCGACAACAAGGACGTGGACCTGTACCGGCTCAACCTGAACGCGGGCGACCAGCTCAGCTTCAACATGAGCAACTCGGCCGACCTGTACGCCTACGTGCGCATCTTCAATGCCAACGGCGTGCAGTTGCTGATCCCGCCGTACTTCTCACCCGGCAGCACCAACACCGCGCAGCGCTGGACGGCACCGGCCGGTGGCAGCTTCTACATCGGCGTCAGCGGCTACAGCAACACCAGCTACGACCCCAACACCAGCCACTCGGGCAATGCGGCCTTCTACTTCGGCACCTACAGCCTGAGCCTGGAGCGGTTTGCTGCGGGCTTGAGCCACCTGGGCAGCCTGAGTGCCACTGCGGGCAGCGGCACGGCCGCGCAAGCCACGCTGCCGGCGGCCAA
>JANPOW010000123.1:0-17988 GCA_031428185.1 Betaproteobacteria bacterium | reverse complement strand
GGCCTTATGCCTATTTTTATTAAACTATTATGGCACTACATTTCACTTTTTCAAACCGACTCTAATAAAATCAATGACTTACGTGCGTTTTTGGATCGATTCCGCCCGAATTGGGCTGGAATTTGACAAACTTGGGCTAGGCGGCGGGCGGGCGGTGGCGGAAGTCGCCATTCTGGAACGGTGCCATCGGCAGCTTGTATCCTGAGGCATGACCCTCGACGCCACCGACCAGGCCCTGATCGCACTGCTGCGCCAAGATGCGCGCCGGCCGGTGGCGTTGCTGGCGGCCAAGCTGGGGGTGGCGCGGGGCACCGTCAACAACCGGCTGCGCAAGCTGGAGCAAGCCGGTGTGATCGTGGGCTACACGGTGCAACTGCGGCCCGACGCGCAGCCCGACGAGATTCGCGCCTGGATGGGCATTCAGGTGGAGGGCAACCAGACCCGGCTGGTGGTGGCCAGCCTGCTGGGCGACCCCGGCGTGGCCGCGCTGCACGACACCAACGGCCGCTGGGATTTGCTGGCCGAGTTGCGTGCCAGCTCGATGGCGGGCTTGTCGCAGGTGCTGGAGCGCATCCGCCTGCAAAAAGGCATCCGCGGCACCGAGACCAGCATCCACCTCACTACCTTCCGATGACGCGGCTGGCGCTGTGGCGCGCTGCGGCGCAAGGTGAATTGCGCACATATTGCGAGTTCAATCCTGCGCTGTGGCGCCTGGCGGGTGTTGCCTACAGTCCTGTTCACTCCACCAAGACTCGCCATGCACACCAACGCCTCTCTGACCAGCCAGCACCGCCCCGCCTTCAACCCGGTGCTGGCGCTGCATGCCGCCGCTGATGCCACCGACGCTGTTGCAACGCTGCCAGCCGATGAGGATGACCAGGACTGGCTGGATTTTCTGGCCATCGGTCTGCGGGTTGATCGGCACACCGCCAACAACCAGGCCGGCCTGCCCTGGCTACGGGCGCCGGTGCTGCTGAGCTACTGAGCTACTGAGCTACTGACACGGCAGACTGCCTGCTGCGGCGCGAGGCCTGGGCCGTCGGGTGACCGGCTGCCTCCATGTCACCCACCGTCGGCCTGTGCAGGCTCAACACCGGATTGCCTTGAGCTGCCCCGGACCGACCGCAACAAGCGCGCAGACGATTCCCCAAATCGGCCACCTCAAGCCACACCCAGCGCCGCCACCTCACCCAGCAGCCCGGTCAACTCCCGGCTGGCTTGCATCAGCCGGTTGCCCAGTGCAGCACGCCGGGCCGGGCCCAGCCGGGCTTCGATGGCAGCCAGGCTGAGCGAGGCCACCGGCCGGTTGTGCGCGTCGTACACCGGCACGCCAATGGCCCAGCTACTCTCCAGCACCAGGCCGGGGTTCAGGCAGTAGCCCTGGCTGCGGGTCTCCTGGATCAGGCGCTGGATCGCGCTGTCGGTGCAGCCCGGGTAGCGCTCGGCCCGCATGGCGGCGTTGCGGGCCAGGATGCGGCCGATGTCGTCGTCCGACATGGCGGCCAGCATGGCGCAACTGCCGGCGCCCACGCCCAGCGGCCAACGGTCACCGGCCTTGACCAATTGGTTGCGGATCGGAAAGTCACCCTCGCTGCGTGACAGGCAGATGCTCTCAATGCCGTGCAGCACGGTGAAAAACACCGTGTCGCCCGACTCCAGCGCCAGCGCCCGCAAGGCCGGTGCTGCCAGGCGCTGCAGTGCGTAGCTGGGCTCGGCCGCCAGGCCCACCGCAAACGCCTCCGGCCCCAGCCGGTAGGCGCCGGTGGTCTGGTCATGCAGCACAAAGCCTTCATCCACCAGCGTGCGGGTCAGGCGGATGGCGGTGGATTTGTTGAGGCCCAGGCGGCGGCCGATCTCGCCCATGCGCAGCCCGCCAGGGCCGATGCGGGTGAGCAGGCGCAGCACCGCCAGGCCGCGCCGCAAGGTTTGCGCACCAGCGGTTTCGGTGGCTGGTGGCGTGGCGTCCGGGGTGACGGATGGCGGGGTCGATGGGATCAGGGTCATGGGCATAAACCCGGATTCAGATGGCCACATGATGAACCAGTTTTTGCGCCGATCAGTGCCGATCAGCGCTGGTAGGTGGTGGTTGCCGGCGCGCCAGGCTTAGCATCCCCGCCAAATCGCAACGCCTGGCTTTTGGCTTGCGCTTGCAATGGTCCGCATGCTGGACCTATCAACCACAGCGGCAACCCACCGGAGACCCACCCCATGAGCACCCCCCACATCATCGGCTGGGGCCACACGCCCTTTGGCAAGCATGACGCGCTGGACGCTGAGCAACTGATCCGTGAGGCCGGCCTGCAGGCCATCAGCAGCGCCGGCCTGGCGCCCGAGGACATTGACGGTGTCTTCATCGGCCATTTCAACGGCGGTTTTGTGCCGCAGGATTTCAGCGGCGCGTTGGCCGCGATGGCTATTCCCCAACTGCGCCATGTGCCGGCCGTGCGCCTTGAAAACGCCTGCGCCACCGGCTCAGCGGCGATCTGGGGCGCGCTGGACGCGCTGCAAAGCGGTCGCCTGAAACGGGTGTTGGTGGTGGGCTTCGAGAAGATGAACACCCTGCCCAACGCCCAGATCGGCGAGGTGCTGCTGCGCTGTTCTTACGTCAAGGAGGAGGGTGATACGCCGGGTGGTTTTGCCGGTGTGTTTGGCCAGATTGCGGCGGGTTATTTCTCGCGTTTTGGCGACCAGAGCGACGCCCTGGCAGCCATCGCCGCCAAGAACCACGCCAACGGTGTGAACAACCCGGTGGCCCACATGCGGCGTGATCTGGGCTTTGATTTTTGCCGCACACCATCTGACAAAAATCCATTCGTGGCCGGCCCGCTGAAGCGCACCGATTGCTCGCTGGTGTCTGACGGCGCAGCCGCGCTGGTGTTGTCGCTAGAGCGCACCGCGGGTGCCGCCGCACCCGCGGTGCGCTGGCGCGCACGCACCCAGGTGAACGAGTATTTGCCACTCTCGCGCCGTGACCCGACCCGGTTTGAGGGCGCAGCCCTGGCCTGGCAGCGTGGCCTGGTGGACGCCCAGGCCACCCTGGCTGATCTGCAGTTTGTCGAGACGCATGACTGCTTCACCATTGCCGAACTGCTGGAGTACGAGGCCATGGGCCTGGCGCCGCATGGCCAGGGCGCGCGGGTGATTTTGGAAGGCGTGACCCGCATGGATGGGCGGCTGCCGGTCAACCCGTCGGGTGGCTTGAAGTCGCGTGGCCATCCGATTGGTGCCACCGGCGTCTCGCAACATGTGATGGCGGCCATGCAGTTGTCCGGCACCGCCGGCGCCATGCAGGTGCCCAATGCACAGCTGGGCGCGGTGTTCAACATGGGTGGTGCGGCGGTGGCCAACTACTTGAGCGTGCTGGAAGCGGTTTGACGTGCTGAGCAGCTTGCCCATGCACGCCGCCCAAACCACCAACCTGGCGCAACTGCTGCGCCACACCGCCAGGCTGTGGCCGGAGCGCACCGCGCTGATCCAGGGTGAGCAGCACTGGACCTGGGCCCAGATCGACGCCCGGGTGGACGCACTGGTGGCCGCGCTGCGGGCCATCGGCCTGCAAAAAGGCGACCGCATCCTGCTGCAGTCGCGCAACAACCTGGCGCTGTTTGAGAGTGGTTGGGCGGCTTTCCGCATGGGCTGTGTCTGGGTGCCCACCAACTTCCGCCTGGCGCCGGGTGAGGTGGCTTACCTGGGTGCGTCCAGCGGCGCCAAGGTGATGCTGGTGGAGCCGTTGTTTGCCGCGCATGCGGAAGCGGTGCTGGCCGCATCGCCCGCGCTGCAGCAAGTGGTGTGGCTGGGGGAGCCGCCGGTGGATGCAGTGCCTGACGATTCAACGCAAAGCGATGCACCAACCGGCCTGCGCTACACCACGCTGATCGCGCAACACCTGGGCGCCGCGCCCGCCGATGTGGCCGTGGCGCATGACGATCCGCTCTGGTTTTTTTACACCTCCGGCACCACCGGCAAGCCCAAGGCGGCGGTGCTCACCCACGGCCAAATGGGTTTTGTGGTCACCAACCACCTGGCCGATTTGATCCCTGGCACCACCGAGCAAGATGTGTCCATCGCGGTGGCGCCGCTGTCGCATGGCGCTGGCATCCACGCGCTGCTCAACGTGGCACGCGGTGCCGCCACCGTGCTGCTGCCGTCTGAAAAGCTGGATCCGGCGGTGGTGTGGCAGCTCATCGAGCAACATCAGGTGAGCAACCTGTTCACTGTGCCCACCATCGTCAAGATGCTGGTGGAGCATCCAGCGGTGGACCAGCACGATCACAGCTCGCTCAAGTTCATGATTTACGCCGGTGCGCCCATGTACCGCGCTGACCAGCGCCTGGCGCTGCAAAAGCTGGGGCCGGTGCTGGTGCAGTACTTTGGCCTGGGCGAGGTGACGGGCTGCATCACCGTGCTGCCGGCCCGGCTGCACTCGGCCGATGACAACAGCCCCAACGCCCACATCGGCGCCTGCGGCTACCCGCGCACCGGCATGGAGGTGGCGGTGCTGGACGCTGCTGGCCAGGCTGTGGCCACTGGTGAGATCGGCGAGATCTGCGTGCGTGGGCCGGCGGTGTTTGCGGGGTATCACAACAACCCCGAGGCCACGGCCAAAGCACTGCGCGGTGGCTGGTTCCACACCGGTGATCTTGGCCGGCTGGACGCACGCGGCCTGCTCTACATCACCGGCCGCGAGAGTGACATGTACATCTCGGGCGGCAGCAACGTCTACCCGCGTGAGGCCGAGGAGGTGCTGCTGACCCACCCGGCCGTGGCTGAAGCTGCGGTGCTGGGCATGCCGGACCGGCAGTGGGGCGAGGTGGGCGTGGCGGTGGTGGTGTGCCGGCCCGGCGCTGGCGCCGTCACGGCTGAGGCCTTGATCGCCTTTCTCGACGGCCGCCTGGCCCGCTACCGCTGGCCACGCCAGGTGGTGTTCTGGGACGCCCTGCCAAAATCCGGCTACGGCAAGATCACCAAACAAGACGTGCGCCGCTTGCTGGTCGAACGCGGCGACGTGCAGCCGGTGCAAACCGACTGAACATACCCAAGCACCGCCCGGGCACCATCAGCGCGCCGACCTTCCACACAACCAAGCTCCCCACGGAGCCATCCCATGACCCTTTCCCGCCGCCAAATCATCACCGGCGCCAGTGCGCTGGCCTTGCCAGCACTGTCCATTCGCCAAGCCCACGCGGCACCGGAGTTCAGCTTCAAATACGGCAACAACCTGCCGCTCAGCCACCCGATGAATACGCGTGCCAACGAGATGGCCGCCGCCATCAACGCCGAGAGCAAGGGCCGCATCGACTTTCAGGTTTTCCCCAACAACCAGTTGGGCAATGACACCGACATGCTGTCGCAAGTGCGCTCGGGCGCGCTGGACTTTTTCACCCTGTCGCCGCTGATCCTGGGCACGCTGGTGCCGGCGGCGCAAATCAGCGGTGTGGGCTTTGCGTTCAAGGACTATTCCCAGGTCTGGGCCGCGATGGACGGTGAGCTGGGTGCCCATGTGCGCAAGCAGATTGCGGCCAGCAGCAGCTTGATGGCGTTCGAGAAAATCTGGGACAACGGCTACCGCCAGATCACCACCGGCACCAAGCCCATCACCACGCCCGACGATTTGAAGGGCCTGAAGATCCGCATCCCGCCCAGCCCGTTCTGGGTGTCGATGTTCAAGGCCTTTGAGGCCTCACCGCTGACCATCAACTTTGCCGAGGTCTATTCGGCCCTGCAAACCAAGGTGGCGGACGCGCAAGAAAACCCGCTGGCCATCATCGCCACCGCCAAGTTGAACGAGGTGCAGAAGTTCTGCTCCATCACCAACCACATGTGGGACGGCTTCTGGTTTTTGGCCAACAAAAAATCGTTTGAGCGCCTGCCACAAGACCTGCGTGATCTGGTCACCCGCAACATCAACGCTGCTGGCCAGAAGGAGCGTGACGATGTCAAGAAGTTGAATGACGGCCTGCTGGCTGATCTCAAGGCCAAGGGTATGGCCTTCAATACCACCGACGCCGAGCTGTTCCGCGCCAAGCTGCGTGCCGCTGGCTTTTACGCTGAATGGCACAAGAAGTTTGGTGACGAGGCTTGGGCGGTGCTGGAGAAGTACACCGGCAAGTTGGTGTGAGTCGCGCTGCCCGCGGGCAGGGTAGCCTCATGAAAGCACTCGTTGCCGCGTCGCTGGGTCTGGTGATGGCGGGCTGTGCCACCAGCGTCCCTGTGCCATTGGTCGTCTCCGGTGAAACCGTATTGATTCGGGGAATCATCAACGAATCAACCGCGAAAGACTTCAAGGCTGCGGTCAATCGTGACCGGGTCTCGAGAGTTCTCATTGCATCCGGTGGTGGCCTGGTGGAGCCGGCCTTGCAGATCGCCCACGAGATCTTGGCGCGCAAGCTCGATGTGGAGGTCGTGGGTGATTGCTTCTCGTCCTGTGCAAATTACATTTTTCCAGCGGGAGCAACGAAGTCGATTTCGGGCCTCGGTATCGTGGCGTGGCACGGCAACATGGGCCATTTGATCTATCTGCACGACACCGGCAAGAAGCTGCTCACCCCTGTGGCGCTCGCTGAAGTGCGCCGCCTCGCCCAGCTTGAAAATGACTTCTTTGGCGCGATCGCGCTGGATTCGTATCTGTGCTGGTTCGGCAAGATCGAGCCTTACAACGCCCGCAATCTGTATTTTCTGGACGTTGAGGACATGGCGCGTTTTGGACTGGTCAATATCAAGGTCAGGACTGGCTATGCCCGAACAGATGTCTCGGCGTATGGCACGCCGGCAGCTGCCACATTGAAATACCTGAAGGTCGACTGGGCGAATCTTCATCGGCCCGCACAGCCGCAATGAAATCGTCCACCGTGCGCCAATGCATTGCCGTGCGTCAGTCCGTGGGTCAGTCCGTGCGTCAGCCAGTGCGTCAGCCAGTGCGTGCGGGTGACCGACTGGTGCTGAGCATCCATGCCGCAGAGTGGCTGTAGCTCTGCACACCAACCTGAACCCTCGTATGCGATCCACTTTGAAAACCACCGCAGCAATCACGCTGACGGCAATGCTGACGGCCTGCATGGCGGTCGGGAAAATTGCTTATGACGAAGCCGCAAACAGAGAGCGCAGGGACTGCGATCGGCTGGTTTCGATGTCAGACCGGCAGGCCTGCCTGCAACGTGTCAATGCAGCTGCCAAGCAAGCCGAAACTGAACGAAAGAAGCCGTGACCGACCTGTTGCGTTTCAAGATGCCGTCTGACTGTCTGCGCAACCGCGTCCTGCCCCGTTGGCCAGGGTTTGGCCGGTGCCCCGGTTGGCCACAACCCGTCTTGCGCTTGCGGCTGGGGCAGTGCAGTTGATGGTCGAATCCTCCGACAACAGCCTGCCCGCCAAGCTGGACCGCTGGCTGGGCTGGCTGGTGGAAGTGCCGGCCGCGCTGCTGGTGCTGGCCGACATCGGTGTGCTGTTTGCCGGCGTGGTCTCACGCTACCTGCTGCACAGCCCGCTGCTGTGGTCTGACGAACTGGCGTCCATCCTGTTTTTGTGGCTGGCCTTGCTGGGCGCGGTGGTGGCGCTGCGGCGTGGTGAACACATGCGCATGACGGCGCTGGTCAGCAAGGCAGCGCCCGAGCGGCGGGCCTTGCTGGAGGCCGTGGCCACCGCAGCGTGCCTGGCCTTCTTGGCCCTGGTGGCTTGGCCGGCCTGGGAATACGCGGCCGACGAACGCGCCATCACCACCCCGGCGTTAGAGCTGTCCAATCTGTGGCGTGCCGCAGCGCTGCCGGTGGGGCTGGGGCTGATGGGCGTGTTCAGCGTGCTGCGGCTGTGGCGCCAGGCAGGCCAAACCGAGGGCGGCGGTGCCAAACCGGTGTGGCAGGCACTGGCACTGATCACCCTGCTGGTGGCCGCTTTCTGGCTGGCTGCGCCGCTGTTCAAAGACCTGGGCCGCTTGAACCTGCTGGTGTTTTTTGTCGGTGTGGCCGGTGGCTGCGTGTTTGCCGGCATCCCGATTGGCTTTGGCTTTGGCCTGGCCACCATTGGCTACCTGGCGCTGGCCACCACCACGCCGCTGCCGGTCATCGTGGGCCGCATGGACGAGGGCATGTCGCACCTGATCCTGCTGGCCGTGCCGCTGTTTGTGTTTCTCGGCCTGCTGATCGAGATGACCGGCATGGCACGCGCCATGATTGCCTTTTTGGCCGCGCTGTTGGGCCATGTGAGGGGTGGGCTGTCCTACGTGCTGGTGGGGGCGATGTACCTGGTCTCGGGCATTTCGGGCAGCAAGGCGGCCGACATGGCGGCCATCGCCCCGGCGCTGTTTCCCGAGATGAAAGCCCGTGGTGCCAAGCCGGGCGATCTGGTGGCACTGCTGGCCGCCACCGGCGCGCAGACTGAAACCGTGCCGCCCAGCCTGGTGCTGATCACGATTGGCTCGGTCACCGGTATCTCGATTGCGGCGCTGTTTACCGGCGGTCTGCTGCCGGCGGTGGTGCTGGGTGCGTTTTTGTGCGCGGTGGTCTGGTGGCGTTACCGGCATGAGGATTTGAGCCAGGTGCAGCGCACACCCAAGGCCCAGGTGCTCAAGCTGTTCGTCATCGCGCTGCCGGCGCTAGCCTTGCCATTCGTCATCCGCGCAGCGGTGGTGCAGGGTGTGGCCACCGCCACCGAGGTGTCCACCATCGGCATCGCGTATTCGGTGATTGCCGGGGTGCTGGTGTACCGCCAGTTCCCGTGGCGGCGGCTGGGGCCGATGTTGGTCGATACCGCAGCACTGTCGGGCGCCATTCTGTTGATCATCGGCACCGCCACGGCCATGGCCTGGGGCTTGACGCAGTCAGGCTTCTCGCGCCTGCTGGCGCAGACCATGGCCGGGTTGCCGGGTGGGGCGCCGATGTTTTTGGTGGTGTCCATCCTGGCCTTCACCGTGCTGGGCTCGGTGCTGGAGGGCATCCCGGCCATCGTGCTGTTTGGCCCGCTGTTGTTCCCGATCGCCCGCCAGTTGGGTATTCACGATGTGCATTACGCGATGGTGGTGATTCTCTCGATGGGCCTGGGCCTGTTTGCGCCACCGCTGGGTGTGGGTTATTACGCCGCCTGTGCCATCGGCCGCGTCAACCCGGATGAGGGCATCGGCCCCATCGTGGGCTACCTGCTGGCACTGCTGGTGGGCACGGTGATCGTTGCCTTTGTGCCCTGGATCTCGATCGGGTTTTTGTGACGGCTGGCCGATGCCGGGTTGGCGGGCGCCGCCCAGTTGACAGGCCAGCCTCAGTCCGGCTCCAGCACCAGTTCAAACGTCACCAGCACCGCGTTGCGGCCACGCGCCAGCCGGCCGCTGGCCTGGCCACCGGTGTGGTCCACCATGCTCACGTCGATTTGGGCCTGCGGCTGGCCATCCGGCCCGGGCCGGACGCAACCGCGGTGCACCAGCGTTTCGGTGACGAACGGCTGCATGCACCGGCCGTCGTCAAACACCGCACCCACGGTGCTGCCCACACCACCACGCACCTGGGCCCGGGTGATGCCGTGCTGCATGCAGATGGATTCCAGCGCGGTGCACACATCCTCATTGGGCGCCAGGCGCACCAGCAGGGCAGGGCGGCCGGTGGCGCCGGCGCTGTGGTCCGTGCCAGGCAAGGCCACCGGCTGGAACAGCGTGAAGCGTGTTTCGTCGTCTGCCTGCACCACAAATGCAGCGCCATCCAGCAGCCAGGCCGTGGCTTGCAGCGGCGTGGCCAACGCCACATCGTCTGGCAGCAGGTGGCCGGTGTGCTGCCGGCCGTCCGCACCGGCCCAGGTGGCGTGGCAGTGCAGCCAGGGGGTGGTGCCGCGCCAGCCCAGCGTCACGGTGGCACATTGCAGCTGCACCGGTTGATCGGCGACAAAGGTGGCGCTGAAATACACCGCGTGCTCAGGCGAGGTGGACAGCGCCGGCATCACATGGCTGAACGGAAACAGCTTGCCACTGCCCAGCGTCAGCACTGCGCTGGCCGCACCGCTGCCGGCCAGTGCGGTGGCCAGCGTGGTGCGCAGCGTGCTGGCTGCCGTATTGGCCGGCAGCAGCCAGTCTTGCCGCCGCACCCGGGCGGCCACCACGCTGTTGCGCTGGGCGGCCACAGGCCCGGGGTGCTCGATCCGGCGCATGGGTGTTGCCATCGTCATCAGTAGATCAACCGGTCGGGCCGGATGTCGCGCAGGATGGTGGTGGCGATCTCCTCGATCGACTTGTGGGTGGAGCTGAGCCAGGCCACGCCGCTGCGCCGCATCATGGCCTCGGCCTCGCGCACCTCGTAGCGGCAGTTGTCCAGCGCGGCGTATTTGCTGTTGGGCCGGCGCTCATTGCGGATTTGCGAGAGCCGTTCGGGGTCAATCGTCAAACCAAAACACTTGCTGATGTACGGCGCCAGCGATGACGGGATCTTGTGGCGCTCAAAGTCCTCCGGGATCAGCGGATAGTTGGCGGCCTTGATGCCATGCTGCATGGCCAGATACAGGCTGGTAGGTGTTTTGCCGCTGCGGCTGACGCCCAGCAAAATCACATCGGCACTGGCCAGGTTGCGCGCCGATTGCCCATCATCGTGCGCCAGCGAGAAGTTGATCGCCTCGATGCGGTCGTTGTACTCGCTGCTCTTGGCCGCGTCCGAGAAGCGCCCCACCCGGTGATTGCTCTTGAGGCCCAGTTCCACCTCCAGTGGCTCCACAAACGCGCGCAAGATATCCAGCACCAGGCCGCGGCAATCCGGGCTGGTGATGATCTGGCGCACGGCATCGTCCACCAGGGTGATGAAGATGATCGGCTTCTTGCCCTCGGCGTCGGCCACCTGGTTGATCTCGTCCAGCACCACCTGGGCCTTGTCCACCGTGTCAATGAACGGCCGGCGCACATGGCGTGGTTTGGCGGAGAACTGCGCCAGGATCGAATTGCCAAAGGTCTCGGCAGTGATGCCGGTGCCGTCAGACACAAAAAACACACTGCGGTTGGGCATGGGCGTGTAGGAATTTGGCGGTTGGGGGCGGGCGGGCCGTCAAGATGATAGGGGCTGGGTCCGTAGAATCCGGCCCATGACCGCCGCTCCGCGCCGCCGCTGACTGCCTTGCCGCCATGCCCACCGCCTGCCCATCACGCCCGTTGATCAGCGCAGCCGTGGGCTGCCATGACGCCGGCACCGCTCAAGCAAGTGTGGCTTTGCCACGTTGCTTGACCGCCTCGGAGGGTGGCCGGCTTCGGCCAGCCTCGGCGCGCTCTGGCACCAGCCGCCGCGCCGTTTGCCGGACAGCACCGATTTCCCACCATCCCGGAGCCTCCCCATGTCATCGCCTCCCCTGGCGGCCGCCCTGGCCGTGCCGTTTGAACAATTGAGAATGACTGACGTCGAGGTGGTTGGTGGCAAAAACGCCAGCCTCGGCGAAATGATCAGCCAGTTGGCTGCCACCGGTGTGCGGGTGCCGGGTGGTTTTGCCACCACGGCGTTGGCCTTCCGCCAATTCTTGGCGCACGCTGGCTTGACAGAGAAGATCAATGCCCGGCTCGACGCGCTGGACACCGACGACGTGAATGCGCTGGCCGCCGCCGGCGCGCAGATCCGCCAGTGGGTCATCGACGCACCCTTCCCGCCAGAGTTTGACGCGGCAGTGCGCACCTCTTTTGCGGCGCTGACCCAGGACCACCCGGGCGCCAGCTTTGCGGTGCGCTCCTCAGCCACGGCCGAGGACATGCCCGACGCATCCTTCGCCGGCCAGCAAGAGACTTATCTGAATGTGCATGGCATCGCTGACGTGCTGCACAAGATGAAAGAGGTGTTTGCCTCGCTCTACAACGACCGCGCCATCAGCTACCGCGTGCACAAGGGTTATGCCCACCACGACGTGGCCTTGTCGGCCGGTGTGCAGCGCATGGTGCGGTCCGATGTGGGCGCAGCCGGGGTGATGTTCACCATCGACACCGAATCCGGTTTTGAGGACGTGGTGTTCATCACCAGCAGTTACGGCCTGGGTGAAACGGTGGTGCAGGGCGCGGTGAACCCGGACGAGTTCTATGTGCACAAGCCCGCGCTCAAGGCCGGCAAGCTGGCGGTGATCCGCCGCAACCTGGGGTCCAAGCTGATCCGCATGGAATTTGCGCCGGACGCCGAGCGCCTGGCCACCGGCAAGCTGGTGCGCACGGTGGACACACCGCCCGAGCAGCGCAACCGCTACTCCCTGACCGATACCGAGGTCACCGAGCTGGCCACGTACGCGCTGATCATCGAGCAGCACTACGGCCGGGCGATGGACATCGAGTGGGGCAAAGACGGTGAAGACGGCAAGCTCTACATCCTGCAGGCCCGGCCCGAGACGGTGAAAAGCCAGGCCGCAGGCCAGCCCGAGCACCGCTACAAGCTCAAGGGTGACCCATCCAGCCGCAGCAGCGTGCTGGCCGAGGGCCGTGCCATCGGCCAGAAGATCGGCACCGGCCCGGTGCGGCTGGTGTCCAGCCTGGCCGAAATGGACACGGTGCAGGCCGGCGATGTGCTGGTCACCGACATGACCGACCCCAACTGGGAGCCGGTGATGAAGCGCGCCTCGGCCATCGTCACCAACCGGGGTGGCCGCACCTGCCACGCGGCCATCATTGCCCGCGAGCTGGGCATCCCGGCGGTGGTGGGCTGTGGTAACGCCACCGAGACCCTGGCCGACGGCGCGCTGGTGACCGTGGTGTGCAGCGAGGGTGATACCGGCTTCATTTACGACGGTTTGCTGGAAACCGAGGTGACCGAGGTGACCCGGGGTGAGCTGCCCTACTGCCCGGTCAAGATCATGATGAACGTGGGCAACCCGTCGCTGGCGTTTGACTTTGCGCAAATCCCCAACAGCGGGGTGGGGCTGGCGCGGCTGGAATTCATCATCAACACCAATATCGGGGTGCATCCCAAGGCCATCCTCGATTACCCCAACATCGCCCCCGACCTGAAAAAAGCGGTGGAATCGGTGGCACGTGGTCATGCCTCACCCAGGGCGTTTTATGTCGACAAACTGGTGGAGGGCATCGCAACGATTGCCGCCGCCTTCTGGCCCAAACCGGTGATCGTGCGGCTGTCCGACTTCAAATCCAACGAGTACAAAAAACTCATCGGTGGCTCACGCTACGAGCCGGATGAAGAAAACCCGATGCTGGGCTTTCGTGGTGCGTCGCGCTACATCAGCGGTGATTTTGCCGATGCGTTTGCGATGGAATGCGAAGCGCTGAAACGGGTGCGCAACGACATGGGCCTGTCCAACGTGGAGATCATGGTGCCGTTTGTACGCACCGTGCGCCAGGCAGAACGTGTAGCGCAACTGCTGGCTGACCGTGGCCTGGCGCGGGGCCAGAACGGCCTGCGCCTGATCATGATGTGTGAGGTGCCCAGCAACGCCATCCTGGCCGAGCAGTTCCTGGAGCACTTTGACGGCATGTCCATCGGCTCAAATGACTTGACCCAACTCACGCTGGGGCTGGACCGGGACTCGGGCATGCCGCTGCTGGCGGCTGACTTTGATGAGCGTGATCCAGCTGTCAAGGCCTTGATCAGCCGTGCCATTGCGGCCTGCCGCGCCACCGGCAAATACATCGGCATCTGCGGTCAGGGGCCCAGTGACCACCCTGACTTTGCCGACTGGCTGGCGGCCGAGGGCATTGTGTCGATCTCGCTCAACCCGGATTCGGTGGTCGACACCTGGCTGCGGCTGGCGTCGCACTGAGCGTGTTGATCTTGCGGCCCTCACCTCACGCCGCTGTGGGCCCGCATGCCCAACCAAGCCCCCGGCAGCGCTGAGCTGACGCGGCGTTTCAGCCGCCGCCTGCACCGGCGCTACGCCCTGTTCACGCTGGGCGTGGCGCTGTTCATCGGCCTGCTGGCGGTGTTGGAGCGCAATGGCTGGCCACGCACCTGGATTGGTGGCAGCTTCCTGATTGCCACCGTGCTGGTCTATGCGGCCATCGGCCTGATGAGCCGCACCACCGATGAGACCGAGTACTACGTGGCCGGCCGGCGTGTGCCGGCGGTCTACAACGGCATGGCGATTGCGGCCGACTGGATGTCGGCCGCGTCCTTTATCGGCACCGCTGGTGTGCTGTACCTGCAAGGCTTTGACGGCCTGGCCTACATCCTGGGCTGGACGGGGGGTTACTGCCTGGTGGCGGTGTTGTTGGCGCCGTACCTGCGCCGCTTTGGCCAGTTCACCATCCCCGATTTCTTGAACGCCCGCTACGGCGGTAGCGCGCCCCGGTTGATTGGCGCGGCGGCCACTGTGCTGGTGTCGTTTGTCTACGTGGTGGTGCAGGTGTACGGCGTGGGGCTGATCACCTCGCACCTGACGGGTTTCAGCTTCGAGATCGGAATTTTTGTCGGCTTGGGCGGGGTGTTGGTGTGCTCGTTTTTGGGTGGCATGCGCGCCGTCACCTGGACCCAGGTGGCGCAGTACATCGTGCTGATCATTGCCTACACCGTGCCGGTGGTCTGGCTGGGGCTGCACCAGACCGGCTCCTGGTTGCCAATGTTCAACTACAACCAGCAACTGGCGGTGGTCAGCCAGCGTGAGGCGCAACTGCTGGTGGACCCGGCTGAGCTGCAAGTGCGCCGCCTGCTGGTCGAGCGTGTGGAGGACATCGCCGGCAAACTGCGTGACGTGCCGGCCGCCATGCTGGGCGATGGCCAAAAGCTGGCTGCCGAGGTGGAGCGCATGCGCAGCGACAACGCGCCCTTGGCCCGCATCCAGCAGGCCGAACGCCGGCTGGAGCGTATGCCACGCACCGAGGCTGAGGCGCGGGTGGTCTATCAGCGGGAACTGGAGCAGGCCCAGGTGCAAGCACGGCCGCTGGCCGGCCTGGCGCCGCAGGCGGCTGCAGCGGTCGCAGCATCGTCTGCTGCGTCTGGGCCAGCGGCAGGCGCCGTCGCGTCAAAGCGCAGCGACACCGCTGCCCGCGCCAACTTTCTGGCGCTGGTTTTCTGCCTGATGCTGGGCACCGCCGCCATGCCGCACGTGCTGACGCGCTACTACACCACGCCCACCGTGGCAGACGCGCGGCGCTCGGTGAGCTGGGCGCTGCTGTTCATCGTGCTGCTCTACATCAGCGCGCCGGCGCTGGCGGTGATGGTCAAGTACCAGGTGTTCACCGATTTGGTGGGCACCTCATTCGGCAGCCTGCCCGACTGGATCTTGCGCTGGAACAAGCTCAATCCGTCGCTGGTGTCGGTGCAGGACATCAACCACGACGGGGTGCTGCAGTTTGCCGAGCTGCAGTTGGGTGGCGACATGATCGTGCTGGCCGCGCCAGAGCTGGGTGGCCTGCCGCTGGTCGTGACCTACCTGGTGGCCGCAGGTGGGCTGGCGGCGGCGCTGTCCACGGCCGATGGCTTGTTGCTGACCATCTCCAACGCGCTGTCGCATGATTTTTTCTTCCGCAGTGTCAACCCCCGCGCATCTCCCATCAAGCGGGTGATGCTGAGCAAGATGCTGGTGCTGCTGACGGCGGTGCTGGCAGCCTGGGTGGCGTCGCTGCGCATTGCCAACATCCTGCCGTTTGTCACGGCGGCGTTCTCGCTGGCGGCAGCGGCGTTTTTCCCGGCGCTGGTGCTGGGCATCTTCTGGCGCCGCGCCAACCGCGCCGGTGCGGTGGCCGGCATGCTGGTGGGGGTGGGCGTGTGTGTCTGGTACATGGCGCGCAACCTGGCCGGGCCACGCACCTGGCTGGGGCTGGGGGAGGTGCTGGGTGATGTGGTTGGTGATGGCCGCTGGCTGGGCATCGACCCGATGTCGGCAGGTGTGTTTGGCGTGCCGGCAGGCGGGGCCGCGCTGTGGCTGGTCAGCCTGCTGACCCGGCCGCCGGCCGACGTTGAGCTGGCCGTGGTTGACGCGCTGCGCCTGCCCGGGCCGTTGAGTGACGAGGACCGCCGGTCCGGCCCGCCGTCCGCGCTATAATCGCCGGCTTTCCCTTTGCTGCACTGGTGAATTGATTCAAGTCTGAATTGGTTCAACCGACGCGCAAGCCGGCCCGAGACATGCCTCGTGCCGGCAAGCTAACCAGGCAGCTTCCGATCCCCGGAAACCACAAGGAGTGTCCATGCGTCATTACGAGATCGTGCTGTTGATCCACCCGGATCAGAGCGAACAGGTTCCAGCCATGCTGGAACGCATCAAGTCCACCGTCACCAGCGCTGCTGGCAAGGTGCACCGGGTTGAAGACTGGGGCCGGCGTCAGCTGGCCTACCAGATCCAGAAACTGGGCAAGGCGCACTACGTGTGCCTGAACGTCGAATGCACCAAGGAAACCTTGGCTGAAATCGAAACCGGCTTCAAGTTCAACGACGCCGTGCTGCGCCACCTGACCGTGTTGAAGGACAAGGCCGAGACCACCCCATCGGTGATGATGAAGGCGGTCGAGAAAGAAGAATCCCGCAAGTCGTCCCACCAGGCGGAGGCCAGCGCCTGATTGACACCGCAGTGCCCGACCTTGCTGTTGCGCCGATGAACCGCATGGTTCTGAGCGCGCAACTGGTGGAGCGGGGTGTTGTGCGGTACACGCCAGCCGGTCTTGCGGCCATCGACTGCCGGCTCCAACATGAGTCGACGTTGACCGAAGACGGGCAGCCACGCAAGGTCTCGCTAGAGATCAAAGCACTGGCCATTGGCGCCATCGCACGGCCTCTTGGCTTGCTGGTTTTGGGGAGTTTTGCGCTGTTTGGCGGCTTCCTGGCATCAGCCCGCAACGGACGTGGCCTGTTGTTTCACATCACTGCGCTGACCCCTGGTGCCGCGGCACCCGCGTTGTCGTCTGAGTTGTCTCCCGAATCTTCGTCATCCAATCCACGGCCCGACATCACGTCTGGTCAGCCGGGCTTCAAACACCCGGCACGCACTTGAAAGAGGTACACCATGCCCCCGCCCAGAGGTAAAGGTAAGTTTTCCAAAGACCGCAAGCCCAAGCGCAATACCCAGTCGCTGCTGTTCAAGCGCAAGCGCTTTTGCCGCTTCACCGTCGCCAATGTGGTCGAGATTGACTACAAGGACGTGGACGTGCTGCGGGACTTCATCGGTGAGACCGGCAAGATCACCCCAGCCCGCCTGACCGGCACCCGTGCCTACTACCAGCGCCAGCTAACGGTTGCCATCAAACGCGCCCGCTTCCTGGCTCTGGTGCCCTACAGCGACCAGCACCGCGTCTAAGGAGCAGCGTTCATGCAAATCATCCTGCTCGAAAAAGTCGCCAACCTGGGCAACCTGGGCGATGTGGTCAAGGTCAAGAACGGCTATGCCCGCAACTTTTTGATCCCCACCAAGCAAGCCCGCCGTGCCACCACCTCGGCCATTGCCGAGTTTGAAGCGCGCCGGGCCGAGCTTGAAAAAGGCGCTGCCGAGAAATTGGCCGCTGCCCAAGCTGAGGGCGACAAGCTGGCCGGCAAGACCGTCACCATCGCGCAAAAAGCCGGTGTCGATGGTCGCCTCTTTGGCTCGGTCACCAATGCCGACATCGCCGACGGCCTGAAGAAACTGGGTTTCGACCTGGCCAAATCGCAAGTCCGCCTGCCGGTGGGCCCGCTCAAGACCGTGGGCGAGCACCCGGTCTCGGTGGCCACGCACACCGATGTGGTGGTCGAGATCACCGTCAAGGTGGTGGCCGACGCGGGCTGAACTTCGCACTGCGCAAGCACCAAGCGGCCTTCGGGCCGCTTATTATTTGACCGACGGCTTTCGGGCCGTTTCAGTTGCACGGCGGTAACCGGCCAGCCATCCCATCTTGATTGACGCCAAAGCGTCGGCGAAGGTGTCCACCTATTTTGGAGGTGGACACCATGCAAACGGGGACAAGGGCGGCAAGGCGGCGCCATTCTGATGAGTTGAGGGCGAAGGTGCTGGCGGCCTGCCCCCCGCGTCAGAATAGTTGTCGCCTCCATAGATCAACCCAGGGGGCGGCGATGAAGGACGGACTTGGCTCGATACGGACAGGCATTCAAGAACAAGGCTGTGGCGAGGTTGCTGGCGCCGGAGAGCGCAGC